>NZ_JADYTF010000086.1 GCF_021530995.1 Bacteroides caecigallinarum
ATCTTGTATTCAAGCTAAAACCTGAATTTCCATTATAAGACATAACCAATTTACCATTATCATCTTTTATGTCAAGAATCCAAGTTTCTCTACCATTATTTCCAAATTCAGACGAAATCCAACGACCTAAATAAATACTATCGGTCTCAGCAGCCAGAAATGTTGTATCCGGCTTATGTGCCAACGCAGGCAATTCAATATGAGTATCTATAGAGTCTTCAAAAAGAGCCAGTTTTGGCGACACTACAAGTTTAGTAAAATTAGAAGCAGGCACATTATCATCAGGAATGCTATCTTTAACTTTAGAAGATTTCAATTCATCAATCAACGATGTCAATCTACTTATTTCCGCTGATAAGAAATCAAATTTAGATGTTTCCGGATTTAACTTCAAGTATTGTTTAAAACAAATACAAGCCTTATAAAGGCTTTTTTCATTATTTATTTCTTGAGAGTATAAGTTACCCAAATTAAGGTATGGCTCAGGCAAACCCGGAGACAGCTTTATTATCTCAGTATAAAATTTCTTGGCATCATCATTATTTCCGTTCTTTACAGATTGATTAGCCTGAAAGAATAATTTTAACAAATCAGCTTTTGTAGTTTGTTGGGAATAACCTACTGTACACGCGATAGCTGAAAAGATTAACGCAAATATATATTTGTATATTCGTAACATAATACAATTAAATTAGTGAAACGTCCTTATAACCATACATTAAAACTCTGATTAACAGTAAATTACCCAGTTCCTTACCTTATCAGAAGAACTCGAGACTTAGTGTTCACATAAAGAATAAAAACAAATCTCAATCAATCGCGGTAAAAGTACAAATAAAATCCGAACAAATCACACAAGTGAGTAAAAAATTTTTAATACTCCTTCGCCACCTGAACATTAAAGTTAAGATTGGTTTTAAACCCGGATTATAAAATTAATAAAGGAGGTAAATTCCACCTGAAAGTGGCCTTTACCTCCAATTATAATACTTTATTACTCTTTAGAGACTTACGTTACTTATTCAGTTTCCAAGTAAATCCATCCTTGGTATCTTTAACCTCAAATCCCAAGGCAGCAAGATTGTCACGTATCTTATCGCTTGTAGCCCAATCCTTGTTAGCCTTGGCCACCATACGCTGTTCCAGCAACATATCTACCACCTTTCCGTAAGCCTCCTCGCGTGCGGCATTGTTCTCTGCATCAGCCTTAAGACCAAGAATTTCGAACACAAACATATTGAATACCTGTTTCAGTTCCTCAAGGTCAGCCTCGCTTATAGTCGCCTTCTTGTCGATAACAGTATTTATCATACGTGTAGCGTCGAAAAGGTGTGATATTACGATAGGAGTATTAAGGTCATCATTCATCGCGTCATAACATTTCTCTCGAAGTCCGGCAGGCTCGATACCGCTTGTTGCCTTCGCCGGGGTGATACGTTCAAGATTCTTCACGCCCTCCATCAATCGTTCAAGCCCCTTCTCAGCAGCCTGGAGCGCTTCATTACTGAAGTCAACAGTACTGCGGTAGTGTGCCTGAAGGATGAAGAAACGGATTGTCATCGGTGTATATGCCTGAGCAAGCAGTTTGTTGCTACCAGTAAAGAATTCGTCAAGAGTAATGAAATTGCCCAACGATTTACCCATCTTCTGACCGTTTATGGTAATCATATTGTTGTGCATCCAGTATCGCACCATATCGTGTCCCTGCGAAGCCACACTCTGTGCAATCTCGCATTCATGATGCGGGAATATCAAATCCATTCCACCGCCGTGAATATCGAATGTCTCTCCAAGATACTTCTTACCCATAGCAGTACATTCGCAGTGCCATCCCGGGAATCCGTCGCTCCATGGCGAAGGCCAGCGCATGATATGTTCAGGCTGGGCGCACTTCCAAAGAGCGAAATCGGCAGGATTATGTTTTTCCTGCTGTCCGTCAAGCTCACGTGTAGTATTGATTACATCGTCAAGATTTCTTCCTGAGAGTTTTCCGTAATGATGGTCTTTGTTGTATTTTGCCACATCGAAATATACAGAACCCTGGCTTTCATAAGCATATCCGTTCTTCAGGATTTCTTCTACCAGCTGAATCTGTTCGATGATATGTCCCGAAGCATGAGGTTCGATGCTTGGAGGAAGGACATTGAGTGCTTCCATAGCCTTATGATAGCGGTTCAGATAATACTGCACCACCTCCATAGGTTCAAGCTGTTCCAGACGGGCCTTCTTTGCAATCTTGTCCTCACCGTCGTCGGCATCATGTTCCAGATGGCCCACATCAGTGATATTGCGTACATATCTTACTTTATATCCCAGATGAGTGAGATAACGGAAAAGAATATCGAAAGTAATTGCCGGACGCGCGTGTCCCAGATGAGCATCACCATACACGGTAGGTCCGCACACATACATACCCACATGCGGTGCGTGAGCCGGCTTGAAAAGTTCCTTCGAACGGCTCAGTGTATTGTAGATTAAGAGTTTATTTTCCATAATGCATAATAGTTACGTTAGACCGCAAAGTTATAAATAAATTCATGACGGACATATACTACCGTTGATTTTATTACAAAAAATCAGTTTATTACCACTTGGAAGAATTAAAAAAATCCGTATCTTTACAAAGCATAAAAACAAAAAAAAGAAAGGAACTATTATGGTACTGATTGCAAATCCTATTTATGATTCCGTATTCAAGTATATGATGGAAGACGAGAGAGTAGCCAAAATCATGCTTTCCGCCCTGTTACAGAAGGAAGTCATCAAACTGGAAATGCGTCCTCATGAATACACCGGAGTGACACAAAGGAAAATTTCAATGATGAGAATTGATTTTGCCGCTACTATAAGAAATGAGGACGGTAGCATACAACTTATACTCATAGAATTACAGAAGACATGGCTTGTAACGGAAACACTTCGTTTCAGACAGTATTTAGGCAGCCAGTATATTGACAAAAAGAATGTTCCTGACAAAAATATCAATCCTAAAGGCTATGGTCTTCCTATTGTTTCAATCTACATTTTAGGGCATAAGCTTGGCGAGCTTCAAGAGCCGGTGGTTTACGTCAGACGCAAATACCTGGACTATAATTCTAATCCTATAGAGACGGGAGTACCCGATCCTTTTATAGAAAGCCTTACTCACGATAGCATAATCATACAGATCCCATATCTCAAAGGTAAAGTAAGAAACAAGCTTGAACGTCTGCTTCAGGTTTTCGACCAAAGTTATTGCGTAAAAGACAATGAACATATAATGGAGATAGATGAAAGTGGAATGGAAGTGGAAGAACAGTTGGTAGTAGATCGCCTCATAAAGGCTGCTGTTGAACCCGAAGTAAGAAGAGATATGGATGTAGAAGATGAAATCCTTTCTGAAATAGAATCACGCGACACTACAATAATGATGAAGAATCGCGAAATAGAGCTCATGAACCAGGAACTGAATCAGAAATCCCAAGAACTGAATCAGAAATCCCAAGAACTGAATCAGAAAGATCAGGAACTGAATCAGAAAGATCAGGAACTGAATCAGAAATCCAACATGTTAACAAGCATGATCAGCCTTTTCAAGAAGCAAGGTATGACTGACGAAAAAATAGCCAAAGAGCTGAACATAACACCTGAAGAACTTATTAAATTATTAAAATAAATTGAGGATATAAAATAAACTGTGTCAGCAAAGAATAAAACAGATTATTAACTTTGCTGACACAGTTTTTATATGGCAGTATCACTTTTTTTATTACTTCACAATAACCACTCCGCCTTCAGGCTGTATCACCACCGGAACAGACGACACTTTCTTTATCTTGAGAGTCTCTTTCTGCGGTTCACGCTTTTTATTGTCATAATAATATGTACATTCATCTCCATCCATAAGCATAGATAGGTTCAGCTCAAGTTTCAACGGTTCTTTCAGCGCATTTACTCCCGCAATATACCAACGTCCGTTATGGCGACGTGCCAGAACGCAATACTTACCCGGATAGCCGTCAATGAATCGTGTCTCGTCCCATGTAGTAGGAACTTCCTTCATGAACTCTATCATAGATGCAGGAGCATCATACATGTTATTCGGAGCTATCGCAAAGTTCTGAATAGGATTCTGGAAAAGCACAGCAGTGGCAATCTGGAACACATCAGTCGTACGTCGTGTCGTTCCTCCATCGTTAGTCCTGTTCAGTCTCTTGTTCAGTATTGTACCACCAAATTCCATACATCCTATAGTGTTACGTATAAACGGATGGAGCGTGGCATTAAACGCCTCATTATCATCGAAATGCTGGTTGAATATCAGGTTCTCCGATGCAAGCACGGCCTCACTTCCCACATAGTTAGGATACATACGTTCCCATCCGCGAGGAATGGTACATCCGTGGAATATAATCATCAGTCCATGGTCATTAGCATCGCTCAGTATATCCTCATATAGCCCCATCATCTGCTGTTTGTCGCTACCGAAGAAATCCACCTTCAAACCTTTCACACCACATTTCTGCAACCATTTCATCTCACGCTTGCGGTCTATGGAATTGCTCATACACTGTTTTGCACACTGAGGCGCATCGTTCCAGTATCCGTTAGAGTTATACCATACAAATACATCCACCCCTTTACTTTGTGCATATTTGAAAAGTTCCTCCATACGTTCACGTCCTATATTGGTTTCCCATCCACCATCAATAAGCGTAAACTCATACCCCATCTGCGCTGCAAGATCGATAAACTTTATCTGGTCATCATAATTGATGCTCGGGTCCTGCCACAGTATCCAGCTCCATGTGGAACGTCCGAATTTATATTCCTGCGACGGTTCGTACAATGGTTCCACTACATCGAAAGGCACAGTAGTCTCCACTATAGGTTTCAGATTATCTCCCACAGTTATAGTGCGCCACGGAGTTTCTCCCGGAAGCGCCATTCCCGGAGTAGATGCACCCAGACCGTTCAGTTCACCCTCGTTAGGGAATGCAATAGTATAAAGGCCTTCTTCGGTAGCGTCACTCAGATGCGACGCACAATATTTGCTTCTTACACCTGTCTCCGACACCAAAGCCCAGTTGTCCCCCACATGGAAAAGACATGGGAATGTATATCCCTCGCCATACTGCGATGTAGTAGAGATAGGAGCATCAGCCTTATATTCCTCTTCATAACTAGGTTTGGTTCTCTTCCATCCCACCATAGGATCACTCTGAGGGCAAATAAATGTAGTGGTATTCTCAGGGAAATCAAATCCTGTAGCCTCAGCCTTCATCACTATAGATGCAGTTTCGCCATACTGCGGCAATTCATAACGGAAAGCAATGTCATTATTGCTCACTCTGAACACTACGTCGTAAGGATTCTTGTCGGCATTTGTGAATGTTACCCTCAGTTCGTTAGCATTATAATTTACAGACGACCGCTTTATTCTGTCCTGTACGTAAGTTTTCTTTACAGACGATGATTTCTGACCAACGTAAGAAACGTTCTGACTGAAATCGCCGATGTTTGTGACAAATCCCAAAGGAGAATCCTCAAGAATAATGTTGTCTTTATAAGTAACAGTATAAATCGGTTTTCCTTCTTTTACGGAAATATCAACCTTCAGGTTCGAGTCCGGACCTTTCACTGTTGCCTGTTGGGCGAATAATGGAGAAAATGACAGTGCGAATGCAC
This sequence comes from Bacteroides caecigallinarum, assembly GCF_021530995.1. Taxonomy (GTDB): domain Bacteria; phylum Bacteroidota; class Bacteroidia; order Bacteroidales; family Bacteroidaceae; genus Phocaeicola; species Phocaeicola faecigallinarum. The sequence continues at coordinate 5,668 of NZ_JADYTF010000086.1, forward strand.
ACAATAAAAGATGTTTGTTCATAAGTATTAAGTATTAGTCATTGTTTCTTTTCACAAAAGTAACCAATCCATCTTAATTGTAAAATCCACACTTATCACTTTTAGAGTTCATTAACAGAGCGATTTGCTATCTGACAGATATACTTCTGACTATTCTTTCGTACGAAGCATCTTTAAGTACCACACGTTTGTTTCCGTCCAATAAATAAAGCGATGGCATAGCCTTCAAGTCATACAATGCTCCTAGCTTTATAGCTTCACGGTCTGTACCGACTATCCAGCCTTTAGGCATGTCAGGCAAAGCCTTTCTCCATGCTTCGTCATTACCTTCAGTATAGACAGCCAGCACGCTCAGTTTTCCGTTTCGTACAGCTTCGGCTAAAGTTGCATCACTTGCCATCTGCAACAGGACCTCATGGCATGACTCGCATTCGGGATCATAGAACAGCAATAGCAGACGGTTGTTCCTTACCGGAGTACCCGCCAACGTACGACGTGTTCCATCTGATAAATAGTAGGTAAAATCCGTTGCCTGACTACCGGGGTTATTACGTTTCAGCAGTTTCAATATGAAGTTAAATCTCGAAATTCTAAAATCTTCCTCAGGAAATTCCTTTATCAATGATTCCAAATAAATTTCATACAGATATTCATTATAAAAAGGTGAATTCGGATTATACAGATAACTATCAGCCATATCCATAAGCTTCAGAGATGCATATTCCGAAGAGACAAACCTTCTACACCAATTTTCCAAACTTTTGCGAATCAAATCCTCCTGACTAGTTCCGTCGGCCAGCAGGGCGATGAAGTTCACAAAGCCCTGCTCGGTGACGTCGCGGTTATTCACCAAGGTAGTGTCGGCAAAGTCGAAACGCTCCCAGTAGTGGGTGAGCAGGTAGGCTTTGCGAGCTTCCGTCTCCGTCAGGGTAGTGGGAATTTCGGGGAAAGGGAAGACCTGTGCCTGTACTACGGTTGAGTCCGTAGGTTCAAGCTCCCTTGCCTCTGCCTTGCCCGGTTTGGCACGGCAGGAGGCAAGAAGCAGTATAAGGCCTATTAATAATCCGTATCTGTTCATCATTGGGAGTAGTTAATTTCCGAAATATCCAGCAGGCACGTCGCGAACGCAACGAATCTTATAAGATGTAGAAGTTAAATGTCCACTTTTACTACCCGGACATGAAATCATCTCTGCTTCATTTATAAAAAAGCCATAACGAACTGCTTGTCGAGAAAAAGCTGTACAACAAGTTGTATTTTCGTTTACCAACCCTTCAGCATTCATCGCCATCAATTCTACCAAATTAGGAACACGCCATCCATCGCTATAGCCACCTTCACGATGGTTCGCACAAGGATTCGTTCGTGGAACTCTGTTTCCATTACTATCATAACCAATGATACTACTCAAACTGAATGTAGCATCAGTATCGGTTTCCACACCCCAATTATCAGTGGTCTTTACATTTTTACTAGCAACAAATATGCCCTCTGAATAAAAATTAGGTCCTCCGTCTTCATTATGTCTTGACAACAGAGACTCATAAACACCGTTACGATATAATCTATGCACCAATCGGTCTTTGAATTTCAATGTAGTCAGACCGGAAGGATCATTATAAATCCGCTCATAAGTAGCATCAGATTTTGCATCTACAGAGGTAATATTTGTAGGCAATACACGGATGCAACGTATGGGTTTCGGTGCATTATTTGCGGTCCAACTTTCTCCATCCACTCCATACGAACCTTTTTCAACAGCCCAAAATGTCCGATGATCATCTATACTGCTGGTATAAAACAATGTACCGTCAGCTAAATTATTCGCCGTTACATAATTTTTATCGCCAGTCTGATTCTCTCCTGTATACCAAATATCATTATCCAAACTTGCTTTGTCACCAATATACAGTTGAGCGGCATTGGAAAGAGCAGAGCTACCGATACCAATACGCAAATATTCATTAACGGAAGGGAGGAACCAACGCACTTCGCTTTCATCAATTGTTCCGTCTCCGTTCAAATCACGGTTACGTGACAGACAAGCGGCATAAGCACCTAGCTGACTTTGATCATTACTATATGCATCTATACTTAATTTATGCTCCTTATGATTGGTGTTGGTAGAATTGAACCATCCATTATTCGCAGTAGAAATATAATAACTCCAATTATTATATTGATTTATGCCTATCAGTGCTATCTGATTGGAACGACCATCTGTATCAGAAAGGCCACTCCCTTTCTCTTTCTCTGTAGTACATTTTGCTTTCCCAAAAGTGAAATCTACGCCTTTTTGAGTAAGAGGTGTTTCATTATACGTCTCAATGCCAAAACCATTGATAGCTGTAGCCCGTGAATTGTAGAATGTCTCCATGGAACGCTGTGTAATGTATGAATATACTTGACTATATGAACTATTACCGTCGGCTGATATTTTAGAACTCATAGCAATAATCATCTCACGTGGAATCTTATTAACGAAGACATCCCACGACTTCACCTTAGCATGAGTTAACGGATGTTCGTAATAATAGTATTCATTGACAAAAGCTGTGAAACGAGCTACATAGTTATCTCCATCCTTAACAATGCAAATACCATCATCATTAGGAGTATCACCAGTAATAATAGTCGTCACAGAACCACTATATATATTTTTCACAGCCTTTCCCATTGCCACAATCACATCATACACATCCTTAAGTCGGGTGGTATCTCCCTTTGCTATACCATACACCATATTTTTTTCTGCCGCTGTCAAAGTCGAAGCACGACTCCATTCACTTACACCAGGATATGCAGCCAATGATGTACCACTCTCTTGTGGCCAAAACTCTATCCATTGGTAATCAAAGCCTCCTGTGGGGTTTATTTCTGAACCAGAGCCTTTCCATACGTTATTTTTAGCCTCAGTTGGATCTTGTTTATTTTGTACAGCATCTGCATAAATTTGATAAGGACGCAATGTACCACGCTTATTTTGTACTGTGTAGTCATCTCCGTCGTACGTATAATCCATTGCTTCAGACTGAATGACCAAAATCAGGTTATCCGCAATAGCTTTATTTATACTTGAATCCTCCATACTGGAATCATACGGACCCAATTTCTGTTGCACTGCTGAAGCGATAGAGGAAAGGTTATATTCCAAGAAGAGTTGCTCATAATGAGCATCAAGTTCATAAGAATAGGTAGAACCATCGTATGTAAATATTTGTCCTTCAGCACCTGGTTGTTCTTCTCTATTAGTCAATGCCTCTACTACGATTTTATTTACACCTGTTACAGACACATTATAAGTGTAGCTGCAATTGCGTTCAATAGAGAAGTCTCCAAAATCTCGATTTGGATCATTAGATTCCCCAAAATCACCTAAATGAATGGTATATTGTACATCTCCTGTAACTGTGTGTTTCTCTGAAGTTTCCTGACCATCATCATCCACAGTAGAGTTTCCACTATAAGTCCCGCTTATCACTACAAATGTACTGGTTTGGGGTGCATAGGTCCATTGCTTACCCAACAACTTTTTGGAATTGACAGTCCATTTGTCACGTAATTGGTAATCATTTACCCCTCCAGTCACACCATAAATATTCTCTGGCATGTAAAAATCAAAAGAATATACATCATTTATAGCAGGATTAATAGTCATAGAAGCAAAATGATTAAATCCTACAGCACCGTCCCCCGTAATTATGGTAGTATCATTATCCATATTTACCAAACAGGCTTTTGTTGGCACATTGTACACCTTATAGCTAGTAGGGATAAACGTCCCCTTTGCCTTTCCATCCTTAGGAGGAGTAATGTTAAATGTTACATGCGCCATTATTCGCTTCATTTTAACAGCTATATCATTATCACTTTCTCCCCAGCCTACAACAGTTCCATTCGTACCGAATTGGATACCTTCATTTTTTCCTGTTATCATCATTTGCCCATCAGAAGTAATTGTAGCCGGACGACTGAATTCTCCATCTTGGTTCAAAGGAATATTTAGATTTGCTAAATGTTTCTTCAACTCTTCAAAATTCATTGTAGAAACATTAATATTATTTGCTTCAGACCATACACTACTGGTACTATTACCCACTGCCAACAATTTTTTTGTGCCAGAAGTCGTACTAAATTTAACCTCATAAGTAACATCTGTCGCACCTGTCGGGCCACTTACTCTTTCAAGAGTTCCATCTAAAGTACTTACGGTCTGCTGATATTTTCCATTACCATCAAACACATATATCGTCAGATTACTCAAAGTAGATAAATCATCACCTGAGGCACGAGTATCCACCGTCACATCCGCCGCAGGCGTACCCGCAAGTTTCATCGTCACCGTAATGGGTACACCTTCTACAACATCACCATTGTTCTTCACTAATTCGTCATCCTTACAACTCGTCAGGTTAAAAGTTACAAGGCCGACAAGCAGCAGGCTGGTATATATCGTATGCAGTATCTTCTTCATATTCGTCATTTTTTTATTCAAAGGCCGGGACATCTATTTCATGTTCTGTCCATGAGTTTACTTGGCAATAAATAGTTATAGTTGTATCATTGATGCGTATATAGATTTTGCTGTATTGGTTTCGTTCAATCTGAGATACATATATTTTTTTTTCGTAATTACCTCCATTCAGAATATATCTTAATGTGATATAATACCTATCATCCGAAGGAACTTGTCCATCTACTTGAATAAATCCATTATCATCAACAATGCCATTCAAATTTTCAAGAAGGTAAAATTGTGATAGTTCAATAAAACTATTTTCATCTTCAAAAAAAGAATCATCTGAAAAACCAGGCATAGTTCCCGAATAGTAAACATCTATGGCTATGTCTCTATCTAGTAAAGACAATGGTACTGTTTTCTTATAATCAATTGATCTTTCATCAACAGGTATATCAAATAAATATCCTTTGTCAGGAACTTTACTTAAAGTAATTTCTTTTATAGTCAATTCACTCGTTTCTGAAGCTTTAGTGCAATAAATCCCTAACTTTGCCACACACCTTTTAGCATAAATTGAAGCGTCAAATATTATTTTGTTGCCATCTACATACGAAAATTTAGCTGTACCCTCACCTGTCATCGGCACTTTGTTATCACCCCCATACTCAGTCAGAACAAATGTTTTTTGCTTAAGCTCCTCTATACTTGTAACATTCGTAAAATCTACAGGAGTAGTACTATCTTTTTCAAAAGGTTGATTTAAGACCAGGTATATTTTAAATTTTGATTTTTCGTTTATTTCATCAGCTTCTATTTCAGTCTGTAAAGTAGTCCTGATATCTATTTCATTTCCTTCTTCATCCGTTTCTCCTACAGGTACAGGAGTCCATACATTATGACTGCTCACAATACTAGTAATGATTTTATCATTCATATCACATATCCATAGCCGTATGATATCAGGCTCTGAGTTATCGGGTAGCAGATTCAGATTATCCGCCCTCGTAGTAATGTCCAGATTAAGCGTAATAGTCCTATTCTCCGTGGAAGGTTCTTCCACAGAAATGGGCGCAACATCCCTACATCCTGCCAAAACGAGCAGAATGAGAGTGCCTAATATAGATATTACTTTATTAAACATATATATTTATATAGTTCTAATCTTATAATTCCACATTCTGAATCCTCTTGCTCCATCCCAATACACCGATTGAGACATTGACGTAAGCCCAGCTATCGCCTGCGAGGAAGAAAGTAAGGTCGTAATCATAGCCGCGGTCAAGGAACTCCTGTTTGGTGTATCTCTTGGTCTCGTCATAGCTGCTTAGTCTGGTAAGCAAGTCCGGCAGATTGACCTCAATAACTTTTTTGCCTGTATTCTTGTCTTTCACCACCAGCACCTCGTCGTCTGCGGTACTGTCATGGAGAATTATTCTGGAAGTCATGAAGTCGGCATGCCCCATGTTTCCCACTCCCGAGCGGCTGTTCACATCGGGATCCTGTGTGTTCCACGACACGTATGGCGTACATCTCGCCCTCACGCTGTTGTCCGGCGTGTTGTCGTAGTTCAGAATGACGTTCGCTCCGTCAATGTACATATCATAGTCATCTATGTTCATGGCGTCGGGTTCTTCTATGTCCCTGAGCACCACGCTTATTACCTTGGTATTCCTTACTAACGAGAGAGTGTGATAGACATACTTTCCCTGAACCACTTCCACGGGTTCGTCCGATTTGGAATGCCACAATGTGTCAAGCGGAAGATTCTGATGGTCGATATATAGATTGCCGTCTATATCGGATACTTTGTGCGAAAGCTCCACATTGAGATCTTCCATCATTAAATTCCTGTCGTAAAATCCTCTACTCCTTACGAATTTAGCTCCATTTTCCTCAATGAGGTCGGAATATTTTCTTTGCATCGCGTATGCCACGAACTGATACTTTCCTACGGGCAGGTCGAAAAACATTGCATAGTCATCATCTTTAAGTGGTGAGAGACCATCCTCGTTGGCTTCTGCCTTGCCGGTAACGTACCGTCCCTGTTCGTCGAATACATATACGGTCACTTCTCCTACATGATCGGCAAACATATCGGAATGCTGGAGGTTGTAGTCGTATTTGAATTTCACGAACACACCTCTGTCACACCCTTCGCGGTCGTCGAAGATAAGGTCGGTACACGATGATACGGACATGCTCAGCACAATGACGGACATGAGAATCTTCAATGTATGTTTAAGCCGTTGTTTCATATAAAAGTTGTTTTATTCAGTGTTTAAGACCTGCCGCAAGCGGGTTGGGCTTGCAGCAGGTGTTTTTTTAGTTTATGATTTTATTATAAATCTACGCTTTGTGAACGTCTTGCCCATGAGAGGACATTGATTTGACATTTGATGTAACCTTCTTCCTCATCATCCGGATTAGGATTTTCCGTATCATCATCAATAGTAGGTTCGCCCGGACCGCTGATTGTATTTACTTTTATTTCATACCAGTTATTACGTACTACACCGTAACGTCCAAGATGCTTTGTGCCATAAGTTTCTCCTGCATCCCAAGAAGTCTCATCATCATAGAAATGTCTGATCAAAACTACATTGTAGTAAGAATCACCGTCTTTATAGAATTTAATTTCACCAAGTTTAGTGATTAGTGTTTGAGCTTGTGCATCACTCAAATCAGCACTACTTGATAATTCTATCAGATTTTTTACATCTTTCTTGTTAAGATAATCACCGGCACCTGCTGTTGCTCCTGAAGGTATGTAAGTATATGTTCCTCCTGTAGCTCCTACTTTCAAAGAAGCAGTAGTACCACCAGAAAGAGATAATGCAGTTCCTACATTAGTCAGAAACTGAGTTTGAGTATATGTTGCCTCCTGTGTTCCATACATGAAAAAGTTTTGGTCACCTGTTCCAGCAGCATCTGGATTAGCAATATATTTTGTTTTCAAGATAAGTGAAGTAGTCTGGTTCGTTACCTGCTTATCATAATCCATTGTGTTTTCCAGACAATAAAGAGCATAATCTTCCGAATCGGTTTTATTGTCTGCTGTATTTGTATTCCAAGTTGTAATATCTTCAGGTTTAGTAAATACATTAAAAGCTTCCTTCGCATCTGAGCCCTCTGTTCCACCATAGCTTACATCATAGTTACCGTCCTTAGCCCAATAAATACGATACAAATCTTTACCATCAACTTTTGAATCACCTAAGAAACGTGATACTACTCCGTAATCGTTACCAAGCCATGTAGTAATTGCATCTACATCACGTACAGGTTTTAAAGTCTTATTTGTATAGTTAAGTGTCCATCCTTCAAACTCTACTTTATCACCATTGAACGGATCTCCACTATCAGCAGTTACAGTTTTTGTATATTTACTATCAGCATAAGTAAATCCTGTCAATGTAACTTTAGCTACCACACGTTCCACATAAATAGAAGCAACGTCACCGTTCTCTGCAAGATTTTTGCTTTCATACACCGTAACCGGTACAAGAGTCTTAACATTTGATAATGCAAAACCAGAAGTTGTAGTCGTATTTGCCAAAGGTGCATTCAACATCATAAAGCCAGTAGTTGTACATTTTGCAGCTGTAGTTGCAATAGCTGTTTGTAAGGCTGATAAAGTTTTAGTAGATTCAAATACATTGTTACCATTTTTTTTCAAAACTCCATTAGCTTTATCTACAGTAAATACTCCATTAACATTCAATATAGCAAGTGCATAAACTTTTTCTCCATCAGCAGGCAATGGAGCTTCTCCAATAACAGTATGACGATTAGTTACATGATCTACATCTTCTCCTGCAGGATTAAGAGATACATTATATGCCTTAGCAAATTGAGCTGTTGCTTCCGGTGTTCCATCACCTGTAGTAGATGTAGTTTTAAAGAAAACCAAAATTGCATCTTTCACAGCATATTCATCAGGAGTTCCATCATCCAAACTACCAATAGTTCCATCATTAAATGCCCTCGAGCTACTTACACTTGGCAGATTGATAGCCACCTTTACATATCCCTCACCTGTCTTTGGGCCGTCATTTTCGTTCCCCGCATTCTCCAGGTTATCGCTACAAGCAGCAAACATGCCTGCCGCTAAAAGCAAACCAAAAAATTTTAATTTTCCCATAATTCTAATTTTAATCATTCGACATATATTTAATTATTTCAAAAATTCAATATTATGTTTTGCCGCATCCAAATTACCCTCCAGTGCCTTTTCTATATGCTGTTCCGCACGGTCGTAATCTTTGAGCAGCAGATAAGCCACTCCGCGTGCATTCTCGGCTTCGGGTACGGACGATTTAACCTTATCAAGATATCGCAACGCTTCCTCTGCCCTGCCCTGCTCAAGCAATGCGTTGGCGGCGTTGAGATTGGCTGTCTCATCGCAGGGATACATCCTTACTGCCACGTCGAACACATGGTTGAAGTCCTCCGAACCGGGCTGGTATGTCTGAGCGACGGCAAACATCTCTTCAAGGCTGAGACGCTGCGGGGCGGTCTTTACAAGCTCCTTAGCCTCGTCGAGCTTGAAACTGCGTATCACGTAGTCTATGCGGTAGTCCGTGCGGCGAAGCCCCGGATAGCAGTCGTTCAGTATTACCTTATACGACTGGGGGAACTTCTGCTTCATCTCCCTCTCCTTGCGGTCGATGTCCTCAGGTCCGTTCTCTATGTGGGCGAGTATGGCGTCCTTGTCTGCCAGTGTGCTGGTCTTGAGATATTCCACCAGACCTTCCCAATTCTCAGGCTCGTACGACGACTTTATTGTGGTTGACGGAAATCCGTATCTGTCGATGAGATATTTTTTCAACGACTCCGTACGGCCTTCTGCCAGACGTCTGTTCGACGGATAGCTTCCCTCGGGCGACGCGTATCCTTTTATCTCGATGGAGGTGATGGTGAAATCCGTGTCGTTCTTCACTGTGTCGATAGAAGCTATAATACGCTGCAGCTCCACCGGATTCTTTCTGTAGGAAGGATCTATCTCCGTACGGTTCACACGGAAGTCGAGGTATGAGCGGCCGCTCAGTTCGCGGGTCTTCACAGGCTCTGCCTTAGGCACCACGTACGCCAGACGGGGAGTGAAAGCTATGTCGGCATTGCACAGCGAGACTGTTCCGGCTGGATTGACTTTTCCGCATCCGCACAAATCCTCGGATATGCTCAGACTGGAACTGTCCATCCATTCGGAGTAAGGCAGTGTAACTGCGTAATCGAGTATCTGGGATTCGTCTGCCTGATTGTTTTTACTGTCTTTGCGGCGCTTCACCATTACGGCATACATGTCGGCGTCAAGGTATTTCTGCTCCGGATTACGCTCGACGTATATGCTGCGCTTGCGTCCCATAATCTCCACGGGAGGAAGATATGCACTGCCGGTGCCGGAAAGTGAGGCGAACCGTGGATGCAATATCACAGACGAACCGGATTTTATTTCAGCCGAAGAGATGTCTATCCGCATGCTGACCGTTACGCTGTCGCGATGGCGCAAAATGCCCGCATTGTCCACCACCGTACGGCTCTGCAGCACCTGCTGGGCATTCACACCGGAAAATACCGTCATGGATGCCGCACATATTAATGAAACTAATGTTTTCTTGCTTTTCATAACGCTTGCCTCCATTGATATTAAAATGCAAAAATTATATTTAAAGCTGCCTTTGTGGGACCTATGTAATGGTGGGGCATATTGTCCTCCATCTGCTTGCCGCAGTTGGCACACCTGTACTTGTCAGCACGGGTATATATGTAGCCCAGTCCCAACTCAGCCTCCAGACTCCAATGGCGCGACAATATCCACTGATAGCCGTAGCCCACACCGATTCCTGCCATCCAGCCTTCGTATCGGTAGTCCTTCAACGAACCGAAGTCTGTGCCGAAAAGCTTGAAACCGGCATCCACATTGCCTATATTGTATATACCGCCCACCAGATGAGCCCCGAGAAAATGTCCGTTGAAACGCTCGCAGAACCAGTAACGGAGTTCGGGCTGGACAGCCATAATCTTCATTTTCTTATTGTCCGAAAAAGTCCAGGGATTAAGAAGGAAATGCCAGTCGGTTGTAAACTTCTGCCCTACGGGAAGCTCCAGAGCTATATTGGGAGTAAGCACACCCCAATATGCGGCGTTTGTCTTGACAGACACCACCTGGGCAGAAAGCACGGAAGAAAATAAAAGGAACAAATACAGAATGACGCACTTCCTGCAGACAAAAAAATATTCACCAAATGTTTTCATAACATTATATTTTTTTGAACACTCTTTTTTTTAGATTAAGCCTAAAATTATACGTTGCAAAATTACTACTACATAAAAAGAAATTCAAATATAATAATTATTATACTGTCATAAAAAGCATTTTTTTACGTTTTGACACATC
>NZ_JADYTF010000087.1 GCF_021530995.1 Bacteroides caecigallinarum
TTCCTGGATTATCCAACCTAAGTCACAATTGTGTTGTACTTTTCTTATCTGAATACTTCGGTTAATATATTTGTCGCAAAATCAATCAATACCTGAAATGATACAGACTCCGGTTATAGTGACATTTGCCAATCAGAAGGGAGGTGTAGGAAAGACTACCCTTTGCGTCACCTTTGCCAACTATCTGGTGACAAAGGGTGTAAGGGTTGTGGTAATAGACTGCGACTTCCAGCACTCCATAATGAAATGCCGAAAGGCTGACATCAGAAAATACGGCGAACAGGATATGCCCTACGAGGTATGGGCATACGAAGCAAACGACAAGGCGATGATGACTTCCCTTATGGAGAAGCTGCACAATGATCCTGAAATTGACATTGTTCTGATGGACACACCGAGCAGTCTGAAAGCGGAAGGACTGGTACCCATGTTCGTCAACTCGGATATCATTATTGTTCCATTTCATTATGACCTGGTAACCGTTCCGTCCACGGCCAGTTTCCTCATGTTTGTTGACCGGCTGAAAAAGGCTGTCGGTGAAAGGATGAAAGCCAGACTCTTCATTATTCCAAATCTGAATGACGGAAGAATCGGCAAGCGTTCCGAACTGCTTATCTGGGACAATGCAAGGGATACTTTCTCCAACTATGGGTATGTTACAGCAAAGATTCCCAAACGTGCGGATATGGAACGTTTCAGTACCATGGCGGCACTGGATATGCAGGCTGCTATTGTTACACCAGTATTTGACAAAATCTATCAGAGTATCTTCGATACTATTGAACCGATAAGGGAAAAAGAACTCAAAGGCATACAGCTGACGGAAAATCTGAATCCCAAGCCTAAGAAGAAAAAGAAGGCACAGCCGTCTGATGAAACTTCACAGGACATTACCGGCCAATCAGAAACCCAACCTTCAGAAAATGGCAACAGCAATCAGAACAAAGAACCAGAATAATCAGTAAACTTCAATAACCATAGCACTATGAGTAAGGATATACCGGAAATAGATGACCTGACAAGAGGCATCAATGATTCAGAACTTATATTGACGCAAGATACCGCAGGAACACAGGTTGAGCAAAAGGAAAATAATAATGAAGCACAGGAAAAGGATACTGCTGTTTCCCTTTCGGATACAGGATGCTGGGATGACTTCATGGAATACCTTCAATCGGACGATTCCAAAACAGACAAAACAGAAAGACTTGTCTGCAAGCTTGACCGTGACCTTACGGATTCACTGGACGACTGCGATATACATGGCAGATGCCGTTCTGACCTGGTGAATGCCATCGTAAGGGCATTCTTCAAGTCATACCTGCCACGTCTGGCAGAATACAGAAGGGAAAAGAAATCTTTGTTTAACAGTTATAATCTGTAGGATATGAAAAAGACAGACTGGACCGACAGGATGCTGACCGCTCTTGTCGAGCTGTATCCGGTAGAGACCACAGCCTATACAGCTGCCGTTCTCAATCTGAGCGAATCGACCGTCAAGCTGAAAGCCCGTGAACTTGGACTTGTTAAAATGGCCAAATCCAGATGGATGGAGCGTGCCGACTATATCAGGAATCATTTCCAGGAGTGTTCCTTTTCTGAGATAGGTAAAGTTCTCGGTATTACCCGGATGAGTGTCGGACGCATAGCCGCTGCACTCGGACTGAAACGCAGCAGTGAAGAGAAACACCTGATTTCCTCACGTATCCGTACCCAGATGGTAAAGAGGGAAAGACGGCGTATCGTCTTCGGACTGGAACCCATAACCGGTATCCGTGTCATTTCAAACAGGGCGAAGGTAAGGGTGCGCTCAAACATGAAATCAAACGGATACATCATCAGTGAGGAACACAACGTGATTTATTATACTGGCACTACGGAACGCAGGGAACGTCTGGAAAGCCGGGGTATCAGACTGGGACTGCATATCCTTCCGTTTCCGGAAGACAGCTCCGCTATTTCATCCAACATCATATTACAACAGCCATGCAGTACGGACAGATAGTATTCCTTCTCTTCGTGGCAATGGTATTCTACTATGCGGCAATGATTTTCATGGACTTCCAGAGGGCAAAGGCCGCACAGAATGCCGAGCAGGACAGCCATAAAGAAGAGGACATAGACATATCGGAAGAGGCACGAAGCTTCAGACCGATAAGAATAAACCGGGATGAGCCTGAATCCAAAGAAGAGAATCAGGAAGAGAATAATACAGGGAATCCTGAACATGAGAATGAAAATACTGATTCTGACGGTACAAAGAAATCTGTATCCAAATCAGAATCTCCCAGACACGTTTACCGGGAGGCCATCATGACTGACGGCATTCTGGTTGAGAATATCATACAGGAAATAAACAGGCTGGCAGAGACCGGTACCTGTGACCTCGGTGCCGTTATCTTCAGCTGTGAGAATGCCTGATATATATATACCGTTCCTTTAGTGACATCTGTTTCTTTGGCGATGAAATCCTTTAACATTATTAAGAAATGCAGATAATAAAGAAAAATGCCCGGAATCTTACGGAGCGATTCATCGGTTCAAGTTTTGGACAGAAGTGTGTGGTGGCGGCCATTGCACTCGTTATTTCCACATCAAATGTAATGGCAGGAAGCAAGGGTGCAGCAGGTTTTACCAAGGCCACACAGGAAGTCAGTTCCTACCAGACTCCGGTATCGAACCTGATGAAGGCCATTGCTGCCGTTATCGTTCTGGTCGGTGCCTTCAACGTCTACTTCAAGATGCAGAACGGAGACCAGGACGTGAAGAAGATCATCATGCTTACCATCGGAGGCTGTATCGCATTCATCGCACTTTCGGAAGCTCTTCCGCTGTTCTTCCAGTAATCCTTTCCAAGCATGACAATGAATCAGGAAGGTTACCCTGTGTTCAAGGGATTGCAGAAACCGCTGGAGTTTATGGGCATACGTGGCCGTTTCCTTACTCTGGCAGCGGCAGCCATAGGCGTATCATTCGTAGGCTTCATCGGTTTCTCTATCGCCTTGGGGAAGATTGCAGGGTTCATAGCCATGATGGTCATGGCACTGGCGGGACTGATAACCATCTACATCAAGCAGCGTGGAGGACTCCACAACAAGAAAAGGGCAAGAGGCATCTATATCTACAGAAGCCTGAGAAAAGAACAGTAAATCACTTTATACAGTATGGCACACAAAAGGAAAAGAATTTTTGACGGACTCTATGCGCAGCTGGAGGAGACGGACGGCAATGTCGTGCTGTTCTCGGCCAGGGGCGAGCCGTCAGTTATCTTCGAGATAACCAATCCGGTCCAGCAGCTATGTACGGATTCGGAACAGTACATGCTGTTTCATGACGTGCTATCCAATATCCTTCAGACTATCGGTGAGGGATATGCACTGCAGAAGCAGGACATTCTGTGCAGACAGGCATATCACCATGACGTGCCGGACGATGCGGAGTTCCTGACAAGGAGTTATTTCAGATACTTCGAGGGAAGGGAGTTCACAGAGATAAGGACTTTTCTTATCCTCACCCAGGAGGCCCAGAGAAGCCAGTTCATCCAGTATGACCCGAAGAGATGGCTCGATTTCCATTCCAAGGTATCAAAGACGGATGATATTCTGACGGAGAAGCATATCCGGCACAGGAAGCTCGACAAGGAGGAAGTCAGCGAGTACTGTCACCGTTTCATGGCATTCCAGTTCCGGCACGGACCGTTCTCAATGACCAACTTCAAGGCTTCGGACGAATATCTCAGGACTGGTGACCGTATCATCCGTTCCTATCCGCTGGTCGATATTGACGAGATAAACCTGCCTTCCATGGTAAAGCCGTACACGCAGATGAACATCAACGGATACGGAATTGCTACAGACCTGCTTTCTTTCCTTACCAGCGTCCCCTACTCGGACTGTGTGGTGTTCAACCAGGTCATTCAGATACCGGGACAGAGGAAGCTGCTGCGTAAGCTTCAGGCCAAAGCGAAGCGTCACGGTTCCATGCCGGACCCGAGCAACCGTATTGCCAGGGCTGACATTGAGGAAGTGCTGGACAGGCTGGCCGTTGACAGTACCATGCTTGTGTACTGCAACTTCAACATTCTGGTGAGTTGTCCGCCTGACAAGGTTACTCCGGTAACCTCCTTTCTGGAGACCAAACTGTACGAGTGCGGCATCATGCCGTCAAGGACAGCCTACAACCAACTGGAGCTTTTCATGGACAGTTTTCCCGGTAACGGCTATGCCTTTAACCCGGACTATGACCTGTTCCTGACGCTTTCGGATGCTGCCCTGTGCTTTTTCTTCAAGGAGCATCTGAAGGAGTCTGAGGATACACCGCTGACCACATACTACACCGACCGTCAGGGACTGCCTGTCTGTATCGACATTACAGGCAAGGAAGGCAAAAGGAAGATGACGGACAATGCCAATTTCTTCTGTATCGGTCCTTCCGGTTCCGGCAAGTCCTTCCACATGAACAGTGTGGTACGCCAGCTGCTGGAACAGAATACGGATGTGGTCATGGTGGATACGGGTGATTCATACGAAGGTATATGCGGGTATTACAAGGGTACATACATAGCCTACTCGAAGGAGAAGCCCATTTCCATGAACCCGTTCAAGGTTACTAAGGAGGAGTACGAACTTAATTTCGGTGAGAAGAAGAACTTCCTCAAATCGCTGATATTCCTGATATTCAAGGGCAACGCATTTCCAACAAAGATTGAGGACATGCTGATAAACCAGACCATCGTGGAATACTATGAGGCCTATTTCAATCCTTTTGAAGGGTTCAGCGACAGTGAGCGTGAGGCATTGAGGCAGAAACTGCTGGTCGCCGCCAAGATGGAGGATGACTATGAACAGTACACGCACAGCATGGAGGACATCGACAGGCAGATAAATACGGAAGAGGTTCAGGAAAAGGCTGAAAGCCGTGCCCTGCTGCTGCCTTCCGAAGTACGCCGTCTGAAGCTTATCCGACAGTGCCGCTCACTGACTGCCCTGATCAATGATGAAGCGGCCACAGAATCGGAAAAGGAACGTGCACTTGCCATTATCGAAAAATACAAAAGGGAACTTTATAACAATTCCATGCTGATTAAGATTGACAGGCAGATTGACCACATGGAGGAACAGAAGCGCAGGCTGAAGGTTCAGGAGCTCTCGTTCAATTCCTATTATGAGTTTGCCATGGAACGCATACCGCAGATTACACAGCTGGAGAAAATCAGTTTCAATATACATGATTTTGCGGCCATACTGAAACAGTTCTACCGTGGCGGCGAGCTGGAGATGACACTGAACTCCGACCTCGGCATTAACCTGTTTGACGAGCGTTTCATTGTGTTCGAAATAGATAAAATAAAGGATGATCCGGTGCTTTTCCCGATTGTGGTACTGATTATCATGGACGTGTTCCTGCAGAAGATGCGTATCAAGAAGGGACGGAAGGCTCTTATTATCGAAGAGGCATGGAAGGCAATAGCTTCACCGACCATGGCGGAATATATAAAGTATTTGTATAAGACCGTCCGGAAGTTCCACGGAATAGCCGGTGTGGTTACACAGGAGCTTAATGACGTGATTGATTCCCCTATTGTGAAGGAGGCCATCATCAATAACTCGGATGTTAAGATTCTGCTTGACCAGACCAAGTTCAAGGACAGGTATGAGGATATTGCAGCCATTCTGGGACTCACTGACATACAGCGTCAGCAGATTTTCACCATCAATGCGCTGAATAACCATGAGGGAAGAAGCTACTTCAAGGAGGTGTGGATTTGCCGGGGACAACACTCGGATGTGTACGGTGTGGAGGAAGCACCGGAATGTTACTGGGCATATACTACAGAACGTACCGAAAAGGAGGCACTGAAGATTTATCTTGCCCGGTACGGTACGCTGCAGGAAGCCATTACCCGTATCGAGGAAGACCGCAAGGCGGATGGAGGACTTCTGTATCTGGAGTTTGCAAGAAAAGTCAACCAACATCAAAAAGTTATGTCACTATGGTAAGAACAGTATTAAGAATCATATCGGTTATAATGGTTTCTGCATTTGTCTGTATTAATGCACATGCTGCCTGGAGAATCGTATTCGACCGCAACTGCCTGAAGATTGTCCTGGCCAATACCGCTTCACAGAAGCTTATCGAGGAACAGCATAACCAGCGTGTAGATACCATCGCTGCCAAGAAACAGAAGGTGGAACTCTATACGGTAAGCATGGCTACCATGAAGGAACTATACAAGCTGAGTATGGAGAACATATCCGGTTTCGGGACTGAAAGTCTTTATTATAAGGAAATAGGCCTGTGTGCTCTGGATATTCTGCGAAATGTTCCGGTACTTGTCAGTACGGTAAACAAGGCCAAATTTTCAAACAGGCTGCTCTGTCTGAACGAACTCGGCAACCTTGTAGCGGAAACCCAGCAGCTGGTCGGCAACTTCGTCAATATCGTGAACAATGCCAGGATTCCCAATCCGTTGCAGGGACAGGCAACTGCCGAAAAAAAGGATGACGGTTACAACCTGCTTGACAGGTATGAAAGGCTGACACTGGCCAACAGCATCTATACTGACCTGAACAGGATACGCTACAAGGTGGAAGGGATGGTTCTGATGGCACAATATGCCACTGCAAACGACCTCTTCTTTGCCATAGATCCTGAAGGATGGGCAAATGTGATGACCATGAAGAATCATGTGGGAAATCTTGTACAGGACTGGAACGGCCTGGTTGCTTCAAATTATTAACCTTTCATATATCTCTGTCATGAAACTCAGGAATATAAGTATCATATCAGCCGGTATTATAATGCTGTTGATGCCTGTAAAGGCGTCCGCTTTCATAATACCCAAAGACCTGCCGACCATCGAAGCACTCATTGCCCTGCACAAGGCCATAAAGAAGGACGAGGACAAGGCACTGACAAGGGTGGCCACAAGCTATGGCGAGCAGTCGCTCATTGAGAAGGGTGCGGAAAAGTTCAATGATGTCAGGACCACTCTGGATACAAGGCTGAACAATGCCTATTCGTATCTGGTACTGGCCGGTGCCATTTCTTCAACGGCCAACTCACTGTATCAGCTGGTAACGGAATACAAGGACTTTACCGGTAATACTTTCAGCCATGTATCGAAGAAGCCTTTCGTGGCATGGTATTATGCCGATGCCAACGTGGCAATATCAAGGGAGATACAGCACTGCTACAGACTGTATGCATCCGTGGCCGCTTCGGGTATAAACCTGATGAAGGCTTCAATGGATGAGAAGCTGAATCTGGTAATGACACTGAAGGCTTCAATCGACAGGGCAAGGTACATAATAGATAATGCCAACCTGTACTGTTTCATTGTCACGGACTGCGGATGGAAGCCGGACTATATCTGGGAGATACTGAACTCCAATGTGAAGAATGAGATAGCTGAGCGTGTAATCAACAAATGGAATCAGGGATATGCAGGTTAGAAGAATATTTACAATAATCATGTGTCTGGCTGTATCATGTATCATATTTACATCCAATGCCCAAAGCATAGTCAGTGACAGTGAAAAGCAGAAGCAGTGGAAGTCAATGGAGAACGGTCCATGGGATTTCGCTCCGGACTGGTATTACTTTTTCCTGCATAAGAAATACTCAGGTGCGGAAATGTACTGGAAATGGGACTGGTTCAACTCCGGATTCCGTGTCCGTTTCAAGGAACCAAAGTCTGATGTGAAACGTATCATGCCGGTGCGTGTGACTGCCGAAGAGACGCAGAGGCAGAAAATCAGGAAAGTGGAGAGTGAGCGCAAATATATCGAGGAACTGTATAAGGAAGAACTGGCAAGGGAGGCTGACAGAAATGTTGACCTGATGTATGCCACCTACAAGGACGAGTTCAACCGTATGCAGGACTGTATCACGGACGGACTGCTCTATTGTATGCAGAAGAGTGACGGCAAGCTCCGCTATCAGGTGGACGAGCTGAGCCGCCAGAATGAAATACTCTGTGCGGATATAGCCTATATACACAAAACCGGTGTCGGCTATGGACTGGAGAACGCCAAGCGGCAGAAGGCATACGAGGAAGCCAAATCCAGGATGGCAGAGCTGGTCAACAGGACTGCACACCTTTGTGCCGTTGCCGCTACGCATTATTGAAAAACAAGTAAAAACAAATAACATTTTAAGATATGGATTTATTGTTTATTCCGCTGACAATAGGACTTCCGGCCATTGACGAAAGTCTGGAAAAGCTGCTGACGGCCATG
Source organism: Bacteroides caecigallinarum (assembly GCF_021530995.1). Taxonomy (GTDB): domain Bacteria; phylum Bacteroidota; class Bacteroidia; order Bacteroidales; family Bacteroidaceae; genus Phocaeicola; species Phocaeicola faecigallinarum. Next base: position 8,241 of record NZ_JADYTF010000087.1, read on the forward strand.
GAGACATTTCCCAATGTGGCCGTTCTCGGTGATGCCGTTTCAATGGCAAAGGCTCTCGGTCTGTGCCTGGCCCTGTGTGTCGGTTCATACGAATGCTGGATGATGATGCTCGGAAGGCGTGGCATGGATGTCATGAAGCTGTTGCGCATCATCGGCATTTCCCTGTGTATTTCATCCTCTTCATGGATATGCTCGGCTCTGCAGGTTCCGGGAAAGAGTCTGGAGTCCGCTACATGGGCTATGGCAAAGGCAAAGAACAAGGAAGTGGCGGCCTTCGAGCTGAAGGTGGCACAGAAACAGAGTGAATATCTCGACAGGCTGAGAACCGTGCAGGACTCAATAGCCACGGCAAAGCAGGTAGCCGAAATCGGTCAGGATGCTGCCTGGTGGGACAAGCTGATATATAATGTGGAGAATCTGGGCTCGACCATCAACAACTACGCCCAAAGGGCTGCCGTGGCGGCTGAGACGAAGGTCAGTGAATGGATAAACGATGTCATACGTTTTGTCGGGGAACTGATTTTCCAGATGTCGTATTACGGGATGCTCGTGGCACAGAGGATTTTCATGGCCATCATGATGATATTCTGTCCGATCATGTTTGCTCTCTCGCTGGCACCGCCATGGAACTCGGCCTGGAGCCAGTGGATGTCCAAGTTCCTTTCCCTCTCGTTATGGGGATTCGTGACCTATATGTGCATCTATTACATAGACTTCATCCTTCTTTATAACCTGCAGCAGGATCTGGTGGCATACGACCATCTGCTTCATGGCTCGGTAAACTCCTGGGAACAGATTGGCGCACTGGGACTGCAGGGAATAGGCTCCAACTGTATGTATGCCATGGGTATGCTCGTGGGTGCCTATATCATACGCTTCGTTCCTGAAGTGGCTTCATGGCTGATTCCGGGAGGTGTAAGCTCGGGTACGGGTTCCGTTGCCGGTTCGGCTGCAATGGGTATCACTTCGGCCGCAGGTGCCATGGCCGGAGGTGCGGCAGGTTCAACCATGAAGGGAGCCGGTTCGGCTGTCAAATCATTAGTCAAATAACTTCAAATCTTTTTACAATATGCTTATTGAATCCCTTGCACAGAAAACCAGACTGGCCATGATGACGGTATTTGCGGTAATCGGAGGCTGCACCGTCATCTGTGCCTTTACGGTCTGGTGCTGCATTTCACTTGTCAACGAGGAAAGGCAGCAGATTTATGTACTTGACGGAGACATTCCGTTTCTTGCCGAGCGTGCACGGCTGGAAGCAAACTTCACCATGGAGGCCAAGGCGCACATACAGCTGTTCCACCAGTATTTCTTCAACCTGCCGCCCGACAACGACTATATCAAATGGACGGTAGGGAAAGCAATGTATATGGCTGACGGGACTGCGCTGAAACAGAAACAGGCCATGGACGAGAACGGTTTCTACTCTGACATCATTTCCTCTTCGGCTGTCTGCACCATCATGTGTGACTCCATTCAGTTTGACGAACATGAACGGAAGTTTACCTATTACGGTACGCAGCTTATCAAGCGCAGGACCAGGGACATCAGACGCTCGATGGTGACAACAGGTTACATCGAGTCCGTACCGAGGACAAGGAACAATCCGCACGGTCTGCTCATTACCGGCTGGAGGACTCTTGAAAACAGGGATTTGGACTATTGATATACTGATATTATGAAATCATTCAGAAAAAAGATACAGGAAAGCCGTCTGAAAACGCATCTGCTTGTCAGGTCGTGGTTGCAGCCCAAACTGGGTGTCATCGGAACAAGATACCGTCTGGCCGCAAGAATCAGACTGGCCAACAGATGTGCGGCTAAACATCCGAAAGCTACATTCGCAGGTGTAGCGGGAACGCTGCTTCTGCTACTTGTAAGTACCGTAGCCATAGATTCCGGCAACGGGAAACAGAGTGAGCCGGATGTCAGTTCGATAGCCGCAATGGAACCGGTGTTTCAGGGATTCCGTACCATCCAGGCAAACAAGGACATTCACCGCAGTGTATTGACGGACATGACGGTAAAGGGACAGTTACTGCGTCATGAACTGGACTCCATGATTGCCATACCAGTAAAGAGTCGTGAGGATTCCTTGCGGATCATCCTCAAATACCGGCAGCTGGAAAATATAGTCAAATCCATTAAAAACAATGATAACCCATGATTAAGATTAATTTCAAACAGCCCAAGTATATCTTTCCGCTGGTCATATTCGTTCCGCTGTGCGCACTGGTATACTTCGTGATGCAGACCTTCTCCGGTAGTGAGGAAACTGCCGGAACGGTAGCTACAGACCGTATCAACATGGAACTTCCCCAGGCCAATGCCGAGGAAGCCGGAGACAAAATGTATGAGATGTCCAGACGTTTCGGTGACGAGGATGCCTTCACAGCCGTCAGCGGTATCGGGGAGGAAGAACAGAAGAAGGAGGAACTGGAACACGGCTACAGCGAAGAGGAACTGAACAGACTGGATGCAGCTGAAGCTGAAAGACAGCGACAGCAGAGAGAACTTGAAGAACTGGAGCGTTCCCTTGCAGAATCAAGAAAGCATATCAATGCATATGCTTACGGAAACGGTCCTTCGGAAAACAGTGAAACGGGTTACGGAGGTATGGGCTATTCCTCACAGGACGAGTTCGCACGTGACCTTGAAGAGATTCAGCGGAGGAGCTATGAACGGCAGAAGGCCATTGAAAGCGGACTGGGTATCAAAGACCCGGAAGCAGAGGAAGCTGAAAGAAAGCACAGGGCTGATTCCATAGCCAGAGTACGTCAGGAGGAAAGGGAACGCAACCGTCCGAGTCTAGTAATCAAGTCCAATGACACCAATGCCGAAAGATTCAATACGGTTACTACTCCGGATGAATTTGCCGAGAACAAGCTGATACGTGCCATGATTGACCAGACTACAAAGGCGCATGAAGGCACACGTCTGCGATTCAAGCTTATGGACGATGTGACGGTAAGCGATACAAAGCTGAAAAAGGGAACTTACCTCTATGGAACGGTAACAGGTTTCGGTCAGCAGCGTGTCAGGGCTTCCATAACCAGTATCCTTATCGGCGACAGGTTCATCAAGGTCAAGCTTTCTGTATTTGACAATGACGGTATGGAAGGCTTCTATGTTCCTGAATCTGCATTCCGTGATTTCATGAAGGATGCCGGTTCCAACACGGTACAGCAGAATATCAGCTTTGAATCCAGTGACGGTTACGGTACAGGTATTTCGACTGAGGCCATTGCACTCCAGTCGCTGCAGAACATGTACAACTCTGCTACCTCTGCAATATCTTCCAATATCAGAAAGAACAAGGCGAAAATCAAGTACAATACCATTGTTTACCTGATAAACTCGGAGGATGCGAGATAATATATCTGAATACAGCAAAGAAAATTATAGTAACATTTTAATATTCCAATATGAAAACCAGAATTTTTCTGATAATATGCCTTATCACAGGCATAGCCGTACATCTGTCGGCTAACGAGAAGATATACATCAACCGGGAAGTGACCACGCACATTGTCATGCCGGAAAACATCAAAATGGTGGATATTTCCACTACTAGAATTATAGGCAACCAGTGTACGGACAATATCGTCCGCATCAAGCCTTATCTGGAGAATGATTCCATTTCATCTGAAGGTTACAGCGAAAACGAACTGCTGGGTACACTCACCATTATCGGTGAGCGTCATATCGCACAGTATGACATCCTCTATACCGAATCACCCGAATATGCTTCTACCATCTACAATGTATCCTACAATGAGACGCAGTCCTATATCAATCCGGAGGTTTCCATGCCGATGGCCGAGATTGCACGATATGCCTGGGCTGTTTATGGAAGCAGGAGAAAGTTCAACCAGATTGTATCCAATAAAAACGGAATCAGGGCATACATCAACAATATCTATTCCATCGGTGACTATTTCTTTCTGGACTATACGTTGAAGAACAGGACCAGAATTGCATACGACATTGAAGAAATCAGGGTAAAACTTACTGACAAAAAAGAAACAAAGGCAACTAACTCACAGACCATAGAGCTTACTCCGGTATTCTCCATGAACAACACCCGTAAGTTCAAAAAGGACTACAGAAATGTACTTGTGATTCCGAAACTGACTTTCCCTGAAGAGAAGGTACTCCGTCTGGAGATTTCCGAGAACCAGATAAGCGGACGTGTGGTGGTACTGACCATCGAGTATGAGGACATTCTCAATGCGGACGGCTTCGACTCGGATATTCTGGACGGTGCCGACTATTACCCCTACTATTTTATTGATCATTCCATAAAGAGATAGGCCATGAAGAAGATTCTGTTCATTCTGTTTTGCTCGATTGCATTCATCGGTGCATCGGCACAGACCGGAAAGGTTTCCGTCAATGCCGGATTCCTTTTTCCAAGTACGCTGAATGCCACTTTGGGTTATGAGTATCCGCTTTCATACGGAAATGCGGTCGAAGTATACGGTGAGGTCGGGAATCACTGGCAGAAGCCGGTATGTCACAATTTCTGGAAAGGATATTTCTGGGATGGCGGTATGGTTTACAAGCACCGTCTGGCACGGTACAAGAACGGCATGATGCGCCTTCGTCTTGGGCCTCAGTTCGGTGCGGTACAGAAGAAGTTCTTCTTCGGGCTGGAGGCCGGATTTGAATACAGCTATGTGTTCCGCAGCGGACTGGAGTTCTCTGTCATACAGAAGAACAATGTGAACTTCCTGCATGGGGATACCTTCCGCAACGGTCTGCTGTTGGGTATAAAGGTTCCTTTCTGACAATATAAATCTTACGGCGTATGGCATTTGAGGAGACAAGGGAACAGCAGCAGATGTACAATTACTTCAGGAGCTGCATCTATATCTTTCTGATTATTGAAATCATCATGAACCTGCCTGTTACGGCTGACAACAGGGTTACTCAGTTCGTACTCGACCTGCTGGCACGGTTCAGGGTATTCAATTCCGTATCGGGATGCAAGGTGGCCGAACTGATATGCATCTGTATTGTCTGTATCGGTACAAAAGCTGAAAAGTCCCTGAAGTTCAATATAAAGACAATGGTCATCTATCCGGTACTGGCCGGTCTGACACTTGTAGGGCTTTGTTTTGTATTCCATGGCATGAGTTTCGGATTCAGTTGGATGGGATTTCCTGCCAACCGTCTTCTGTATGCGGTATGTTCGGTGGTGGGTACCATGCTGGTGCATCAGGGACTGGACGGCATAGCCAAGTATTACAACTACAAGGTTGGTGAGGACCGTTTCAACTTTGAGAACGAATCGTTCCAGCAGTCGGAAACGCTGGTCAGCAATGATTATTCGGTGAACATTCCGATTATATACTACTGGAAGAAGAAAATGCACAAAGGATGGATCAATATCATCAATCCTTTCCGTGGCACGATTGTACTGGGTACACCAGGTTCGGGTAAGTCTTTCGGTATTATTGACCCGTTCATCAGGCAGCACTCAGCAAAGGGATTTGCCATGATGGTATATGACTTCAAGTTTCCAACACTTGCACAGACGCTTTTCTATCAGTACTGCAAGAACAGGAAAGCCGGTAAACTGCCTCAGAACTGCGGATTCCGTATAGTAAATTTTACCGATGTGGAATACTCCAACCGTATCAATCCGATTCAGCGGAAATATATCCCCGATTTGGCTGCCGCTTCTGAAACGGCGGCTACTCTTTTGGCCTCGCTCAACAAGGGAGGTGGAGAGAAGAAGGGCGGATCGGAAGCATTCTTTACCAACTCTGCGGAAAACTTCCTGGCTGCGATCATCTATTTCTTTGTAAACTTCCATCCGGTCGGGTTCAGAAACGGCAAGAAACTGAAGCGTTTCATATCACTGGAGGGAAAGAAGCTGGAAATTGTCATACGTAACTGGGATGACTTCAATGCCATCGACAAGGACGGCAATGTGGTGCTTGATTTCGTGGATGAGAACGGCAATGACGTATCGACTGACGAGGACCGTATGTTTGTTGACCTGAACGGATACAGCTATAAGGATAGGACAGGCAGGAAGATACTGATTCAGAGGTGCTGGTATGAGGACGAGCATGGCAATGAGGTGGAGCCGGACACTGTAACCGGCGAGTTCTCGGATATGCCGCATGTGCTTTCATTCTTGGGAAGGCCATACGACCAGGTATTCAATATCCTGATGCAGGATGACAGGATTGCTTCGCTGATGGCTCCTTTCAAGAGTGCTTATGAAAACAAGGCGAATGACCAGCTGGAAGGTATGGTCGGTACGCTTCGTGTGAACGCCGCACGTCTTGTGTCTCCGGAAGCATACTGGGTATTCACCGGGGATGATTTCGACCTGAAGATTTCTGACAAAGCTAATCCGAGCTATCTGGTAATAGCCAATGACCCGGAAAAGGAACAGGTTATCGGTTCTCTTAATGCACTGGTTCTGAACCGTCTTATTACAAGGGTAAACTCAAAGGGTAACATTCCGGTAAGTATCATCGTGGACGAGCTTCCGACACTGTACTTTCACAAGATAGACCGTCTTATCGGTACGGCTCGTTCCAACAAGGTTGCCGTGACTTTAGGTTTCCAGGAGCTTCCACAGCTGGAAGCTGACTACGGCAAGGTCGGTATGCAGAAGATTATCACCACCTGCGGTAATATCTTCATGGGTGCGGCACGTAACAAGGAGACACTGGAGTGGGCACAGAATGATGTGTTCGGAAAGGCCAAGCAGACTTCACGTTCCGTTTCCATCAATGACCACAAGGTATCAACCACAATCTCTGAGAAGATGGACTTTCTGGTTCCTGCAGCCAAGATTGCAGATATGGCTACAGGCTGGCTGGCCGGACAGGCTGCACGTGACTTTACGGCTACTGATGACAGTATGCTTGACCATTTTGACATCGAGCAGTCGGAAGAATTCAAGACTACCAAGTATTTCTGCAAGACACACTTTGACATGAAGAAGATTAAGAACGAGGAAAAGCACTATGTTCCTCTGCCCAAAATCTATGAGTTCAGGAATGACAAAGAGAAGGAAATCCTGCTGAACCGTAACTTCAAGCGTGTGAATCAGGAAGTTGAGGATATGGTAAAGGAACTCCTCGGTATCAGCTAAACATATAGCCTATGAAGCTGACCTTAAAACCGGCATTTGGACTTAGCGGCAGTGCCCTGAAAGTCATAGCCATGATTTCCATGGTGATAGACCATGTTGCGCTCTATCTGATGGAGCACGGTACCATATTATACGAAACGATGCGCTGTTTCGGGCGCATCGCTTTTCCGGTGTTTGCCTTCCTGATTGCGGAAGGGTTTATTCATACAAGAAACAGGGTTCATCCGACATTTCGCGTGATAGTTTATTAAAGAAGAAAACCGCTGCACAAATTGTATATTTGAATAAGCACAAGCAAACGTACAATTATGAACAGCAGTTTTCTATATCATGCGTGGGGTCTA
>NZ_JADYTF010000088.1 GCF_021530995.1 Bacteroides caecigallinarum
CCAGTCTTCGTATGTCTGCTTGAATTGGTCTAATGTCATATTCTTCATTTTTGTACAATATTGGTTATGGGTACAAAAATATAAAGAATCAAGACTGAGTTCTGACGGGGTTTACTGAATGCTTACATTATAAATGAGATATGCAAGAAATTTGCACATCTGTTTTGTACAATATTTTCAGTATAATCCGGACTGGTTTTCAGTACAGATTTAGTATGTCCATACCTTTCTTCACTGCCTCTCTGCAGGTATAGAATGTCCCACCATAAGACTTGCCGTCATAAAAGGCAATCAAACCGCATGAATGCTCCAGCATGAAGTCATTGCGCCTTAGAAGGCATCCTTTGAAATAGTATTCACTCAATATGATAACCCGGTCAGCCCTGGAAATTATATTCTGATAACGTTCCTTTTCCATGGAAGGCCACCGGCAGTTCTGTCTTCTGAAAGGTATAACGGCAATGAGCCGTATATCCGGATACTTTCCCTTCAGTGACAATACAGTTTCAACGGCCATCAGGTCGAATCCCATGGCCATTCCTGAATAGAAGCAGGTTATACCTGATTTGTATGCAAGCGACACGGCTTCAACAAGCCGTGCCCTTATTTCATTCTGTCTTTCTACGGAAACAGTTCTGTGTCCCGTGAAAGCCAGTGACTTTGATTTTTCTGATAATATTCCGTTCATAGTTCTATACTTTATAATGGGTTCTTGCAAGGAAGATGCCTTCAATGACATTCGCTCCGAAACTCTCCAACTGATTCGCATATATACCGAAACTGATTCCGCGTGTTATTACATCATCGAAGACTATGACTGCCTTACCTCTGAACCACTCTTCATCAAACTCTATGACGCTCACCTTTCTGATTTCCTTTTCAGCCTTACGGTTTTCATGAACAGCAAGTCTTTCTCCGCATACCCTTACATGGTCATATCCGTTTATCGCTCCGGTGAGTTCACATACCCTTTTGCAGAAGTCCATATACCGGATTTCATTCTTTCTTACTGATGATGCCGGAACCGGAATGAATACCAACTTTGAGCATCCGCTGCCGTGTTCCTCAATCATTCTTGCTGCCGTCATCTGTGCCACCGCTTCATGAGACCTTCCGTCCTTGAAGTCATAGACCATCTGTCTGTCGGCAATTTCCTTCTCGCCCACATTCTGAATACGTTTGGGAAAATACTTGCAGAACCATGTCTGTGGCTTTTCCAACTGCTTTCTGATGCTTTCGTCCATCTGTACCATACGCTCTGATTTTTTTCCCTTCTGTCTGCAAGTTTTTCAGCTTGCCCGAAGGATATTTTTTGCAGTTCTCAGAAGCGCAGGCATTCAATAAGGCAAACTACAAGGGAAGCTGAAAATACGCTCAACCCCGTTTGAGGAAGATTTTCAGCCCTGTGTTTGACGTTTGCAATGCCGGAGATACCTTTGCAAAAAAATATCTGCAGAGGCATGCTGAACAAACCTGTGGCTGTAATGGTACATTAGGATAACCTGTATCCCTTTCGCATCAGATGTTTTCAGATAATAAAATGTACCCGTTTCAGGGGTGACAGTGTTGACAGAGAGTATTTTCCAGTGTATCAGATACTTCACATGGAAATCATACGTTGACAAACGTTGACAAGTGTAGCCACAATTTTCAGTCCGCTAAAAATCCATAGCCAAACGTTGACACATTATAATATTCTATTCTTTATAAGAAAAATCAGAAAGAATATAATGTATTGTATTACAGCAGTTTCCCAGACTGGCCTTATGCCGGATTTGCATTGGATTTGCTGTCAACGCTGTCAACCATCAAATATATGCCTTCCTTATTTCCGTAAAAACAGATTTACCATCAACCGCCTTAGTCCAGCCGTATTGAATATGATGGTAACACATAATCCATCGTATTCCCACAATCTCCGAAATAATCCCATATTTGACGTATTGACTGCTAATAATCAGATGTTTACCTTTACATTATAGCATAAACGAAAGAATAACCAGCATGAGAAATAATGAAAGTCGTTCCCGAAAAGACATATTCAGTGAAGGAGGCAGCACGCTACCTGGGTGTTCACCGCTGCACCATCTATGCCTATATCCGTTACCTGGAAAAGCCGCTGGCTTTCCTGAAGATACCTGACAAGGCAAAAAGGGTGTTCAGAGGAACTGACCTGATAGCCTACAAGGAAACCGGTCTGCCCAAACGTGGCCGCAAGCGTAAGAAACACCGTTAGTTCAGTCTGTCCCATGGAATGGTATCCAAAAGATTACATTTGGCATTCATAGCTGCAAGTTCAAGAGCAAGCAGCCTTGCCCTTAGCCTGACATCCTCCATGTCGGAAACAGCCTGAAGGAACTCCGACGGCTCCATTGCTCCCGACTGAATCATCCATTCCCTTGCACATTGTTCAGGAACAACGGCAGTGACGAAAGAGAATATTTCTTTTGCTATGCATCCGGCTGTACCGTCACCGGCTTCAATGGTAAAGCAGAACGGTACACCGCTCGAAGTCTTCCTCCTGAAATTGAGAAACCGGATTCCATCCATGTTTTCCATAGAAACGCTCCACCCATGCCGGGCGGAGAGATTAAAAATATTACGACAATTTTCCATTTACCATACAATTATAGTTTTGTTTTCATTTACCTGCTATAATAAGCAGCCGGTCTTGTCCGTGACGGATAGGACCGGCCACTTCTGTTTTCATACAGCCTATTCAAACCTTGCAAGAAATTCCTGAAGCCTGCTGTCCTGAATCTGTTTCAGCGGAACCGGCTTAAAGTTCTGCTGCTGCCTTACCTGAAGCTTGCCAAGCCCCTGAGCACTCAGGTCAAGCTCCACATCCGAAAGCTCATTGAGGGAAACATACCCGTATTCGTTCTCCATGAGTCCGATTACGATACCGAATAGAATCACATCTTCATCCTCCCTGTTTCCTTCAAGGATAAACCACCTTACAGAACCAAGGGCAAAAACCGCACGGCAAACAGCCTCTTTCCCCTTGCCGTCCTGGGAGTAGAGCGGATAACCCTCCAGAGCTTCCGCCAGTTGTGTCGTCATCAATCTGCACATATCAGTAAAAAATTAAAGGATTGTTTGATACTCATTCTTTTTGTTCGCATAACACATGATTTTGAAGTTCCAGTTCTTTTCCCTCTGGTAAAACTCATTGAGCTTCATGGGCGGGAAAAACCGTTTTATGTGCATCTGTAACTGCGGACCAAAGGGAGAATAAGACAAGTGTGAAGTCAGAGAATGCAGACGGAATACCCAAATTTTTGAGGTATGAGAAAATTTGCGGAAGGCTGCCGTCAAGTCCTCCGACTGAAAGCGCAAGCGTCACTTGGCGTTTCTCCAGTCCGCAGTACCTTTGCACATAAGAAACGGTTCCGGCTATGATGCTCCAATGATTTCCTGCCATTCAGTATTCAAAGATTTCTGAAGAGTATAGTATTCGTTTTCAGACAAACCACCGGTAACCGGTTGCCAATGTCAGAGCCTTTGAAGTGAAGAGTAGCGCAACCTTAAAGGCTCTGTCTTTGGCAACTGCCCTGATTTATCTGCATGATTGTATGAACTTGTCGGCTGAAACTTGCCTGGTATCGGGATACGAAGCAAGTCAGCCGGTTAGTTTCCGTAGCATAAGGCAAGTTGTTCCGGCATCGCATGAAATACGAACAGTCGGAACAGCTTGCCTGTATTTTAAGACGAGTATTCAAGAATATAGGACGTTCCGGCATTGCAAGCTTTAGCCTGCATCATCGGGACGGCCTATATGTTTTCGTTTTCAGACGAACCACCGATAACTTGTTGTCAATGTCAGAGCCTTTAAAGTGAAGAGTAGCGCAACCTTAAAGGCTCTGTCTTTGGCAACTGTCCTGATTTATCTGCATGATTGTATGAATCTGTCGGCTGAAACTTGTCTGGTATCGGGATACGAAGCCAGCCAGCCGGTTAGTTTCCGCTTTATAAGGCAATTTGTTTCGGCATCGCATGAAATACGAACAGTCAGAACAGTTTGCTTGTATTTTGAATAGATATGATAGTTTTTGTTTTCAGAAAAGTAGATAGCTTTACTTGAACTAATTTTATTCAACAATTATGGCTATTATTCAGTATTTCTCAGAGTATAGTAAATTTGTGTAAAGATTTGTAAGGCTTATTCTTGAAAAAACAACATTCGTAATAGTGGCTAAAACGCAATAAAAGCGAACAAAAGACAAAAAATACTATATTCCCTGCTTTCATAGAATCATTTAATTTGTAATTTTGCGGTTTATATTAATCAAAGTAGTATGGCTAAAGATATAAACCGGATTAAAGTGGTTTTGGCTGAAAAAAAACGAACCAACAAATGGCTTGCAGAGCAATTACAGAAGGATCCTGCAACAGTGTCTAAATGGTGTACAAATGTTTCTCAACCATCATTGGAGACTTTAATAGAAATAGCAAAGGTATTGGGTGTTAATGTGAATGATTTAATTCGTTCATATTAAGGATATCTGCGAATTGATACAAAAAATAGTGTAAAATATACTCTGACTTCATCAGGTGTGTTTGCTTGATGAACAACAATTATGATAATAAAGTAATTAATGACATTGAAAAGAAAATATACATTTATAGATTTATTTGCAGGTTGTGGAGGCTTGTCTGAAGGATTTTACAGACAAGGCTTTGAGGCGTTAGCTCATATAGAAATTAATCATTGGGCATGTGAAACTCTTCGGGAGCGAATGCGTTATTATAATTACAAAGATGCAGAAGAAAAAGTAATCGAAGCCGATATAACCTCTGATGATATCATTCCTAAAATAAATATAGCAGTAGGTTCTACGCCTGTAGATATAATTATAGGGGGACCTCCATGTCAGGCATATTCCACAGCAGGAAGAGTTAGAGATTCAAAAGGAATGTCTTCAGATCCTCGTAATTATCTATTTGAGAGTTATGTTAGGATTTTGGAATTTTATCGTCCAAAGTTCTTTGTGTTCGAAAATGTAGTTGGGGTACTATCTGCGAAAGTTGAAGGTAAACCAATTTTTCCTCAGATTATTGGTGCTCTAGGAAAAGAATATGATGTAATCAGTGATCCCAAAATATTAACTCACAACACAGTTGAATACGGAGTACCCCAACTTAGAAAGAGAATTATTATTATGGGAGTCCGTAAAGATATTCAAGGGAAGCAAGCTATTGATTTATACAATAATGTATTAAAAACGCATTGGGCACCTGAAACACGAGAAGAAGATAAAAAAGGCTTAAAACGCTTCGTTGATGTAAAAGAGGCAATTGGAGATTTGCCAAAAGTTGAACCGGGACAGGATGCTTCTACAGACAAATATGATTATAAATGCAATAATGATTTCTTAAAGCAAATTGCCAAGAAAGGAATACATCCTTTATATGATCATATTGCCAGGAGTCATAATGAACTTGACAGAGAACGCTTCCGACAGATGATTTCACATCATTGGTCTTTTGGCCAATTAAGAAGAGAAATGCCACAATATGAGCATGAAAGAGCAAGACTGTTTGATAATAGTTATGTAGTTCAATGGTGGGATTTACCGTCAAAGACAATATTGGCCCATATTCATAAAGATGGTTTTCAATTCATTCACCCTGATGAATCTCAAGCCCGTTCATTTACTGTGAGGGAAGCTGCTCGTATACAATCCTTTCCTGATGATTTTGTTTTTAAAGGCAGTAGAGGAGAAAAATATAAACAGATAGGAAATGCAGTACCGCCATTGTTTGCAGAAGCACTGGCTATATCAATAAAAAAGAATTTAAATGATATTTGAATCAGTAAAACATATAACGAAAAAGAAAGAGTTTCAAGAATTGATACTCATATATATACGTATGATAGAAATAATTGCAAATAAGAATAAAATGACTGTTGCGATTATTTCGGAACCATCTTATGCTGCATGTTCAGAGTTAATCAGTATGGGTATTATTGAGACTTCAGAAGATTTAGTTATTCTAAAGAAAGTTCTTGGAGCAAATTATATCCACTTGATTTCATCTGTGGAGTTCTATATTAACAATAAAATACTATATGGTCATTTATTGTATAGGTTAAGTAACAAACATCGTAAAGAACTTCAAGATAAAGTGAAGAAAGATAATGCTCCAAAATTTGCAGATTTCTTTTCTGGTGCAGGTGGCTTAAGTTGCGGTTTCTCTCAGGCTGGTTTTAAAGTCGTTTTTGCAAATGATCATGAAGATGTCTGTGTACAAACCTATCGTTTCAATCACCCAGAATTACCAGCAAACAAGGTTGTCAAAGAAGATATAAGAAAGATTGTAAATAATATCAATGACTATATTCCTGAAGAAATAGATATTGTTATAGGAGGTCCTCCTTGTCAGGGATTCAGTAGTGCTAACCAACAGCGTATTATTGATGATCCTAGAAATGAATTATATAAATATTACATTGAAGCTGTTAAGCGTATTGCTCCTAAATTCATTTTAATGGAAAATGTTCGTGGTATGTTGTCTGTTGCTGACCAGGTTGTAGAAGACTATAAGGCCATAAATATTAATAAGGATGGTAAGGAATACACCTATGATATATCTTATCGGCTCTTAAATTCTTCAAGTTTTGGTGTGGCACAAAGTCGTGAACGTTTAATTTATATAGCCGTTAGAAATGATGTTGCTTCTTTAGAAGGAATATCGGCTGATAAGATCTTTGAGGAAATAGAAGAAGCTTGTCGGAATAATGCCAAAGTAAATCTTCAGTCTGCTTTAGAGTTTATAAAACCTTTGGAAGCACCAAGAATAAAAGGTATGACAGAAGTTGATGATGACATTACAGGAAAGAAAATTGATAACAATGAATACGACAGTTGCGGTAATGATTATTTATGTATGATAAATGGTAATAGAAATATACCTTTTGTCTTTAATCATAAGGCAAGATACTGTAGTGATGTAAATTACGAGATATTTAGGAGGCTTTCACCAGGTGAGGATTCAACCAGTCCTAAAATTGCTGATATTATGCCATATGCCCATAGGAATGGTATATTTAAAGATAAATATTACAAGTTGTATGCAGATAGACCTTGTCGCACAATAACTGCTCATTTGCGTATGGATTGTTTATCACATATTCATCCTTCTCAAATTAGAAGTATTACCCCAAGGGAAGCAGCACGTGTACAGTCATTTCCTGATGATTATGTTTTTTTAGGACCATATCTTAAAACTTATATGCAAATTGGTAATGCAGTACCAGTGATTATGGCAAAACAAATAGCAATGATTATTAAAAAGTATGTTTGATGAATAAGTCAATTTTTTATTATAAACAACTGACTGCAACAGAAGTCGGTAATAAAGGAACTCATGAAATATACATTCGTATGCCGAATGATTTTAATTCAGAAGATTTCTTTCAGGCTGAGTTAGAGAGTAATAATGGTGTTCTTGAAAAGAAATTTAAGGCTAAGAATCTTACTAAAGGACATGAAGACGATGATCTTATAGATTTAAGATTAGTTCATTTTGCTCAAAGTAATAATGAAAAGAGAATACCGAGTCTGGGAGATTTATTTAAGGCTAATGGAGTTCAAGAAAACGATGTTGTCCGATTGGAAAGTCGTATAAAAGATGGAAGCCCATCATTTTATATAACATTTTTACGTCCTGATGAAGCACAGATAAATCCTAAGTCCTTCTGTTTCTCTGTGATTAATGACAATACTCAAGATATTTGCGAACATTCCAAAAATCAGGAAGAAAAATGTCTCCAGCAAATATTTTATGGTGCACCAGGAACAAGTAAGTCGTATACAATTAACAGAATGACAAGAGATAAAGAGGTTATCCGTACAACATTTCATCCTGATAGTGACTATTCTACATTTGTAGGAGCATATAAACCAACTACAGACATGTTGCCAATATGTAATGAGTTGGGAGAACCGATGAAAATAGGGGGAACATCATTACACAAGGAGCAAATTGTATATAAATTTGTGGCTCAATCATTTTTACAAGCATATATTAATGCCTGGAAGATGTGGTTAGATGGAACCCCACAGTATCTTGTGATAGAGGAAATCAATCGAGGTAACTGTGCTCAAATTTTTGGTGACCTTTTTCAATTGTTGGACCGCAATGATGCCGGATACTCGGACTATCCTATTACAGCTGATAAAGATATGCAAAAGCAGCTTTGTAAAGCTTTTGATGGAATCAACTTGCCAAATGAGAAAGTATCTGAGATAAACTCAATGTATAATGGTAAGTCCATAGCAGAGAAAATATTTAAAGGTGAGGTCTTACTTTTGCCAAATAACCTATACATTTGGGCTACAATGAATACCAGTGACCAATCACTTTTTCCAATAGATTCAGCATTTAAACGTCGTTGGGATTGGACTTATATGCCTATTTCGGATGCTGGTAAAGGATGGGTTATTGAAGTTAACGGAAAGCATTATGATTGGTGGGATTTCGTAACGAAAATAAATGATAAGATTGCTTCAACTACCAGCTCAGAAGATAAAAAACTTGGTTACTTTTTCTGCAAAGCTGACAAGGACAAAATAATCAAGTCAGATAGGTTTGTTGGAAAAGTATTATTCTATTTGTGGAATGACGTGTTCAAAGATTATGAGTTTAATAATGATATTTTCAATGATGAGAAAGACTCTGAAGGACATGAACACAAGTTGACATTTGACAAGTTCTATAAATCGGAAGGACATGAATCTAAGGTTGCTGAAAAAAAGGTTGAACTTTTCCTGAAGAATCTTGATGTAAGAATTGTAAGTGAAGTTAATAAAGAATCTGAGAATACTGATCCTGATATTAATGAGGTTGATGAAAGAGGAAACACTGATACTTCAAGGTATTCAATAAATGGTATTGGAAGTTACGGAAAATGCCGTGCTCCTTTTGAGGCCATTAAAATGTTCTGTTCTGAAAATCCGAGTTTGTCAAGTAGTGATGTGGTTTCTAGGTGGTTGTCTTTAGGAGTCAAAATACCTAATCTTATTGAAACAGAAGCCCAATACAAAGATAGGACAGCAGATTCCAAAGATCAAAAATTAGCTGATAAATCAAAGATTCATGTATTGACTGACGGAACGACTGTGTATATTTCAAATCAATTTAACCCTGAGAGAATACGAGATTTTGTGAATAAAGTAAATGAAAGTGATTTAGGTATTCATATAGAAAAGATTAGGGAATGAGAATACTTATAGAAGAATATCAATATAATGTCACTGATGTAAAAGACACCCTCTATGGTATTGATGCTTTGGAGAATGTAGAGGGTAAGGTGTCTGTTCATTATGTAGGGTATTATTATAATACCTTACAGCGTGACTGTGTGTTTATTCTTCCAAAGGTTTTATTGATGGATGATAAATCAAAAGACTCAAAGAAGGCAAATCTGGTTTTTGGTAAATATCGTCCTGAAGAAATACTTGATTTGGATGAACATAATCCGCTGACAAAAGAAGAGCGTGATTTTGTCTATAAGTTTGCAGTCTGGATATATCGTGCAATTGTTGTATATAAGGATGATAAACAGTCTGATATAGGAATCGTATATCATAAAAGAATACAGCAAGTAGGAAGTGGTCGTCGCAGGAGGAGCAATACATATCTGGATATATTGCTTACACTTATCAGGTTTGCAAAGGAGAATCAAAGCTTTTTCTTCTATATTGTGAAGAATATGCATAGTGGGTTGAACAAGATTAATTGGACAAGGACTATAGCAAAGCAACCAGCTATAATTCAGGAAAATTCCCCGATTTATCTGAACCCGGCAAATAAGAAGCGTCAGATAAATTTTGATGAAGAACTGCTTGTCATATTCTTTTCAATATTGAATTATATTGGGGATAAGTATGGCTTTACTAAGAATATCTGTGTCCAATTCCCACTTATTAAAGGGCAAAAATTTGAAGCTTATCTGAATGGATATGGTTGTACGCGACTACGCCAGATAAAGTATAAGTATTTTTCTGATAAGGCTATAGAACTCTGGGAATTATGCTTTGCTTTTTTTGATGAATCCCGACATTTGCGTGTATCAACAGAACATAAAGAATATCTATTGGTTAAGAACTTCTATATAGTCTTCGAAGCTATAATAGATGAACTTATTGGAGATAAGCCGTTACCTGATGGAATGGATAAGAAACAGGAGGACGGTAAAGTGGTTGATCACTTGTTTACAGCGCAGAGCCTGATTGATAATGAAGATAAGCAGACATATTATATCGGTGATAGTAAGTATTATAAAATGGGGCATGAACTCGGTTCTGAATCCATATATAAACAATATACTTACGCACGTAATGTAATTCAATGGAATCTTGATATATTTTTGGATAATAAAGAGCCGGAATCTGGAGTCAGGTTAAGGGATGACATAACTGAAGGATATAATATTATCCCGAATTTTTTTGTTTCTGCAATGATGAATGAAAAATTCGACTATGCAGATGACGGTATTGTGCAGACTCATAGGGAAAATAAGAGACATAAGAAAACGCATTATGAAAATCGCTTGTTTGACAGAGATACACTTCTTCTTTTTCACTATGACGTAAATTTCCTTTATGTACTCTCACTTTATGCCCGTGATGATAGAAGTCAAAAGAATAAATGGAAACAGAAAGTGAGAAGAATGTTCCGCAAGGAGATACAAGAGTGGTTGCAGCAGGATTACAGTTTCTATGCAATGCGTGCTAAGGTACACATAAATGGAGAAGAATATATAAAGCAGCATTTCAAGGAACTGATAGGTAAGGTGTATACACCTTATACGGATGAGACTGTATACTCATTAGCTCTTGATAGAAAGCCAGAAAATATAGAAACTAATCAAGAACTAATAGAAATGTTGCGTACTGCATTTTATGTGGAAGAATGCCGTTTAGGTCAGGATCCAAACGAAGTTCTTCCTGACGTTCAACCTATAGTAGAATATAAGGCAGATAATACAGACCTTGCTCTCTGTATTGTAAAGGAAGGTGTTAATTTTGATAACGCTATATCAACTCTAAAGCGAACTGGAACTGTAGGTGTAGCTTTGCAAATGAATGGAGCAACACTTACTCTGGTAGAAGGGTTTACAAAAGCAAGGTACTTATTGATACACAATAAAAGCAACCGATATGAACTGTTCATGTTTGATGGTACAGGACCAACATTGGTTCCTAAATCCAAGATGCAGGATGATGTGATAACAACTAAGAAAGATGCAGATTTATATTTGACTTATAAGGTCAAAACGGATGTTGCGGTTGACTTTGGAAAACTGAACTTATTGCCAATAACAAGGAATCCGA
Organism: Bacteroides caecigallinarum; assembly: GCF_021530995.1. Taxonomy (GTDB): domain Bacteria; phylum Bacteroidota; class Bacteroidia; order Bacteroidales; family Bacteroidaceae; genus Phocaeicola; species Phocaeicola faecigallinarum. The sequence goes on from NZ_JADYTF010000088.1 coordinate 11,343, forward strand.
AGACCAGTTATCATCCACAGCTGATTCCTATAAAAAGTTTTGTTACTGAATAATCATTTATGGCAGACCGATTGACAAAAGAACAGAGACATAAGAATATGTCAGCAATACGTGGCAAGAATACCAAGCCGGAATTACTGGTCCGTAAGTTCTTGTTCAGCCGGGGCTTCCGCTACCGGCTGAATCATCCTCGTCTGCCTGGGCATCCTGATTTGGTATTACGGAAATACAGAACTGTAGTATTTGTAAATGGATGTTTCTGGCATGGTCATGACGGATGCAAGTACTTTGTACTACCGAAAACAAATTCAGAGTTCTGGAAGGATAAAATCCAGAAAAATAAGGAACGCGACATAAAAGAGCAAAAAGAGCTGGCTTCTATGGGATGGCATTGTATTATAGTATGGGAATGTCAACTTAAACCAGCATTTCGTGAACAGACTTTAAAATCACTGGAGTATACACTTAATCATATTTTTTTGATTGACAGAAGTATAAAACCTAATGAGAACTATGAAAACGATTTATTGGCTGCTGAACCTGATTGTGATTGATATAGTTTCAGTCAAAAAGGAAGTCTAATATAGTATTTTGAACTCTGCAGATGACTTTATTTAGATTTTTATTTCTTGACTTTGTCATTGCGTTACCCTAAATGCCAAGATAATCGAATAGTAGCTTTAGGGATCTGCGTTCAAGGGTAAGCAATAACATTGTGGTAATAATTGTGCTGTTTAGGAGAAGTCTCAGTTCTATTGTCGTTTTTGTTTTGGCTATTTTCAAACTGTATCTGCACTCATATCCATATTAAGGTTTATGATTGTATAATACGATTTCTTATACATATTCTTCTTACGGATAAGCTTGCTAGAAATATACGATTGTTTTTGTGACTGTGTCATTTAAAAAGATAACTGACTGATTAAAAATGTAGCGTAGAGATAGTTTCTTGAGAAATTACATCTTGCAAATAAAATTACAGTCATAGCTTATGAATTAATGACTAATATTTGTTATCAAACAAATAAAATCATAACTTTGTGAAAACAAGAATAATTAATATTATATTATGAATCAAGAATATAAATATGTAGAGTCTCTTTTTCTAGGACATGAATGCTATACTTTTGTCATGAAAGCAAAAGATTTACTGCCAATTCAATATGTAGCGATTCGTGGTGGCAGTACAGAGCAAGGTGCAGTGCAGCGCGTTCTTAACAAACGTAGAATTAACGATATAAAAGATTTTGTGTTACAAGGTAATTCGTTTGTAAATAGCTTTATCCTTAACTGGACAGATAATATTAATTCGCCAAAAATTAAAAAAGAAGGTATTGTTTTACCACTTCAGGGACGTCGAGTACAAATGCTTGATGGACAACATCGTATTGCTGGTATACAAGAGGCTGTTAATATTGATCCCAAATATGGAGAATTGGATGTATTGGTTAGTATGTTTATTAACTTAAATACTTCTGATGCAGCAAAAATATTTTTGAATATTAATAGTGAGCAAAAACCTGTTCCTAAAAGTCTTATTTATGATTTATTTGGAGAATCGGTAGAAGATTCAGAACATGTGATTAATCGTGTGAGAGATATTGTAGCAGAACTTAATACAAATAGAGAATCTCCCTACTTTCAAATGGTTAGGTATCCAGGTCCGACAAGACAACCTGGTCTTATAGATTTATCCATAATGGTAAATGCTATGAAACCTCATTTTGAAAAAGACGGTGCTTTTGCCAAGTTTAAGTTATCTGATATTGAATCTCAACAGCGAATCATTTTAAATTTTTACTCAGTCATAAGAGATGCCTATACTGCTGCAAAAATATGGGATAAGAAAAATGAAAATCCTTTTATTAAAGGTGCAGGTTTTAATGGAGCCTTTGATTTCCTAGCAGAACATCTTATTCCACGTTGTCAAACAGATAGAAAATTTACTAAGGAGCATATGGCAGAATTAATGAAACTTGATTCTGGAGATTTGATTACTCAATCAGAAATTAAATCGTCAGATGGCAAGAGTGGGAGAAAAAAAATTTCATCGTTTCTTTTTGAGATGATGAGGCAAGATATTCCAACAAATCCTGAGGAATATGAATTTTAAGCGGAATGATGTACAAGAGTATATTGAGTTTAAATGTGGATGTGCTGATATCACTAAATGGGATTCATATAAGCAAAAATTACGTGAACTTAATCTATCAGTGAATGACATAGCTGATATTCGGCCTAAAATAGAATATGATGCTGTTTCATATTGGCTTAAAGCGATACATTCATTTACTCAAGCACTTGAGGGAATCTCTGCAGGATACTCAGCTTGGAGTATAGTAAAGTTGTACTATTCTGTATTCTATTGTCTTAGAGGAGAGCTATTAAGTAATTCTTATCTATTAATTCGTAATGGATCTTTATTTTGTTTGAATCTTAATACAGAAACGCAATTTTCTGAGTTTAGATTAGGTAAATTAAGAGGAGATCATCAATTAACTATTGGATATTATTCAACAATTGTAAAAGATGGGGCTATTTCAGATTTAGTCTCATCTAATCAGATTGATGATAATAGTCCATATATGTGGATGCTAAAGCAACGTGAACGAGTAAATTATCAAATGCAAGTATTTCCTGACCCCAGAATTGACAGATTGCTTGATAAAACGCATAAAGCGATTATACAGAATAAAATAGATGCATTATTTAATCATATAGACTCCTCGATTAATAGTGATGGAGTATATCTGTTTGATAAAGATTATAGCATGATTTCAATACCATACTACAAACTTCAAGTTTTGCTAAAACATATTCAAAGATTTAGTATAGATCTGTCGTTCATAACTGGGGAATTAGAGCATATAATTTCGGTATTACAGCGCCTTTCTATTTCAGATGAAACTATTGAAAGGCTAGTATATAAGAACGAGGGTTAGATAGATAATATTATTTTGTTGAATCTTAAAATGGTAACAGAAAATCGAATAATTATAATTGAAGATAGAAATAAACTTCAATATTATTAATGAGGTTCAAAATGGGAAATAGAGATAGACTTAATTATAATCCAAAAGTGGGAACATAAAAATCTCTTGCTTTTAGTCCTATAAATGAAGTAAACAAAGTCTAAAGTAGGAGATTTTTTATTCTTAAGTAAGGAGACTTTCCCCTGATTTCGTCATTGCGTTACCCCAAATCCTCAGGTAATTGAAAAGTAACTTTAGAGACCTATGTTCAAGGGTAAGTAATAAAATTGTGGAAATAATTGTGCCGTTTAGAGGAAGCCGCAGTTCGATTGTCGTTATTGTTTTGGTTATTTTTAGAACAGCATGTAAGCTTCCAAAATTGGCGTATTGACTAGCATGGTTCTTTCCCATACCTTCGTGCTAAACTTAAAACTCGAAAGATTATGTTTAGCGAAAAAGATTTTGAAAGACTGTGGTTCCTCTACAAAACCGAGGGTGAGCCCAATGGAGTTTCCATCAACTCGTTCTGCATTGGCAACAATATTCCATACACGGCATTCTATGACTGGTTCAAGAAGACACAGAAGAAGGTTGTACCTGTAGAAGTGGAAGGTATTCCTGAAGAGTTGCTCCAAAGCGACAATACACATGAGGATGTTACTGAGGACAAGCCCAAACGTACAACTCCCCATAAAGGAAGTATCATGGTAACGATAAGAACCCGTGAGGGCTTGTGCATTCAGAAGAAAGGCTTAGACTATCAGGGGCTGAAAACGCTGGTAGAGAAACTGGAGGGCTTATGCTGAGCATCAACGGTCTTCACAACTTCTACTACCTTCCTGAGCTTCATGATATGAGATGCAAGGCTCAGCGTATATGTGAGATAATCCGCGGCAGGTACCACCGTGACCCGATGAACGGCGATGTTTACATGTTCATGTCTAAAGACCAGCGCAAGGTTCGCATGATACACTATGAGCGCAATGCCTATTATCTTCATGAGAAGTCCTTCATAAAGGGCTACAGGTTCATGAGGATAGAGCGCAAGGACGATGTGACAGTGTATAAGATAGACTGGAAAGACCTGGTCACGATACTTGAAACTCCGGTAATAACGAGCATAAGAATTTAAGGTTCATCCGACATTTCGCGTGATAGTTTATTAAAGAAGAAAACCGCTGCACAAATTGTATATTTGAATAAGCACAAGCAAACGTACAATTATGAACAGCAGTTTTCTATATCATGCGTGGGGTC
>NZ_JADYTF010000089.1 GCF_021530995.1 Bacteroides caecigallinarum
TGTCTATACAGAAGAATCTTTTTACAAGAATGAGAAAATAAAATGGATAAACTGCACAGATATATCCGGAGCAAACTGCTTTTGCGACAATGAAGCATCCGAAGAAATACGTAAACGTATAATGAATCTGCCTCCACAAGGTATCCATTTCATAGATTCAGGAAATTACCATTATATATCAAAGTTTTTTACAGACAAGATTCAGGAAGACTTCATACTAGTAGTATTCGACCATCATCCGGATATGCAACCTTCCCTTTTCGATGAACTATTGACATGCGGCTCGTGGGTTAAATCATCTATTGATACGAATAAACATCTGAAAAAAGTTATTCTGATAGGTACTTCAGACGAACTACTGAAAAAGATAGACAGCAGATATACGGACAAACTGATAGAATTCAAGGAATCGCAACTGGAAGACCATGATGCATGGCAACATTTCTACGACATACATTTCGATCTTCCTATATACATATCAATAGACAAGGATGTGCTCAATCCCGAGGAAGATGTAACGAACTGGGATCAGGGGAAAGCTACAATGACAGAGCTTAAACGTCTGCTGTCAATACTGCTTAAGCATGGCAGAATTATCGGTATCGACGTCTGTGGTGAATGTAAATATTCCATACTCGGAATGCACGATGATAACATTAGGAAAGACAACGATATAAACCGACAATTGGCTGAGCTAAACCTGCAGGATTATAAATCCTGAGGTTTAGGTCTGTCTGTACCAGGAAGCGGTTTTCCCGGAGCTTTAGGTTTCATCTCAAGCCACTTTTCATATTGTTCATCGTCAAGAATCTTACGTATCTTTCTAAGCATCTTTTCTTCACGTTTCCTCATATCTTCAGCCATTTTCTCTTTGACATAGTAAACACTGTTTGAAATTCATTCTGCTTACAAAAATATGAAACCACCGTGCAATAGTAAAACTTAATCCACCAATGGGGATTTTATGACTACCAAATGGAATAATATCCCTTTTCTCCCATCATACCCAACACCTTCCTAAACCTCACAGGCAACAATGACATAGCCTTAGAAACCATATACTCCGGAATGTCTTTATAATAGGCCTCGGCTATGCTTCCGGTGATACAAGCCAATGTGTCACTGTCACCACCAATAGATATAGCCCTACGTATAGCACCCTCGAAATCATCACTCGATAAAAAGGAGATAATAGCTTGCGGCACTGTTCCCTGACAGCTTGAATCCCATTCATACGTATCGTGGAGATATTCCCACGACTGATCAAGATTGTAATGAAATTTCGTAGTAATATACTTCTTGATATCCTCCTTCGACGCTCCGTTCCTTGCCATAAAAATGGCAGCCGTTACTGCTTGAGCTCCTTTAATACCTTCAGGATGATTATGGGTTATGGAAGCAGCTGTCTCAGCAACTTTCAACGTAGTATCCATATCATCATACAACCACCCTACGGATGACGTCCGCATGGCGGAACCGTTTCCCCATGAATTGTACGGACAACGTCCGGATGCTACTCTACCAGTACGATAATCAATAAGTCTCTCAGGATGGAAAAGCCATGTATGAAACCCGGCTCCATATCCTCCCATTGGGCATGGAACGTTCTTTGCCACATCCACAATAATACTTTCAAGCAGTTTTGTCTGAGCTTTAATGTCTGCACAAATATCATTATTTAAAGCCCATTCGGCCACTGCCATTGTCATTACCGTATCGTCGGTGAAATTACTTCCTGTCGGAAACATCTCAAAATTATAATCCTTCGTATTGCTGAATTCATATACCGAACCTGCAATATCTCCTATTACTGCACCTAACATTTTTAATAATCTGTTTTTAGATATAATTTTTTTTCATCAGTTATGAACAATATTACAATATAATACGTTATATGGTTATAAACAAATAAAATCAAACAAATATGTCAAAAACAGCATTTAAAGGTTCAGTCGTAAATCTGGCTGGCGAATTCATAAAGACTGGAGTTACCGCTCCGGAATTCACAATGGTAAAAGGTGATTTAAGTCAGTTCAAACTGTCGGACACAAAAGGCAAATTTGTGGTTCTGAATATTTTCCCAAGTCTTGACACCGGTGTATGTGCCACTTCTGTAAGAAAGTTCAACCAACTGGCTGCTAAAATGGAAAATACAGTGGTTTTGGCTATATCAAAGGATCTTCCTTTTGCACAGGGACGCTTCTGCACAACCGAAGGAATAGAGAATGTCATTCCATTGTCAGATTTCAGAAATCCTTCTGATTTCGACACTAATTATGGAGTACTCATTGCCGACGGTCCATTGAGCGGACTTCTTGCACGCTCGGTAGTTGTGATTAATCCTGCCGGCGAAATAGTATATACAGAACTGGTTCCTGAAATAACACAAGAGCCTAACTATGATGCGGCATTGGCTGCTATCAAATAAAGCAACAACACAATGACCAATCACTCATAACCACAAACAAAAAGACCGGATTTGCAGGGTTCTCCTCCTTATCCGGTCTTATTTTTGAAAACGATTAATAATATCAATCCTCCGAAAATTCTTTAATTCTCTGCTCTTCACTCAAGCGGCATACAAGCAACGTATCATTCTTCTCTGCAATGATATATCCGTCCAGTCCCTGTATAACCACTTTTTTCTCCTGAGTAGTGTGTACCACACAGTTTCTTGATTCGTACATTTTTATGTTTTCACCTATACAAACATTGCCCTGAGCATCCTTCTGTGAATTCTCATGCAGAGAGCCCCATGTACCCAAATCACTCCATCCGAACGAAGCCGGGAAAACATATATTTCGTCAGCTTTCTCCATCACAGCATAATCCACGGAGATATTTTCACACATAGGAAACAACTCATTTATCATCTCCTGTTCTTTATCTGTAAAGAAGAATGGCAGCATTTTTTCAAATATCTTACCTAACGCTGGCTGATAAACACGCATAGCATTTACTATTGTATTTACGTTCCATACAAATATTCCTGCATTCCAGAAGAAATTTTTCTTTTGTATATATCTCTTGGCTGTTTCAAGATCAGGCTTTTCCTTGAATGCGTCTACTCGATATATTTCTTTATTAGAAGGACAAGCCATTGTCAGGTCTGCTTCAATATATCCATAACCTGTTTCAGGACGAGTAGTCTTCATTCCTAAAGTTACAATAGCATCAGATGATGATGTAAACTTCATGGCAGAGTTTATCACTCTTCTGAATTCATTGACATCCATCACTATGTGATCGCTAGGTGTAACTACTATATTTGCTTTTGGATTTCTCGATTTGATTTTCCAGCTAACGTATGCAATACATGGAGCTGTATTGCGTCGGCATGGTTCCAACAATATTTGTCCTTCAGGGATTTCCGGTAGCTGTTCCTTAATCAAAGCCTCGTAACTTGCAGATGTCACTACCCATACATTTTCAGGGGGACATATTCCTCTGAATCTGTCAACAGTCAATTGTATAAGGGTACGTCCGCATCCAAGTACATCAATAAACTGCTTAGGCAATTCCTTACTACTCATAGGCCAGAATCTGCTACCAATTCCTCCGGCCATTATCACAATATGATTATTTATATTCATCTCCATAAACATATCTCAATTATAACAACTGCAAAAATAACTGTTTTTTCATAAAAAACAACATACTGAATATCATTTCATAAATATAGAATAACAAAATTTAACTGAGAAAAGGAATTCGAACAAAATAATCACTATTTTTGTATCAAAATAATATAAAATCATATTGACAATGAAAAAATATAATTGTGTACTGACAATTGCCGGCTCTGATTGTAGCGGCGGTGCCGGAATACAAGCTGATATTAAAGCTATATCAGCCCTTGGCGGATATGCTGCAAGTGCCATAACTGCGGTTACGGTGCAGAACACATGTGGAGTAACTGGAATTCATCCTGTACCAGCACCGTACGTTAAAGCACAGATTGACGCCGTAATGACAGACATAAAACCTCTTGCTATCAAAATAGGTATGATAAACGATGTAGAGATAGTAAAAGCTATCGCCTCAAGCATAAAGGAATACAGACCACGATATGTCGTTTTCGATCCAGTAATGGTATCAACAAGCGGCTGCAAACTTATTGAAGATGAAGCAATAGAAGCTATAAAGAGCGAACTTATACCGCTCGCTACTATAATTACCCCCAATCTAAGTGAAGCAATGGTACTGACCGGCAACTGTCCTGATGACGTTAAGTCTATGACATCGGCAGGCGAGAAAATATTGGAGCTTGGATGCAATGCAGTACTGATAAAAGGCGGACATCTGAATGGCGACGACATGTGCGATGTTTTGTGCGTTAAAGGAGAAAAGACACCTTATATATATACAGCATCAAAGATTTCAAGCAAAAACACTCATGGCACCGGATGTACCCTGTCATCTGCTATAGCCACTTACCTGGCATTGGGAGAGACACTTAACGAAGCTGTAGGAAAAGCAAAAGAATATGTCCACAACGGTATTCTTAACGGTAAAGATGTATCAATAGGCAACGGACACGGCCCTCTAAACCACTTCTATTCCCCTGTTCCGATGCACATTTTCACTGAAAATGAGTAATTATATAAAAAAATCATTACCTTTGCAGCAATATCAATAATTATTAAATAGAAGAATCATGAAAGCATTTGTATTCCCGGGACAGGGTGCCCAGTTCGTAGGAATGGGTAAAGACCTGTACGAAAATTCAGAATTAGCCAAAGAACTTTTTGAAAAAGCCAACGATATTTTAGGCTATCGCATCACAGATATTATGTTCAACGGTACAGACGAAGACTTACGTCAGACAAAGGTTACTCAGCCAGCCGTATTCCTTCACTCTGTAATCTCAGCACTCTGCATGGGCGAAAACTTCAAACCTGAGATGACAGCCGGACACTCACTTGGAGAATTCTCTGCGCTGGTAGCAGCCGGAGCTCTTTCTTTCGAAGACGGTCTGAAACTTGTTTATGCACGTGCAATGGCTATGCAGAAAGCATGCGAGGCACAACCTTCAACAATGGCTGCCATCATCGCTCTTCCAGACGAGAAAGTAGAGGAAATCTGTGCTAAAGTTTCTGCAGAAGGTGAAGTTTGTGTTGCAGCAAACTATAACTGCCCTGGACAGATTGTTATCTCAGGTTCTATTGAAGGTATCAATAAGGCTTGTGAGCTTATGAAAGAAGCAGGAGCTAAACGTGCTCTTCCTTTGAAAGTCGGCGGTGCATTCCACTCTCCGCTTATGGATCCTGCAAAAGTTGAACTTGAAGCGGCAATCAATGCTACCGAGTTCCATACTCCAAAATGTCCTGTATATCAGAATGTAGACGCAAAACCATATACAGACCCTGCTCAAATCAAAGCAAACCTTGTAGCTCAGCTTACTGCTTCTGTAAGATGGACACAGACTGTACAGAACATGATAGCAGACGGAGCTGACGAATTTACTGAATGTGGTCCTGGAGCAGTTCTTCAGGGACTTATCAAGAAGATAAACAAAGAAGCTAATGCCCACGGCATTGAATAATAAAAACTGAATCAGACACGTATTAACCATAAGGCATAATACGTGTCTTTTTTTTAAACCATAAACTTCAATCCTATGAATCCTGAAGAAAAAATCATTATATATCAAGTCTTTACACGTCTGTTCGGCAATCAGGTCCTCACATGCAAGACCAACGGAAGCATAGACGAAAACGGATGTGGGAAAATGGATAATTTCACAGAGCAGGCCCTGGCCGAAATAAAAAAGCTTGGGACTACACACATCTGGTATACAGGAGTTATAGCGCATGCCACACAGACAGACTACACACGCTATGGACTGAGCAAAGACCACCCTGCTGTAGTAAAAGGTAAAGCCGGCTCACCATACGCCATCAAAGACTATTACGACATCGATCCTGACCTGGCTGTTAATGTTGACAAGCGAATGGAGGAATTTGAGGCTTTGGTAGCAAGAACGCACGAAGCAGGAATGAAGATGATTATCGACTTCGTTCCAAATCATGTTGCAAGACAATACAAATCGCTTGCCAAACCAGAAGGAGTGAAAGACCTGGGCGAGGGCGACGATACAACAGTATCATTCAGTCCAAACAATAACTTCTACTATATCCCTGGCGAGGAACTGAAAGGTGATATCGACCTGTACGATCCTGAAGCAGGAAGATATACAGAAAAACCTGCCAAGGCTACAGGTAACAACAAGTTCGATGCATGGCCAAACAGAACCGACTGGTATGAAACAATAAAACTGAATTACGGAGTAGATTATTACAACAATACAGGTTGCCACTTCTCTCCTATACCGAATACATGGACCAAGATGCTAGATATCTTGCTCTTTTGGGCATCAAAAGGTATAGATGGTTTCAGATGCGACATGGCAGAAATGGTTCCATGCGAGTTCTGGGGATGGGCAATTCCTAAGGTTAAAGAGAACCACCCTGACATAATATTCATTGCCGAAGTTTACAATCCACAAGAATACAGGAACTACATATTCAACGGACATTTCGACTATCTGTACGACAAGGTTGGCTTGTATGACACTCTGAGAGCGGTAATTTCAAATGGTGCTTCTGCCACAGCCATTATCGGATGCTGGCAGAGCGTAAACGACATTCAGAGCCACATGCTCAACTTCCTTGAGAACCATGACGAACAGCGCATAGCTTCCGGATATTTCGCCGGAAACGCCCATAAAGCTTTCCCGGGCATGATAGTATCAGCATGTATGAGCACTAATCCTGTAATGATATATTTCGGTCAGGAACTTGGCGAAAGTGGAATGGACACAGAAGGCTTCAGTGGAAGAGACGGACGTACCACAATCTTCGATTATTGGAGTATCGACAGCATACGCCGCTGGACTAACCACGGAAGATTCAATACCCATTTGTTGAACACCAAAGAGAAAGGTATCAGAAACTTCTATAAAACACTTCTGACTATCTGCAACGAAGAAAAGTGTATTTCTCACGGTGCGTTCTTCGACCTCATGTACGTCAACATGAACGGATGGCAGATGGACGAACATAAACAATACGCCTTCTTGAGAAAGTATGAAGACGAAGTGTTGCTTATAGCTGTCAACTTTGGCGATATGAATATGCGGGTGGCAATAAATATTCCGGAACATGCATTCCAATACCTGTCAATGCCGCAAATGGAAAACATAAAGGTTAAGGATTTGCTGACAGGCAAAGAGGAAAAGATAAACTTTACTTCCAATAAGCCTGTAGGAACAGACCTTCCTGCCAATAGCGGTAAGATATTGAAGATAAAACTGAAATAAATTCGCAATCAATAACTGGACATGAGATGGTTCCTACTCTTTACAACGCGAATTTATCATCAATATGATATCATAAAAGGAATCAATATAGACTGAAATTCCCCAAAAATTCAGACAGAATCATACTTACTCTGTTTAAATTTTTGGGGAATTTTAATTTATAGCCTTGCTTTGTATATGCTATAAATAATAAATTAATTGCCTTCAGGCATCATAACCAACACCCTATAGTTGTTCTGTTTCATCACTTTATTTACATATTCCGAAAGTTCTTTTGGAGTGACAGACAAGATTACCTTTTCAGCCTGGGCAAATACTTCAGACGGTTTAAGTTCGTTGCCTGCCATCATTGAGCACCAATAGCTGTTTGTATGTTCATTCTCGGCATACTGCTTAACCATGAATTCCTTCACTTTGTCAAGTTCCTCCACAGGAGTTTCCTTCGCCAGTTTCTCAAACTCGCTGCGGATTATTTCCAGTGCACGGTCTTTCTTTTCAGGTTTCACCTGGAATATAGTCTGATATGCAACCGACACTTCAGAAAGTCTGTCCTGCGAGCCCTGTGTAAATATGCTATAGACAGCGCCTTCCTTCTCGCGTACTTCATTCAAAAGACGTGTAGAGATTATCTGTGCCGACATTGAAGCCATCAATCTGTTCTTGAACGAGTAAGGCATCTTTCCACTGATGATGACAGCAGCACTACCCTGAGGCACTTCCATCTTCATTGTGAAATCCTTTTCTTCGCTTCCCGACTTGATTTCTACCGCACTGTTATATTTCAAGTCCTGTTTCTTTCCTTTCACAGAAGGTAGTGAAGCGATATACTGTTCTACCAGTGTTTTCAACTCAGCCTCATCAAAGTTACCGCTGAATACAAATGTAAAGTCCGCTGCGCTTGCAAGCTGCTCATTGATAATAGAAAGAATATTCTCACGGTTTGCCTTCTCAATATCACTTATACCGAACACCTGCTTATTAGGCGAAGTATAAAGGAATTCCTGAACCTTCTTCTGGAAAATAAAATTAGGGTTCTGCTCCTGATTCTGAATCAATCCCTTATATAGATTCTGCATTGCAGTAAATTCATCCGGTGTCACTGTCAGCCCTGTGAAAGTCATGTATATCATCTCCATATAAGTCTTCAGATCCTTAGGAGTTGTGTTTCCGTAAAGGCTACGTACATAGTCCTCGAAAGCAACTTTCAGGGAAACCTGCTTGCCGGCCATCAGCTTAGTCAAATCAGAATTGGTGAAATTACCCAAACCGTGCTGTTCCAGTACGGCAGGCATGAACATCAAGTCCGCCGCCTTGTCATTTCCATAAACCGAAGTACCGCCTTTTGCCACAGCCATCATATAAATCTCGTCAGCCTTGAAGTCAGTCTTCTTCAATACCACTTTGGCACCGTTTGAAAGAATCCATTCCTTGGCACCGAAATCAGAAAGCAAGTTTTCCTTCACCACCTTTCCGGCTGCCGGCAATTCGCTTACCAGAGGCTCGTCCTTCACATTGTCCACGTAAGGAGCAATGTTTTCGGCCTCCACCTGAGAAAGCAACGCAAGTATATCTTCATCCTTAGGACAGGACTCGCCGTCACGTTCAGGCATCATACCGAGAACAACCATGTTCTTGTCCGAAACAATCTGCGAGAACACCTGATTAACGGCTTCCACTGGTATCTGGTTTACAATCATGCTCATCATCTGATATTCTGTTTCTATACCCGGTATAGGCTTCTTGTCGATAAAGTTGCGTACATACGATTCTGCAAGAGTCTTGTTTTCCTGCTGGTTGCGGTTGTTGTAAGCCTTTTCAAGCTGAGAAAGATATTCCGTGCGGCAACGGGCATATTCAGTGGCGGTAAATCCTCCCCTCTTGGCACGGAGAGCCTCACGATAGACAGCCTTCAGTCCTTCGTCGAAACTGTTGCCCTTTGGAATCATAGCCAATAGGAAAGCCTGTTTTGTCTTCGACATAAGAAACTCTCCATGAATTGTTTCTGCAAGTGCAAACGGAGCATCCGCCTTCTGACCCTGTTCGTTCAGTCTTATCTGAAGCATCATCTGAGCCATATCGAGCAGATAAGCGGTTGTAACATCAGCCATTGTACCTTTCAACGAATCAGGCAGGGCATCATACTTGAACATAATCTGAGCCACATAATTGCTCTGTTCCTTGTCCGAGCCGAAAGCGACAATAGGCTTTTCATTGTCGGCCACAGGGTAGTAAACCCTTTCTGCCGGATTTACAGGCTTCTCAATTTTTGAGAACAATTCCTTTATCTTGCCTTCTATGCGGTCCACATCAATATCGCCCACCACTACTATACCCTGAAGGTCAGGACGGTACCACTTTTCATAATAGTCGCGCAAAGCCTGATGAGGGAAATTGTCCACCACTTCCATTGTTCCTATAGGAAGACGGTGTCCGTATCTGCTGTCAGGATATATCTCCGGAAGCAGCTTCTCCAGAATCCTCATATTCGGAGGCAACTGGCTTCTCCATTCCTCATGTATAACGGAACGTTCCTCGTCTATCTCCTTACCTTCAAGCAACAGACCGTCAGCCCAGTCGGACAGAATCATCAGACATGAGTCCTGTACCCCGATACGTTCAGTAGGTACACTGGAGATACGATAAACAGTTTCATCAATGCTGGTATAGGCATTAAGATTATAACCGTACTTCACACCTACAGACTCCAGCCATTTTATCATTGAGTTTCCCGGGAAGTTCTTTGTTCCGTTGAAACACATGTGTTCAAGGAAATGCGCCAATCCGCGCTGGTTGTCCTCTTCCAGGATACTACCCACCTTCTGGGCGATATAGAAATCCACTTGGTTCTTCGGATATTCATTATGACGGATATAGTATGTAAGTCCGTTATCCAGTTTACCTATTCTCACTTCCTTATCCACCGGCACCGGAGGCATCTGCTGTGCCCTGACAGCTACCGGCATGCAGGCAAAACCTGCTATGGCTACAAAAGCCAGTTTAATCATTCTTCTCATAACTTTTATATTTTATATTGTTTAGTTGTTCTTATGCCGCAAAGGTATGCGCAAAGAAAATTAGTTTATGTTATCGCTACGTTATCTTTATGTTAAGACATCATTCATCCCTGTATTCCAGAATATCTCCCGGCTGGCAGTCCAGTTCCTTACAGATAGCCTCCAAAGTAGAGAAACGTATAGCTTTAGCCTTTCCCGTTTTAAGTATAGAAAGGTTTGCCGGAGTAAGGTCTATGCGTTCGGCCAGTTCACCAAGCGAAATCTTCCGTTTCGCCATCATTACGTCCAAGTTTACTATTATAGGCATATATGTCAGTTTTTTTAATCTATCAAATGGTCAAATCCTGTTCTTCTTTCATTCGTATTCCTATCTCGAAAATACAGGCAGTCAATACAAACATCATCCCCAAGATTATAAATAACACACAAACCTCAGTCGGCATTTCAAGAGGACTTAAACGAATTATCATATTTATAAGTATTCCGGACAAAGTTGTTGAAACACCTATGGCATTCAGGATACGCTTGTTCACACGGCTGAAGATGTTTCCCCGCTTCACATTACGAACCATAACATACGACAGAACTCCTACAAACATTATGGCATAACTCTCTATACCTACTACCAAGGCGTACCATATAAATGTGTCGCTATTATCCTTTCCCATTTCATAACAAAGATCCAGTATATTAGGAAATCCGTACATAGCTGCGGCTATTATTGTTATCACAGAAACAACCTCGCAATATTTTACAAGTTTTTTATCAGGCTTAATCTCGCTCATAATTCTATTCCTATTAAATGGTCAAATCATTTTCTTCCTTAATTTTTACCGCACGGCGCACTATCTTTCCTATAAATGCCATCATAATTCCAAATAACATAATAGTGAACCAATCCAATGAATATAAAAATTCATCCCCCAAATCACCTGCTCTCTTTGCAAAAGAGTTACGAATCAACATAAAAAGAACCGTAAAAGAGCCAATACTCTCCAGAATACTAGCAGTCTTATTACTAATCAGTTTTCGGCAGTCAATCCTGATTATACAAAAGCAAAACACAAGAATGACCAATAAATTACATGCATACACTCCGCCCAGCATCCGTTCAGAAGTGCCAGCCAGCAAAAGTCTTACAATAGTAGGACCAAAATACATCATTACACTTATCATTCCAACCAAAACAGCAAATAGAAGATTACCCATATCTTTATAGCGCTGTTTGAGTATTTTCCATATCGTCTTCATTGTTATTCCCTTTAATTATTTTATGATTCAAATAGTAAGTTCCTGTTCTTCTTTCATTTTCACTCCCAGATTGAACACTTCTGAGAGTATGTTTATAAAGATTCCTATTAATAGGAAAAACATATATGTCTGACTATCGGAGTCATTTATTGAGTTTATCACTGTCAGGATTATCCCTGTCAAGGTAACAGTCCACGCAAAGAATCGCAAAGGATATATATTCTTTTTATCGAAAACAAATCCTTTATCTACGTTTTTAAGAAAACACACTATGGATATTGCCGACAGGATTATACATGTATATATTACCAATCTTATACAGGTATTATAATTGAATACTGCATCCATAAATATTACATCAGCAATTTCAAGACCTAAACGCAGTATTCCGACAAGCAAACTTGTATATGCAACCGTAAGGCTACAGAACATTGTCAATTGTTTTTTCTGAGAAACTTTGTTTTTCATAATCTTTATCTATTTTTAAATGGTCAAATCATTTTCTTCCTTAATTTTCTCCGCTTTTGCAAATATTTCGACAAACAATACCAACAACATAATCAACATCCAAGGACTTTTCAACATGAAAGCATCAATCGTATAACCTGCCGGTAAAGTTATTTCATTCATAACCTGTACATATTCGAAATATCTTACCATTTCCAAAGATGCAAGAAGTAACATTAAAGAATAGATGAAGAAACGCATACGGCGTACATTCTTTCTGGTAAGGACCTGATTACGGCAAATATCAATCAGCAGTCGAACCAAGCAATAACAACCATATATAAAAAAGAAAACGAACGGCACTACGAAATTAAGAAACTTATAGTAAACATTATTACTGCGCGAAACATATGTTTCAATATCGCTCATCTTATAAGAAACATTTCTCTGCAATTCAGTATTATAAATACTATCAGGTATCAACGTCTTATCAGGAACCACTGACAGTGAAACAGGATTGATATCAGACGAAATATCAGGAACTGCATTCCATCCATCCTTAAAACCCTTAAAACCGTCTGTAGAAGCGAAAAATACAATTATCACTATTACTACAAATCCTAAAATACGTACTGTTTTCATAATCTCAATGTCATTTGTTGTTATTATTTTAATCGTCTTTTACTTGTTTTCAATAATTATTTATCGTTTTTCGATATGCAAATGTATATACTATTTTTTTAAGTACAAAAGAAAAACAAGAATAATTTATCGTAAAACGATATATTTTTAATCTAATGCGATAAATAAGCTATTATGAAGAATAAAAAATCCCTGACATTCTGCAAACAGCCGTACAGAATATCAGGGATTACTTTGTTATACTTTTAAGAGAAAATCTGAAAGATTCTATTGGGTAAACTTCACTAACCGTTATTGTACGGATTTTTCCTTCCTCGTGTTCCGAAAAAAACGTGGGCACATTTCAGGTAAAACGTGCCCACGTTTAAGATCGAATGTGCGCACATTTAAACTCGAATGTGCGTACGCCTAAACGGCACTATAAATTCCAACAGAAATACAGTCATAATAATATATAATCAGATTCCTTATATTTATATATTCATGGTCTATTTCATAGCCTCTACCCTATATCCCTGTTCCTGAATCAACTTCAGCAAACCTTGCGGACCAGGCAAATGTCCGGCACCTACCACGAACAAGGTTGAGGACTGCTTCATAATATCCGGTAACTGACGGGCCCAGTTTGCGTTACGTCCGTATATCAGCGCTTCCTGCTCTTCAGGAGTACTGTCGCAGGAATTGTTCATCTTTTCTTCAATGATAGAAAGCAGTCCATCCAAATCCTGTTTCATGTAAGCATTAGTCATACGTAATGTCTGGTCAATACCCTGCTCAATATGCGTAGCGGCGCAGTGCAATAAGAGTGCCTGACGTGCCAGAGTTTGCGAATTGTAAAGAACATTTACTTGTTCATCAATGGTTTCCAGACTTCCTACCTTCTTTCCAGCCTGTCGTGCCTGTGTCTGAAACCAAGTGTCAAGCTGTTCTTGCGGATTAAATCCTTTCAGCGATTTCATAGCCAAAGCCAATGCCAGTTGGGTAGTTACAGCCGCAGGTTTCAACTTGTCGAACAAGGCAAAATCTACTCCTAAATAAGTCTTTACCACTGATGCTATGGTATCATATTGTGCCTGTGTGTAAAGGCTTTTCAGTGTAGTATCAGCCGGCAGTACCATAGCTTGCTGCATCTTCATAACAGATTCAGGATTTGTAGCATCCTCCATCACGAGTTCACCATACACCTGTTCTGTCTGGTCAATAACCTGTTGCAGATTGGCTATACTGTCCTTGATACTGAGCGGTGCAAGGTGATGCGTTCCTATAACGTATGATGGTCTGTCAAGTCCGTTACCTGATATTTTCCATAACAGTTGCGCCTTGGCGCCAAGCGTGATGCAGAACAGCAACACGAATAATAGTGTCTTTTTCATTGTGTTCATTTTTTTAAGTTATACTTCATTTGTTATTTCTTATGTTGCAAAGGTATGCGTAAAGAACAAAAGTTTATGTTATCAATACGTTATCTTTAGGTTAAAATGTTTTCTGCAAAAGCTTAGTTATATATCTGCATAATGTTATTAACTTTGCAAATAAAAAAATGTCTAAACAGAAATACATTCATATAATAACAGTTTTAGGGTTAATCTCCATCTTCTCACTGCAAAGCTTATGGCTTTGCAATACATATTTCTTTGTAAAAGAAGAAATTAAAAAATAGTCTGCACTGTCTATCAGATTAAATATATCTTCAAATTAAACAAAATCTCCCAAATCCGTGAGGACTTCTCATACGCCATGGTACATGATATGAAAACACCTTTAAGCACTGTTATGATGGTACAGGATATGCTGAAAAGCGGAAGGCTGGAAGGCAAACCGGAGATAAAGAACAAATACATGAGTATAGCAAAAAGCGAGACAGACCACTTGTTTGCTCTCACCAACAAAATACTTACCATCTCTAAACTGGAGAACCATAAACTGGAGATGAACAAAACAGAAGTCGAGCTTACACCGATAATAGAGAAACTGACTGAGAAATTCAAGGCAAAAGCACAGAAACCTGTAAACTTTATCATCAAATTACAGGCCAAAACAGCTTATGCCGACAACGATTATCTGGGTGAAGTAATAAGCAATCTGATTGATAATGCCATCAAATACTCAAAGGAGAGTGTGGAAATAAACATCACCACTGAAGAAAGCGAACGCTACACCATACTGAAAGTACGTGACAATGGTCTGGGTATATCCGAAGCCGACCAGAAAATCATATTCCAAAAGTATGAACGTGCAGCAGCGGCAAAGCGCAGCCGCAGGAACGGAGCTTCAGGCTTCGGACTGGGCCTGAACTTTGTTGACCAGGTGATAAAGGCGCATGAGGGAAGAATATTCGTAAACAGCACAGAAGGAGAATTTACGGAATTTACCATCTATCTGCCGCTTGAAACTCCAAGCGACAAGCATAATCTGTAAAGCACAATGCTGTTTTATCACAGCGATGATATCATATACGTATAATACACCATGTATATCCATAAAAATCTCTGATATCCGGTATAAAACATACAGAAT
>NZ_JADYTF010000008.1 GCF_021530995.1 Bacteroides caecigallinarum
ATGTTTATGATTAAAGGTCTCTGTTTACAGATATTTGAGTTCTTACTACTAGTATAATGTTGAAATGTTACCAATTATGGAATTATCAATTATATTCCACAGCGTTTTGCTCATAAACTAATACCTTTTATATATATTTCTAATACCTTTAATTCCGGATGCAAAGTTACTGCCATGAGCATTTTCCCACAATCGCAATTTTTAGGTATATTTCATGCTGTTTTTGTATGTATTACTAATCATTTTTAGGTATTGCCCAAAATGGACAATAAACATATTGTTAAAACTTTCTAATAGAATGTTATTAATTCGTCTTGAGCGTGAACAATCTATTATTTTTGCTGTTGAAAACATTTAATATATATATGAACGAAATTTTTATTATCATCGGGTTGATATTGCTTAATGGAGTTTTCGCAATGTCCGAGGTGGCCCTCATATCAGCCCGTAAATCACGTCTTTCCGCTGACGCTAAAAACGGGAACAAATCGGCAAAAACAGCCTTGAAGCTCGCAAACGAACCGGACAGGTTTCTTTCCACCGTACAGATTGGCATCACTCTTATCGGAATCCTCACGGGTATCTATTCCGGAAATCAGATTGCGGCGGACCTGACGGAGGCTATGAAGTCGTGGGGAGTATCTGCGGCATACGCCTTCGGGTTGGCTCAGGGAGTTATCGTTGTGGTGGTTACATATCTCACTATTATATTCGGCGAGCTGGTGCCTAAGCGTATAGGTATGAGTATGGCCGAAAAGGCTGCAAAGGTAATGGCGCGGCCCATGAATGTTCTTTCTGTGATTGCGCTTCCTTTCGTCGGGTTGCTGGCGAAAAGCACTGAGGCGATTTTCAATCTGCTTGGGGTGAAAGAGGAGGACAGCAGGGTGACAGAAGAAGAAATCAAGTCTATTATTAAAGAGGGGGCCGAAGACGGTGAGGTGCAACCGGTTGAGCAGGATATCATGCAGAGGGTATTTCTTTTGGGCGATTTGAAGGTAAGCTCTATTATGACGCATAAGTCGGATATCGTATGGCTGGAGGCGGACATGACCGCGGACGATGTGAAGGCTATTGTGAGCGACAATCTGTATGAGTTCTATCCTATAGCGGATGGCGGCCTTGACCATGTGAAGGGAGTCATTCATCTGAAGGACCTGGTGCTGCATCTGCATGAGGAGGATTTCAATCTGGTGGCACTGACCCAGGACGCGGTGTTCTTTCATGAGAACATGAATGTGTATAAGGTGCTGGAGCAGATGAAGATGAAGAAGATAAGCCGTGCGCTGGTGTGCGACGAGTTCGGGGCGTGTACGGGTATAATCACGCTGAAGGATATTCTGGAGGGACTGGTGGGAACTGTGGACGACGCCGACGGCGAGCCGGACATCATCAAGAGGGTGAACAACGACGGATGGCTGGTGGACGGACAGTGCACGATGTACGATTTCCTGAATTATTTCGACCGTCCGGAGCTGTTCGAGGTGTCGGATTTCCATACCCTGGGAGGGCTCATCCTGCAGCATCTGCAGCATGTGCCTCAGAGCGGCGAAACCATGCGGTGGAACGGATTCTGTTTCGAGGTGGTGGATATGGACGGCGCGCGAATAGATAAGGTCCTTGTCACCCGCGACGTGGCGGACTGAGGCGCATGGCGCGGGTGCCTGTGGGCGGGCCTATACGTATGTCTCGAGGAACTTCACTTCGCCATGGGGGGTCACTTCAAGGCTGCGGGTTGTGGCAGGGAAAAGTACTGACTCGCCTGCCTGCATGCCGATGGTGTTTCCCCGGTCGTCCTTTATGGTGCACGATCCTTCCATGCAGATGTAGACGACGAACGAGTCGAGTCCGGAATAGTCCATGGTCATCGGCCGCGAAAGGTGATAGACGGATGTGGTGAAGTATGGGCACGACACGAGGTGGACGGGGCGGTCCTTGCACGGGGTGTAGGCGGTGCGGTAGTCCGGCTGCACGCTGTAGTCGATGGCCTGTTTCGACAGCTCGGTGTGCAGCTCGCGGGTGCGGCCGTCCTTGTCCTTGCGGTTGAAGTCGTAGATGCGGTAGGTGATGTTCGATGTCTGCTGTATCTCGGCTATGAAGCATCCGGCTCCGATGCTGTGGATTCGTCCTGCGGGGAGGAAGAACACGTCGCCCGGACGGACGGCATAGTCGGCAAGGGCGTCGCAGATGGTGTTGTCGGCTATCATCTGTTCGTACTGCTCCGGCGTGATGCTGCGGCTCAGGCCCGAACGCAGGTGTGCGCGGCCCTCGGCGTTGTCTATCACGTACCACATCTCGGTCTTGCCCATGGAGTTGTGGCGCCGCATGGCCAGCTCGTCGTCAGGGTGCACCTGGATGGAGAGGTCGTCCCGGGCGTCGATGAATTTTATCAGCAGGGGGAACTTGCCGCCGAAGCGAGTGTAGTTGGCTTCGCCCACCAGGGCTCCTTTGTAGAGGCTGACCATCTGTGTGAGGTTCTTGCCGGCGTCGGGTCCGTAGGCCACTACCGATTCGTCGCCCGCGACGTCGGATATCTCCCAGCTTTCGCCTACGTTGGGCTGTGTGCAGTCAAGGTGTTTGAACGGAATGATTTTGTCGCCACCCCAGATTGTGGATTTCAGGATGGGATTGAATTTGAGTGGATACATAATTTAAGGGTTTTATAAGGTTATGATTACGGACGTAAAGATACATTAAAATTCTTTACGGCGGTTGATGTAGGGAAGATTTTCTGATAAAAGAACCGGGGCCGTCGCTTGGTGTGGCGGCGGTCCCGGTGTGTGTTTTCCCGTGGGGATATGTGTGTTTCCGTGTTTCCGGAGGATCAGAGAGTCCATCCTGCGGTCCAGTTGTCGTCTGTCGGAACGGCTCCTTTGTAGTCGGTTGCGGTGAAGAATGAGTCGGCGGACATGTCTTTTCCTCCGTCTGCTGTACCTATGAATTTGTCTTCAAGTTCGAAAGTGGCGTTTGTCTTGTTGCCTTCGGCTGCCTCGAAAAGATCGTTGGTGTAGATGTTCTGTTTTGACGACAATACGCCTGATATCTCTACGTAGTTCAATCGGGAGATTCCGTTTTTCAGCGCGTTTTCTGTATTGTCGGTTTCCACAGTGAGAGGCTGCTCCTTGCCTGTGATGATGGCGTTGTAGAGTTCCACTTCGGTGCCGGCACGCAGGCGTACTCCGCGGCCGTCGTTGCCGTTGCCCACGAGTGTCAGATTCGACAGTACCGGATGTGAGACTGGTGTGAGCGAGTTGTCCTTGTCGTTGCTGTCGCATTCCATAAGGCAGTCGCAGTCATAGCCCAGTGTCTCTTCGTTTTCCTGGTATGCCACCATGAACTGACCTTTTCCGCACCAGCCTTCTGTCCAGTCGAACGAATCGTCGCTGCAGCTTGTAGCTACCATGTATTTTACGCAGACCGTTCCTCCGAAGAATTCAAAACCGTCGTCAGAACCGCGGTATGCCTGCAGATGGTCTACTGAGGTTCCGCTGCCCACGCCGTAGAATGTCACTCCGTTGGCTTCCTTGTCTTCGCTGAATGCATATCCTGTGTATTCCAGACGGATATAGCTCAATTTTCCGGAGTTGTCGGCCGCGTCGTTGCCACCGTATGCGGCGTCACCTATTTCGGATGTTCCCTTGCCGCCCTGTACGTTGATAGGCGCTTTTCCGCAGATGTGGAGTCCGCCCCATGCTCCGGCTTCCTTCTTTTCGGATGTCATGACGATAGGGTTTTCGGCTGTACCTACGGCATTGATTTTGGCTCCCTGTTCCACGAGGATGTAGTCTACAACGTTGTCATGCTTGGCAATGATTGTCACTCCTTCTTCTATGGTGAGTGTGGCAGGGCTTTTCACGGTGTAGTCGCCTGTAAGATAATATGTCTTTCCGGCAGCCAGGGTGACATCTGATGTCACTGTGCCTTTCAGCTCTTCTATCTCCTGAGGCTTGGAACCGCTGGCGGCAGTCCATCCTGCTGTCCAGTCGTTGTCCGACGGTACGGCTCCGCGATATTCTGCTGCGTCGAAGAATGAATCTGCTGTGCTCATATTCCGGCCTCCTTCGGCTGTGCCGACGTAGAATGACTCGAGCACGGGCGCAAGGTCTTTCACTTCGTTGTTGTTTCCGGCAGCGAGGAAGTCGCTCTGTGTGTAGATGTTTTCCTTGCTTGTGAAACCTGAACCGATAGTTACGTAGTTGAGTTTTGACTCGCCGTTCTTCAGGGCGTTTTCAGTAGGCGCGGTTTCTACTGTGAGGCATTGTCCCTTGCCTGTGATGATGGTGTTATAGAGATTGACCTTTGTTCCGGCACGAAGGCGTACGCCCTGTTTCTCTCCGCCGTTGCCCACAAGGGTTACGTTGGCCAGTGTAGGGAATGACGTCGGAGTGGCTTCGAAGTTGGTGCTGTGGTTGTCGCATTCCATCAGACAGTCGCAGTCGTAGCCTATCTCGTCCTTGCTGCCCTGGTATGCCACGAGGTACTGGCCTTTGCCGTTCCAGCCTTCTGTCCAGTCGAAAGAGTCGTCGCTACAGTCGGTCACTACCGCATGGCGGATATTTACCGAGCCGCCGAAGAACTCGAAACCGTCGTCGGAACCCATGAAAGCCTGTACGTAGTCTACTGTTGTACCATTACCAACTCCGTAGAATGTAATACCGTTTGATTCCTTGTCTTCGCTGAAGGCATAGCCGGTGTATTCCATGCGGACGTAGCGCAGAACGCCGGAATTGTCGTCAGCTTTGTCGCCTCCGTATGTGGCGTCACCGATTTCTGATGTGCCTGTACCCACGTTTGTAGGTGCGTATCCGCAGATGTGGAGTCCGCCCCATGCTCCGGCTTCTTTCTTCTCGGATGTCATTACGATGGGCTGTGAGGCTGTACCCTGCGCATCGATTTTTGCTCCCTGCTCTACGAGGATGTAGTCTACTTTATTGTCGTGTTTTGCCTCGATCTTTACTCCCGGCTCAATCTTCAGGGTGGCTCCGTTCTTTACGTGGATACCTCCGTCGAGAGTGTAGGTTATGCCTGCTTTCAGAGTGACGTCTTCTGTGATATCGGCGTTGAGGAGATTGTCGGCGATGTTGCCGATACCGCCGTCGCCGATATTGTCGTCGGTACATGCTGTTGTGAGCATCATTCCTGTGGTTGCCAGTGCAAGAGTGGCAAGTTTCCAATTCTTTTTCATAAACAGTTTTAATTTTGAAATGTTTTTGATGTTATCTTATTCAATTTGCCTTAGTCTGGTTTATCTCTTATTTCCTTAGTCAGGATAGTTTCTTATTTCCTTAGTCAGGATTATCTCTTATCGCCTTAGTCAGGTTTATATCTTATAGCGTGTACGATACTCCTATTTCGAAGCTGCTTCCACGCTTGAACTTTTCCACTTCAAGTGTCTCGCCTGTCTTCGGTACCTCCTGACGGAAGATTACCGGTTGGTTGAGCAGGTCGTTTATCTGGAGTTTTACCGCTACACGGCTGTTCAGCTTCATGCTTCCGGCAAAGTTCAGGGTGTGGACTGCCTGCTGCTTTACGTCGCCAAGGCCTGAGATACCTACTGTGTGGATGCGTGGGCCCTGCAGATTGTATAGAATGGCGGCTGATATCTGTCTGTCTTCGTCTATGCGCGGGCTGTATGTGATGTCGGCATTTACCAGATATGGCGATGCTCCCTGCAAGGCGCGCTGGGCGTTGGTATATACCCCTCCTTCGGGCAGTTTCACGTTGGTGTACATATATGAGGCATTGGCTCCGAGGCGCAGGTCTTTGACTATCTCCTTGCGGAACTCCACTTCCACTCCTGCTGCCATACCGTTGTCGGCATTGCGGAACGACTGGACTGTGGCTCCTCCTGAGAGTTCCTGGATTCTTTCTATCGGACTCTCAAGGTGCTTGTAGTAGGCGGTTACGGAAAGCATGTCGCCGTTTTCCTTGAACAGTTCGTAGCGGAGGTCGAAGTTGTAGTTGTAGCCGTTCTGCAGGTCGGCGTTACCGCGGATCTGCGACGCTCCGTATGATTCCTGGTAGAGGAACGGGGCCATCTCGATGAACGACGGGCGTGTCACTGTGCGCGAGAATGAGAGGCGAAGGCTGTTCTCCTTATTCATCTGATAGCGGAAGTTGGCTGCCGGGAAGAGGTCGCCTGTGTTCAGCTCGCTTCTCTCGGGGCGTCCGCCGTCGGTGTGGTAGTCAACCCACTGGCGGGAGTATTCGTATCTCACTCCGAGGTTTATCAGCAGAGCTTCCATCGGGTAGTAGTCGGCAAGGAGGTATCCGGCAATGATGCTGTTGCCTGCCTTGTACTGGTCCTTCGGCTGATTCACCAGGTTGATGGTGAGAAGTTCGTTCTCGATGTTCTCCTGATTGATATATTCGCTCGGATTGTAAATGTCTGTGATTGTAGGGTTCAGCTTGTTCAGGTTGTAGTAGAAGCGTGTGGCCTTGTAGTCGCGCTGTTTGTCCTTGTAGGTCACTCCGGCCTGTATCTTGTTGCTGTCGCCGAATTTATAGTCGCTCATGAGGTTTGCCACCCATTCGTTTTCGTCCAATGATCCGAAGTATCTCATCGTCTCCTGGCGGTTCAGCTTGAAAAGCTCCAGCGAATTGTCGTCCTGCACTTCGAACATCACCTGGCGTCTGTCCGGTTCGGCGCTCGATGTCTTGCTGTACGAGCCGCTCCAGTTGATGCTCCATGCGTCCTTTATGTAGTGCTTGCCGCTGAGCTGGTGGTTCTGCAGGCTGTAGATGTGCGACACGCTGTTGCTGCCTATCAGATTGTGGTCTTCGTAATCCACACCTTCGCGGCGCATGTATGTGTCCGAGGCGTTGCGGGCGTAGAAGAAAGTATAGCTCAGCAGGTCCTGCTTCCTGAACGAGTAGCCTACGCTGGCGAGTGAGGCCAGTTTAAGTTCGTTTGTATAGCTGTCGTATGCGAAGTTGTTCAGTGTGTTTCCTGTAGCTTCAAGCGTGCGTACGTATGCGTCCTTCATCAGCTGCTGTCCGTTGCTCACGCCTACGGATGCCAGTACACTCAGGTTGTTTCCTGCCAGGTCGATGTTCTTGCCGAAACCTATGTTTCCGCCGAACTCGGGCAGGGCTTTTCTCTTGGAAACATCAAATGATGTGTTGAAAAGCTTGTTGTGGCGGGCATAATCTTCGAAATCTGTCAGGTCCATCTCTGTGTACATGCTGTTCAGCTTTGGAGTTCTGAAGAGAGTCCCTTCGTGGTCCATGCGGTACATGTCCTGGCCCAGCGTGTTGAATTTGCCGCCTGTATTGAATGATATGTTGAAGAAGTCTTCGCCTGTCTGTTCTTTCGTGCCTATATCGATGTGGGCTCCGGAATAGTCGGCGAAAGTGTTTGCCTCATATACCTTGCTCACTGTGATGTTCTTCACTGTGGATGTAGGGAATATGTCTAGCTGGATAAGCTTGTTGTCCGGATTTGGAGATGCTATAGGCAGACCGTTCAGTGTGGTGGTGCTGTATCTGTCGCCCAGGCCGCGCACGATAATCTGTCCTGCCGACGCGATTGATATTCCTGATATCTTTTTCACGCCTTCTGCCACGTTCGAAATACCTTTTGTACTCATCTCCTTTGCGCCGAGGTTCTCTATAGCCACGCTCGATTTCTGTCTCTCCATCATCAGTGCGCGTTCTCCCTCAAGGTTTTTCTTGGCAACTACGGTAACCTCGTCCAGCTGCTGGTTGTCGGTGTTCAGCGCAATTACTGTTTCCCCCTTTACATTTTTATCGACTGTTATTCTTCGGGTTTCGTATGCCACGTATTGGATTATCAGTACATCATTGTCGGCTACGTCCTTAATCTCGAATTTTCCGTCGATGTCTGTCACCGCGCCTGTTGTTGTTCCTTCTATTTGCACTGTTGCCCCGATAAGCGGCTCGCCCGTAGCTTTGTCAATTATCACTCCCTTGAAATCAATGGCCTGTGCTGTTACTGCTGCCATCAGCAGGGGAGATGCAAGCATCAGTTTCTTAATGTCATTCATTCTTTTTTACCCTTTTGTTTCCGTGGGCAAAATTATGGCAGCGGTGTTACTTGGATGTTTCCATATGTTTATAATACGTTTACGTATCGGTTACATATCGGTTACAGCGGATGGTGGGAGAAATAAAAAAAAGATATATCTTTTTTTGTGAGATATATCCTTTATTAATATATGTAACCGATATCGGTTATAGACTGTCAATCCATTTTTTACCGCTTTTTGTATAAGACCATATTACCAAACCTATACCAATGATAGCGGTCACTAAAAAAATAAAACTTAATGTATTCATAATTTTTTATTTTAGAATTCTGTTGGCAAAAAAAGCAAAAGTGTAAGTTGTTATAATACCACATATAGCTGAAAGCCAATTAGCCTCATTATTTAAATTAGATAATAGAGGTGTAAATCCGCCTATTACCATACCGGCAAAAGATAATTTTGACAAGTCGAAAAAATATCCGGCAATCTTTTCTTTTCGGACATCGTTTTTCTTTCTTACCTCTTCTTTTGCTTTTCTGGTTTCCTCAAAATTTCCCATAATCCGTTACTTGATTTCAACATTGCGTAAAGTTAATGAAAATTCCTGTAATACGGAAATTAATCAGAATTGAAATAGAATTCTAAAGAGCGGATATTTACATTCCTGCCACTGCCTCTATTCCTCCGTACACACTGCTCAATATTCCCAGCAGAATTATTCCTGCAAGGCAGATGGCAAGCGATGCGCGTGTCAGCCATGGGCTGCGGAAGTATGGCAGCGGACTGTCGTTCGGAGTGATGTACATGGCCTTTACCACCAGCAGATAGTAATAAAGCGAAATCACTGTATTGACAAGGGCAAGGAACACTACCAGCCAGTGGCCTGCATTGAATGCTGATGCGAACACGAAGAACTTGCTGAAGAATCCTGCGAATGGAGGAATTCCGGCAAGGGAGAACATGGCTAGAGTCATTACGAAAGTGAGTTTCGGATTTGTGCGGTAAAGTCCTGCGTATGCCGCACGGCTCACTGCATATTCCGATTTTACTGTTTCTTCCGAGCGTGAAAGTGCATTTCCTGCGAGTTCTCCTTCTACATTGTTTGCATCGGCATAGTTATCGCCAAGGGTATGTCTCTCTATTGCTCCTATCACTCCGAACACGGCCAGATTGGCTACTATATATACTGTGATGTAATATATCAGCGAAGTTGTTCCCTGGGTGCTGCCTGCCATCACAGCCAGCATGATGTAGCCGGCCTGCGAGATACTGCTGTAGGCCATGAAACGCTTCATGTTGTCCTGAAGGATAGCGAAGATATTTGCCAGTGTTATTGTGGCTACTATCACGATACTGAGCATCAGTTCCCAACGGTCGGACATCTGTGCGAACACTTTAGTCAGGATGCTCATCAGCGCGAAGGCCGCGGCTCCTTTCGAGATGACTGACAGATAGCCTGCCACGGCTGTGGGCGCGCCCTGGTATGTGTCCGGCGTCCACATGTGGAATGGGACAAGACTCAGCTTGAAACCCAGACCTGCAAAGAAGAACACCATGGCCAGAATCTGCAGCGGTGTGCCTGTGATGCCGGCAGTCATGTCGGCAAAATAGGTTGTTCCGCATGTTCCGTAAATCAGTGAGAGTCCGTATAGCATGAGTCCGGACGAGAACATAGAGTTCAGTATGAACTTTGCCCCTGCTTCGGCGCTGTGGTGCTTCCATTTGTCGAATGCGATGAGACATGCCATCGGAATGCTGGCAAGCTCAAGTCCCACATAGAACAGGATGAAGCTTCCGGCGCTCACCATGAAATACATTCCCAGCAGTGTGCTCATTGTGATTACGTAGAACTCGCCTGCCTTGTGGCGTGAGTCCGGCGATGAAATCCATTCGCCTGCCTGCATGAACACGAGCAATGTTCCTGCAGTGAGTATAGTCTTTACTACGGATGCGACAGGAGTGCAGTGATACATCCCGCCGAAATATTCTCCCGCCGACGGCTGTATGTTCAGAATGATTTGTATCACCATCAGCGTGCAGGCCATAGTCCGTAATGTCTTGTGATGAGGCTCTTTCATTATAAGGTCGGCCAGGAGGATTATCACCATCATGGCTGCCAGAGTGATTTCTGCCTGCATTGGTATAAATTGAAACATGTTTTTTTAGTTAAGAATTAAAAATTAATAATTAAAAACGTCGCTCAATTAATAATTAAGAGTTAATAATTAAAAGTGATAGCATCCACCCATTTTTAATTATTAATTATTCATTATTAATTATTATTTATCTCACTATTGCCGAAATAATAGGTTCCACACTGTGGCTTATCACATTGCTTACCCAGAACGGAGCAAGTCCGAGTCCGGCTACAGCAGCGATAAGGCAGATAACAGTGAAGCGTTCGTCCCATGTGGCGTCTGTAAGTTTCAGATGTTCGGGATTCTCGCAAGTTCCGTACAGAATCTTTCCTACCACACGGAGGATATACACTGCCGTAATCACAATACTCATTGTAGCAATCACTGTACAGACACGGTGGAAGATGTCAGGGTTCTGGAACGAACCTACGAATACAGTCATTTCGGCAATGAAGCCGCTCAATCCGGGAAGACCGAGGTTGGCAAGACCGGCAATGACGTATCCCACGGCAAGGAAAGGCATAATCTTCATCAGACCTCTGAGCTGGCGGATATCGCGTGTGTGGGTTCTTCCGTAAATCATACCGATAAGAGCAAAGAAGAGGGCTGTCATAAGTCCGTGGCTAAGCATCTGAAGGATGGCTCCTGTTGCACTTACCTTAGTCATCATAAGCAGGGCGAAGAGAACCAGGCCGCAGTGGCTTACCGAAGAATAAGCGTTGATGTACTTCAAGTCTGTCTGAACTACGGCGCTGAATGCTCCGTAAACCACAGAGATAGTAGTCAGCACGAGGAAGAAGTCGCCCCAGATAGCGGCACCTGTAGGCATAAGATACATGGCAATACGGAAACATCCGTAACCGCCAAGTTTCATCAATACACCGGCATGAAGCATAGATACGGCGGTAGGGGCCGACGCGTGACCGTCAGGGCTCCATGTGTGGAACGGGAAAAGAGCTCCCAGCACGCCGAAGCCGATAAATATCAGCGGGAAGAACAGACGCTGGAACTCGGTAGGTATCTTGTGGTTCACAATCTCGAGAATGTTCATCGTCTCAGCTCCGGCACCGTAGTAGATACCCAGGATACCGATAAGCAGGAATGCCGAACCACCCATCAGCATAAGAGTAAGCTTCATGGCCGCGTATTCTTTCTTTCCGCTTCCCCACACTCCGATGAGCAGATACATAGGGATGAGCGCCACCTCGTAGAACATGAACATGGTGAAGAGGTCGGTAGAGATGAAGAAACCGAAAACTCCGGTGCTCAGCAGTGTGAACCAGAGGAAATATTCTTTTGTCATCGGCTGCAGACGCCATGAAGCGAATGTACCGGTGAATACTATTATAGAGCTTAGCAGCAGCATCACTACGGAGATACCGTCCACTCCCACGGAATAGCATATATTCAATGGCTCATACCATGGAGTGCTTGCGGTGAAGAGCATTTCTTCTGTAGCTCCTCCGTTTCTCAAACCGATATACGCTACAGTGAGCCACACGGACAATCCCAGCAATACGGTAGATCCGGCTACCATAACCGCTCTTACCTGATTGATGCCTTTCGCCAGCCACAGGCCCAGCAGCATTACCAGAGGGATGATTACAAATAAACTTAATATATTCATTGTTTCAATTAATAATTAAAAATTAATAATTAAAAGCAGAAAGCTTGTTGAGTAAATGTGGTTTTATCACAGCAGGATAAGTGCCGCAGTCAGGATGATGATACCTCCCAGGAACCACATTGTGTAAGTCTGGATCTTTCCGCTCTGTACAGGCTGTGCGGTTTCGCCGGCCGCGTTCGTGCCCCATGCCATGAAGTTCATGAACTGGTCGATTACGTGGCGGTCGAACCATGCAAGCGGAGTAGAGACGCAGCGGAAGATAATCTTCTTCGTCACGAACAGCCAGAGCTCGTCCATGAAGAAACGCTTGTAGGCGGCATGGTGCAGACGGCTGAACCTTTTCTGGAGCATGTCTGCCACAGGCTGAGTCTTTCCGGCGTACATCCATGTAGCCAGGATGATAGCCAGCACAGCCACCACGATACTTGTAGTTGCCACTGTGGCATCAAGATGAATGTCGTACGCATGTCCGTTGCTCGAAACGAAATGTCCGAAAGGCATCGCCCATCCGGCAACGACAGTGATAGCCGCAAGAATGACGAGAGGCAATGTCATAACCACAGGACTTTCGTGCGGAGTGTGGTGCGCATAGTTGTCGTTTGTCTTTCCCCAGAAGATGCAATAGTACAGACGGAACATATAGAAAGCAGTCATTCCGGCGATGATGGTCATTATCCATCCGGCTACAGGACTGAAGCGGAAACAGGCCGCCAGGATTTCATCTTTCGAGAAGAAGCCTGAGAAAGGAGGAATACCTGCGATGGCAAGACACGCTATGAGGAATGTGATGTGAGTGACAGGCATATATTTCCTGAGTCCGCCCATGAACGACATCTCGTTGCTGTGGACCGCATGTATCACACAGCCGGCTCCGAGGAACAGCAGTGCCTTGAACATGGCGTGAGTGAACAGATGGAACATAGATGCCATATAACCCAGTCCGCCTTCGTGCGGGTCAAGACTTGTAGATACGCCCAGCGCAACCATCATGAAGCCAATCTGCGAGATGGTAGAGAACGCAAGCACGCGCTTGATGTCGCTCTGCACGCAAGCCACCGTAGCCGCATAGAAAGCGGTGAACATGCCGATGTATGCCACCCAGTGAAGAGTCTCAGGAGCGAAACCGATAAACAGCGGGAACATCCTCGCCACGAGATACACACCTGCCACAACCATCGTAGCGGCATGAATCAGCGCCGATACCGGAGTAGGACCTTCCATCGCGTCCGGCAGCCAGATGTGCAACGGAAACATCGCACTCTTTCCGGCACCACCCACGAACATCAGTCCCAGAGCCCATGGCAACACCATACCCGCCTTCATCAGCTGCTCTTCGGAAGGAGAGAAAGTGAAAGTCTGCATGTAGTAGCCGTAAATCAGGATACCGATAAGGAAGCCCAGGTCGGCAAAGCGTGTAACGATGAAAGCTTTCTTGGAGGCAGCTATAGCCTCAGGCTTGGTGTAATAGAAACCTATCAACAGATAAGACGAAACTCCCACAAGCTCCCAGAACACGTACATCTGGAAGATATTCGTAGCCACCACCAGTCCGAGCATTGAGAAAGTGAACAGCGAGAGGAAAGCGTAGTAGCGCTGGAACCCGCGTTCGCCCTTCATATATCCGAACGAATAGATATGCACCATGAGCGACACCGTGGAGATAACCACCAGCATCATCACCGAGATAGGGTCGAGCATGATACCCATGTCGATGTGCAGCGACTCGGTGAACGGCAGCCACCGGAAGTTCCACGGAGTAGAGACAGGCAGCACCCCTTCGGCAGTACGTGGCGCGCCGAAATATCCGATGGCCGTGATGTAGCTCAGCACTGTGACAGCCGCCAGCGACAGTGTACCTATCGTTCCCGCCACCTTATGAGGCATTTTCATTCCTGCCAGAGCCAGAACTAGGAAGCTCAGCACCGGCAGAGCCAGTATAAGTATTGTATATTCCATATTCCTTCTATTTTTTTATCCCTTCATTTCCGAAATATCGTCAGTCAGAATCTTATTGATATTCCTGTATACATTTATTATTATCGCTATTGCCACAGCAGTTTCGGCAGCGGCTATGGCAATGCCGAACAGACTGAAGAAATGTCCTTCCAGCTGTCCCGGAAAGAGATATCTGTTGAACACCGCAAAGTTGATGTTCGTGGCGTTAAGCATAAGTTCGGCCGAGATAAGCAGAGCCAGCAGGTTCTTTCGTGTGAAGAACCCGTAAATTCCGCAGAACAGCATCACGGCGCTTATCACCAGATAGTGTATAACGTGTACTTCTATTTCAATTTCCATAATTCCGATTCTTATTTTTTCATCATTTTCTTTTTCTGGCAATCATGATTGCGCCTATCATACAGGCCAGCAGCAGCACGCTCATAACCTCGAAAGGCAGTACGAACTGATATTTCCCTGTTCCGATAAGCGCCTCGCCGATATTTTTCACCGGCAGCTCCACTCCCTGAGGGATGATGTTCAGGGCGAATCCGTTTGTGGCGATAATGAACATCACCAGTGCCATACCCACCAGCGTGGTGAGCAGCACGCTTATCATTTTGCCACGTCCTATTTTATACTTCATGGTTCCCGACGAGCGTGTCAGCAGGATGGAGAACACATACAGTACGATGATACCTCCGGCATACACCATCAGCTGCACCGCGCTCAGGAATGTGTAGCCCAGGATGGCATATATCCCCCCTGTGGCAAGCAGCACGAACAGCAGATAAGTGGCAGACCGCAGGATGCTGTTGGTAGTGACAGCCAGCACTGAGAAAACTATTATGCACAGTGCCACTACATAAAATGCTATTTCAAAAAGTGAAAACATGTTTTTTTTAGTTTTTAGTTATTAGCTTCGCTGATTATTGGTTAGCTTCGCTGACCGTTGGTTCATTCAAAGTCATCACCAGCTTTTCTCTCTCGAACACGGCGTTTTCGAAATGATTGCTGAAACGTATCGCGTCGTGCGGACACGCGTTCACACACAGCTGGCAGAACATACATGCCCCCAGATCGTATTCATATTTCAGCAGGACCTTCTTTTTCTTTCCGTCTTCCGTTTCGCGTGTCTCGCTTGTTATGTTTATCGTGCCGTTAGGGCAGGCCATCTGGCACAGTCCGCACGCCACGCATCTGTTCTCTCCGTTCTCATCCTTGGGCATCACCAGCATGGCGCGGTGACGTTCCGGTATGTACAGAGTAGTGTGTCTGTTCTCAGGATAGCGTTCCGTCACCTTCTTCTGCATGAACACCTTCATCGAGGTGCGCATACCCACCAGCAGGCTTTTCACTCCGAACGCATATCCGCTTATATAATCTTTAAAAGTACTCATCTTAAGTTTTTGAGTTTTTTCAGTTTTTTCAGTTTTTTCAGTTTTTAGTTTACGGTATTAAAACACCAGTCCGAACACCTTCATCACCGTCATCACCATCAGCACCAGCAGCGACAGCGGCATCAGATACTTCCATTCCAGGATCAGCACCTGGTCAATTCTCAACCGTGGGAAAGTCCATCTTATCCACATCAGCAGGAACACCACGAAGAAAGTCTTGCCCACGAACCATATCACTCCCGGAATGCAGTCCATCGCCATGTTCAGTCCTTCCAGCCCCGCAATGTGCAGCGGCATCCATCCTCCGAAGAAAAGCGTTACCGCAATGCCCGCGGTAATGAACAGGTTCAGGTATTCCGCCAGATAGAAAAAACCGAAGTGCATACCCGAGTATTCAGTATGATACCCCGCTGTAAGTTCCTGTTCCGCTTCCGCCAGGTCGAACGGAGCGCGGTTTGCCTCCGCGTTACCCGCTATCAGATAGATGATGAAAGCCATCACTGCCGGGACGTGTCCCTTGAAGATGTTCCACCCGTTCTCCTGATACGCCACAATCTCCTGGATGTCCATCGTCCCGCACAGGATAACCATAGTCAGAACGCTCAGACCGATGGAAAGCTCGTAGCTGATAATCATCGCCCCGCTTCGTACGGCACCTATCAGCGTATATTTGCTGTTGCTGCTCCATCCTGCCAGCAGGATGCCCAGCACACCGATGGACGAAGCCGCCAGCACGAAGAAGATACCGATGTTCATGTGCAGAATCTCTCCCCCCTTGTTCCATGGCAGACACGAGAATGTCAGTATCGACGCCATGATCACCAGGAAAGGAGCCAGCCCGTACAGAAACTTATCAGAGTTTTTCAGCGAGATAATCTCTTTCGTCAGAATTTTTATAACGTCCGCCGGCACCTGCAGAAGCCCTCCACGACCCCCCACACGGTCCGGTCCGATACGGCATTGGAAAGCCGCGCACACCTTACGCTCCATATATATCAGGATGATGGCCAGCACGGCATACATCACCATGATGAACACCCCCACGGCAATACCTTCGATGGTGAAGGCCAGCCATTCGGGCATCAGGCTGCACATCGTGCTGTGTATCCACATCAGGAGCGGCTCAAGATTATAATAGTCAAACATTTTTTTAGTTTTTTAGTTTTTTAGTTTTTTAGTTTTTAAGTTTGTTATTATGAGTTTTTAAGTTTTTTATTATGAGTTTTTAAGTTGGTTATCATCAACAAACTTACAAACTCATAAACTCACAAACTCACCTTATCGGTCTATGTCCGGAATCACAAAGTCCAGCGTACCGCCTATCGCTATCAGGTCCGCAATCTTCTGTCCGCGGCACACGGTGTCCATCGTATCCACCAGCGGCAGACCCGTAGAGCGGTAGTGCAGGCGGTAAGGATACTTGTCGCCATGACTCTCCAGCATCACTCCGAACTCGCCGCGGCTGCTCTCCACCGAAGTAGAGAAGTTACCTTCCGGCAGTTTGATGATAGCCTTGGTCTTCACGCGGAATTCCCCTTCCGGGATATTGTCGATAAGCTGCTCTATGATGTGGCACGACTCCATAATCTCGTCCATACGCACCATGTAGCGCGCAAACGAGTCGCCTTCAGTACGCGTTATCTCACGGAAATCCACCTTGCCGTACATGGCATACGGATGACGCTTCCTCACGTCGTTGCTCCATCCCGAAGCGCGTCCCGTACCGCCCGTGGCACCCAGCGATATCGCATCCTCACGCGAAAGCACGCCTACACCCACCAGTCGCCGGCGCGCGATGACATTGTCCGTAAAGATATCATGATAATCCTTTATCACGCTGCGCAGGTGCTTGATAAATTCCTTCACCTTGCGCCGGAAGTCCGGATGAAGGTCCGCCTGCACACCGCCTATCACGTTGTAGTTCTGAATCAGGCG
This sequence comes from Bacteroides caecigallinarum, assembly GCF_021530995.1. Lineage (GTDB taxonomy): Bacteria > Bacteroidota > Bacteroidia > Bacteroidales > Bacteroidaceae > Phocaeicola > Phocaeicola faecigallinarum. The sequence goes on from NZ_JADYTF010000008.1 coordinate 17,021, forward strand.
TCCTCCCGTAGTCTCCTCCATAATGTCGAGAATCATCTCCCTCTCCCTGAAACCATAGAAGAAAGGAGTAAGTCCCCCCATATCCATCACCAGACACGAGTAGAACAGCAGATGCGAGTCGATGCGCTGCAGCTCGTCCATTATCGTACGGATGTACTGTGCGCGTTCCGGAATCCCGATGCCTGCAGCCTGTTCTATACACATACACAGGGCATGACGGTTCTGATGAGCACTCAGATAGTCCAGTCTGTCAGTCAGAGCCAGAGTCTGCGGATAAGTAAGACTCTCGTTCATCTTCTCTATGCCGCGGTGAATATATCCCAGAATAGGGTCTATACGGCGGATATTCTCACCGTCGATGGAAGTACGCATACGCAACACACCATGAGTGGAAGGATGCTGAGGACCGATGTTAACCACGAAATCCTCCTTGCCGAACACCACATTCTCCCGTCCTTCCACAGTTCCGTCCGGACGCAGGGTGTATTCCTCCGTAACGTCCGCGTTCGTCTCATTATCCATGTTCAGCGGATTCGAGTCCATATCGTAGTCCTTGCGCAGCGGATACCCTTTCCAGTCCTCGCGCAGGAACAGACGCCTCATGTCCGGATTGCCCGTGAAGCGGATGCCGAAGAAATCGAACACCTCACGTTCCTTGATACGCGCGGTTTTCCAAAGGCTGCATACAGATGGTAGAAACGAATGTTCGGCACAGCCAAACGCATTCTTCCTGTCCGCGGCCACAACCTTCAGCACACGGCGCGCCCCCGTAGAAGTACTCTCAAGATAATACAGCGCGCCCAGTCCTTCTTCTCCCCAGTCCATGCCTACGATGTCGCGCAGATAGTCCATAGGCTCCTTGGCGTCGTATCTCAGTCTGGAAGCCTCGTCATAGAGTTCTTCCGGCTTTATCAGTATAATGTTGTCTGCACTCATAGTCATTCCTCCTCTTTATTTAGTTGACAAGTTGACAAGTTGACGAGTTGACGAGGTTCTCCGTCCGGATGGGAGCCTTGTTCCCTTGTAACTGGAGCCTTGTCGTCTTCCTTGCGGTTTACTCCCCCCAGGAAACGTTCCACCTTAATCTTTCTCTGCAACTGCATCATGCCGTAATAGAAAGCCTCCGGACGTGGAGGACATCCGGGAATGAACACGTCCACTGGTATGATTTTGTCTATACCGTTCACTACATGATATGACTTTCTGAACGGACCACCCGAGATGGTACATCCGCCCACAGCCACCACGTATTTAGGCTCAGCCATCTGGTCATAAAGACGTTTCAGCACAGGCGCCATACGGTAAGTTATGGTTCCAAGCACCATAATCATGTCCGCCTGGCGGGGAGAGTTACGTGTCACCTCGAATCCGAAACGTGCCATGTCGTACCGTGCTGCTCCCAATGCCATAAACTCTATGGCGCAACAGCTTGTACCGAAAGTGAGCGACCACAGCGAGTTGCTTCGTCCCCAGTTTATCAGTTCGTCCGCCGAACCTACAATCACTCCCGCGCCGTCACGATTGAGCTGATCTGCCATCCGCTCCAGATAATCATTATTGCGGAACTCATCATACTGCATACTGCGTATTTCCGCACGTTTTTTCACTTCCATTCCAGCGCTCCTTTCCGCCAGGCGTATGCCAGGCCTAAAATAAGAATTCCCAGGAAGAATGCCGCTCCACAGAGTGCATATACTCCTGTCTCAGCCACTACCACTGCCCATGGAAACAGGAACACTGTCTCTATGTCGAACATCAGGAAGAGGATGGCAAAGAGGTAGTAACCTGCCTTGAACTTAACCCACGAATCACCCCTTGTAGGGATACCACATTCGTATGGCTCGCCTTTCTGAGGGTTGAATGAATGGGGGGCGATTAGTTTGGCAATAGTCATGGCTGCAACAACCAAGGCAATTGCCGTGAGAATCACTACAATTAAAAAAATAAAATACATGATTTATTTGTTTTAGTTATTTGTTGCGAAAACATAACATGTCATTTGCTTTATGAGCACACAAGGTTTGTCTCCATACCTGAATATAGAGACAAACCGTCATCGGGAAAAATCTAAATGATTATTTTTTCCAATGCGTATATGTAATAATCTTTTGGAGAATGAATCTGATTATGAGATTCCTTGCAATATTTTGCGTCTGCGTTAGAATATCTATACGTGATATTATTTCTTTGTAACCCTCCGGTTATTGTCAGTATAGATTTATTGTCATTTTTATCCTTTGCGGCAGGAACTATGAATACCGGTACCTGCAAATCAGCATATCTTGATTTGAGGATATGATTTATGGTACGTATAAGGCAAATGTCTGATGAAGATTCTTCAAATGACGTACAATTTTCCTTATTTGTTGATAGTATATCTTCATGGCATATTTCTTCCGCCAAAACGGAGGAAATCTCTTCCTTTATTTCTTGCAACAATAAGCAAGACAATATGCCTAAAAATATTACCCTCAACCAATAATTCATAAAAAAAACTGTTACCTTATTCAATCACGCGTGCAAAGTTAGAATATATTTTGAGTAAAGATGGTTATTTCTATGTTAAAAAACATATTATCCAAAATATTTTTCTAATTTCTTTATCATAGATCCGAGGCAGAATACAACCACATGATCGTCCTTTTTGATTATTGTATTACCTGTTACGAGAATACCTTCTCCGTTTCGTATCAGTCCTCCGATAGTAGCTCCTTTTGGTAGTCCTATATCTTTTACAGGTGCTTTAGTTATTTTTGAACCTTCTTTTACTATGAATTCCGCTACATCTGCATTAGCAAAAGTAAGACATTTGACGTTGGATACATCTGCTTTAAGCATCATCTGGTAAATGTGACTTGCCGCTATGTATTTCTTATTGATGACAGTTCCTATATCAAGACTTTCAGCCATGCTTATATAATCCACATTCTCTACTTCTGCTACAGTCTTGCTTACTCCCATACGTTTGGCAGCCAGACATGCCAGTATATTAGTTTCCGAATTGCCTGTCAATGCAACAAAAGCTTCTGTATTTTTAATTCCTTCTTCAATGAGAAGTTCCATGTCGCGACCGTCTCCGTTTATGACCATCACGTCATCGTCCACTACTTCCGTAAGCCTGTTACATCTGCTCTCATCAATTTCTATAATTTTTATCTTCATATATTCGGGCAGATATTGTGCCGTACGGACAGCTATTCTTCCGCCTCCCATTATCATGACACTTCTTACGTCAGCTTCGTTTTCTCTTCCTGAAATCTTTCTAATGTATGGTATATATTTTTTGGTAGTGGTGAAATATACAATGTCATTAAGTTTTACGAAATCATCTCCTCTAGGTATAATGGTTTCGTTACCTCTTTTTATAGCTACAATATGGAAAGGTATACCTTGTCCTCCTAATTCATGAAACGGTACATTGAGTATCTCGGCCTGTTCTTTCATCTTTACACCAATCATGATAAGCGAACCGCCGGCAAATTCCCACCATTGCTTTATCCAGCTCATTTTTACTGCGTCAACAATCTCTTTTGCAGCCAACATTTCAGGATAGATGAGCGAATGGACACCAAGTCCGTTGAAAAACTCCTTATGCTTGGGCAGGAGATACTCATAATTATCAATTCTGGCAACGGTTTTTTGTGCACCAAGATTATTGGCAAGCATACAGGCAGTCATATTCCGGCTTTCGTCAGGAGTTACTGCTATAAACAGGTCTGCGCCGGCTACTCCCGCTTCTTTAAGTCCATTTATGGAAGTAGGAGAGTAGTTTACTGTCATCATATCCAGATTACTGCTCATTTTTCCCAATCTTTCCTGATTTTCGTCTATCAGGATAATGTCCTGATCTTCCCCGGCAAGTAGTTTCGCCAAATGTGTACCAACAGCTCCTGCGCCTGCTATTATTATTTTCATGAGTCTTTATCTTTATTCAAGTTTTTATGTTGCCCCTTATTAATTTTTATTTGCCAATTCAATAATCGAACTGTAAATACTTTCTTCGTCAAGTCCACATATCTTATACAGTTCATCTACAGTGCCATGCTGTACGAAACAGTCATTTATACCTATTCTTTTAATAGTTATGTCATCATGTCCATTGTCAGACATAAATTCCATTATGGCACTACCTGCTCCTCCTGCCAATATGCCGTCTTCAACAGTCAATATTTTCTTGAATTTTTTCCCTATCGAGTCGAGCATATCTTTGTCCAATGGCTTTACAAATCTAAGATCGTAATGAGCTATGCTTATTGAACTGCATTCTTCTGCTTTTGCTATTGCTTTCTTTGCTTTGTAGCCTATTGGACCTACAGAAATCACAGCCATATCATTTCCATCCTTAAGAAGTCTTCCTTTTCCTACAGGTATCTTTTCGAACTGGCATTTCCAGTCTGTTTTCAGTCCTCTCCCTCGTGGGTATCTTATGACAAATGGACCCATATCAGGTAATTGTGCTGTAAACATGAGTTTTCTGAGTTCGTGTTCGTCCATTGGAACCGCAACAGTCAGGTTTGGAATAATCCTCATGTATGCAATATCAAATATTCCATGATGTGTGGCACCGTCTTCGCCTACTAGTCCGGCTCTGTCAAGGCACATTACTACATTGAGTTTATGTATGGCTACATCATGGATTACATTGTCGTATGCTCTTTGCATAAATGTGGAATAAATGTTGCAAAACGGTGTAAGACCGTCTTTTGCCATTCCGGCAGAGAATGTTACTGCGTGTCCTTCTGCAATACCTACATCGAAAACCCTGTCAGGCATTTCTTTCATCATAATGTTCATTGAACATCCCGACGGCATTGCAGGAGTAACTCCTACAATGTTTGGATTCTGTCTGGCAAGCTCAAGAAGAGTGTTTCCGAATACTTCTTGTAACAGCGGTGGAATACCGTCAGTTGTAGGTTTTATTCTTTCTCCGGTAATTTTGTCGAATTTTCCAGGTGCATGCCATTCTGTGGCACACTCTTCTGCAGGTTTATATCCTTTACCCTTTACGGTGTGTATGTGTAATAGTTTTGGACCGCTCATGTCCTTTATTTCATTCAGGACTTTTATCAAAGAAATGGTGTCATGCCCGTCTATAGGACCGAAGTATCTGATATTCAAACCTTCAAAGATGTTCTGCTGCTGCATGAGCAATGATTTCAGACTATTATTGAACCGTATAATGGCTTTTTTTCTTTCTTCAGTGAGCAATCCCCATTTGGCCATTTGTTTAGACATAGTATTGCGGAAACGGTTATAACCTTCCGATGTATGGAGATTCAGAAGGTATTGTTTCATTCCACCGACACTTCTGTCAATAGCCATGTTGTTGTCGTTCAGGATGATAAGAAGATTGTTCGGAATAGCCGATGCATTGTTCAATCCCTCGAAGGCCAGACCACCACTCATCGAGCCGTCACCAATGACTGCCACAATGTGTCTGTCTTTTTCTTTTTTGAAATTTGCACAAACAGCCATACCTAATGCTGCGGATATTGAATTTGAAGCGTGTCCGCATGTAAATGTATCATATTCGCTTTCTGCTGGAGATGGAAAGGGTGCGAGACCGTTAAGTTTTCTGTTTGTACAGAAACTATCTCGTCTTCCTGTCAGTATCTTGTGAGCATATGCCTGATGCCCAACATCCCATACTATACGGTCGTATGGAGTGCTGAATGTATAATGTAATGCGACGGTCAGTTCTATTACTCCCAAGCTGGAACCAAAATGTCCCGGATTGCGTGAAAGCTCATCAATAATCATTTCACGCAGCTCTTTACAAACTTCTGGCAGTTCTTCTATTGGAAGTTTGCGAAGATCATCAGGATTATCAATTTTGTCAAGGAATTTATATGATGCGTTTTGTTCCATCTATACATTAATTAAACATTTCTTCCACAAAAGTACTACAAATATACATATTGTGGTTACATTTGTAGCAAAAAATAATTGATATAGAGTGATATGGAACTGATTACCAGGACAGAATTACCTGTTGGACAATGTGAAATCAAGCATTCTTATAAATTAATGCTTATGGGATCGTGCTTTACTGAAAACATAGGTAACAGATTGTCCGTAAATAAATTCAGATGTGATATTAATCCTTTCGGTGTACTTTATAATCCTATGTCTATCAGGGAGGCATTGACTCAGATTATTAAAAATAAGACATACACTCCCGATGATTTGATGCAATCGCGCGGGTTATGGTTTAGCCTGATGCACCACAGTTCATTCTCTTCTTTTAATATCGACGAATGTCTTGATAATATAAACAGTCGTATAAATGAGAGTTCTGAATTTCTGACTAAAGCAGATTGGCTTGTGCTTACTTTTGGTACGGCACGTGTCTATAGATGGAATGAAGACGGGCATATAGTAGGTAATTGTCATAAACTGAATGAGAAATTATTTTCCCGCAGTATCCTTGATGTTGATGATATTGTTACTTCATATTCAAATCTGATATCTGTTTTGAGGATTGTTAACCCTGGAATCAGGATTCTTTTTACTGTCAGCCCAATACGTCATGCCAAGGATGGTATGCATGGCAATCAGATAAGCAAGTCTGTGTTATTATTAGCCATTGATAAAATATGCTCGTCGAATGACGGGTGCTATTATTTCCCGTCGTATGAGATAATGATGGACGAACTTAGGGATTATCGTTTTTATGCTGATGATATGCTTCATCCGTCAGGAAAGGCTGTTGATTATATTTGGGAGAGATTTTCAGAAACATATTTTAATCGGGAAACTATAGATTCAATAAAGGCCTGTAATGAAATAACCCGTGCTTTGGGACATAAGCCATTCAATCCGGATAGTGAAGCATATCGTGGCTTTTTAAGTCAAATACTGTTAAAAATAGAAGCACTAAAAGAAAAATTCACGTACTTAGATGTCGAAAAGGAAATAGAATTATGTCGAACACTATTGAAGAAATAACCTCAATACTGAATGCGGAGCGTATAGGTAATGCTCCTGCTAAAATAGACTGGATACTTACCGATAGCCGATCATTGTGCTTTCCGGAAGAAACTCTTTTTTTTGCTTTAAAGACAAAAAGAAATGATGGTCATAAATATATAGCTGAATTGTCTAACCGCGGAGTGAGGAACTTTGTGGTTACTGATTTGCCTGAAGATATGTCGGGATTTCAGAACTGCAATTTCCTGAAGGTTTCAAATACCTTGAAATCGCTTCAGCGCCTTGCTGCAAGTCATAGAGAACTGTTCGATGTGCCTGTGATTGGAATTACCGGAAGTAACGGTAAGACAGTGGTCAAGGAGTGGCTTTATCATATTATCAGCCCAAGCAGGGTTGTAACCCGTTCCCCAAGAAGCTATAACTCACAAATAGGAGTACCTTTGTCAGTATGGCTGATGAATGAAAATACTGAGATAGGTATATTCGAGGCCGGTATATCTGAGATGGGCGAGATGGAAGAATTGAAGCCAATAATCCGTCCAACCATAGGTGTCCTTACGAATATAGGTGGCGCTCATCAGGAGAATTTCACATCCGTCCAGGACAAGTGTATGGAGAAACTTCAGCTGTTCAAGGATTGTGATGTTGTAATCTATAACGGTGATAATGAATTGATAAGCAGTTGTGTGACAAAATCGCTGTTCGGAGCAAAGGAAATAGCGTGGTCCACAAAAGACATGGAGCGTCCGCTGTATATCGAGAGTATCAACAAGTTCAGCAATTATACAGACGTCAAGTACCGCTATTTGGGATTTATGAAGGAATATCGCATTCCGTTTATTGACGATGCTTCAATTGAAAATTCCATAAACTGTCTGGCCGTAGCTCTGTATCTGATGATTTCTCCGGAAGAGATAGCCGAAAGAATGCTTACACTGGAACCTGTGGCAATGCGAATGGAGGTGAAGGAAGGAAAGAATGGCTGTATCCTGATAAACGACAGTTATAACTCTGATTTTGCATCATTGGATATTGCTCTCGACTTCATGTCGCGAAGAACAGAAGATAAAGGCAAGAAACGTACATTGATTTTGTCGGATATTCTTGAGAGTGGACAGACCAGCAAACTTTTGTACAGACAGGTGGCAGAACTTGTACACAGCCGTGGAGTAGATAAAATAATCGGTGTAGGTCCTGAAATATCGGCATCGGCATCACTTTTTCAAATTGAAAAATATTTCTTCAACAAGACTTCTGAACTCATGGAGTCCGGAATACTGGATTCGCTGAGAAATGAAGTGGTATTGATCAAGGGAGCACGTGCGTTCCATTTTGACGATATTACTGATTATATGGAGCTAAAGGTGCACGAAACGATACTTGAAATCAACCTTAGGGCTTTGACAGATAATCTTAACCATTTCCGTAATAAACTTAAACCTGAGACTAAGATGGTCTGCATGGTAAAGGCTTCGGCATACGGGGCAGGACCGTTTGAGATTGCAAAAACACTGGAAGAGCATAGAGTGGATTATCTTGCTGTTGCGGTGGCAGATGAAGGTGCAGATTTGCGTAAGGCAGGAATTAATTGTCCTATTATAATAATGAATCCTGAACTTACGGCGTTCAAGACAATGTTCGACTATCACCTTGAACCGGAGGTATATAGTTTCAATATATTGGAAGAACTTATTAAGGCAGCCGAGAGGGAAGGTGTCAGCAATTTCCCTATTCATGTGAAAATCAATACCGGAATGAACCGTCTTGGGTTTGAGCCTGAGCAGTTGCCTCAGCTGGTTGAGCGTTTGAAACGTCAGTCGGCGGTAATACCGCGTTCGGTCTTCTCTCATTTGGTAGGCAGTGATTCAAGTCGTTTTGATGCCTTTACCCGCAGACAGATAGAAACATTTGAAGAGGCGGCAGCAAAGCTTCAGGAAGGATTTTCGTATAAGATATTGCGTCATATCTGTAACACAGCCGGCATAGAAAGATATCCGGGCGCACAGTTAGATATGGTAAGACTGGGTATAGGGCTCTACGGAATAGACCCTTATACAGGAAAAATGATAAACAACGTAAGTACACTGAAAACCACCATCTTACAGATACACGATGTGAAAGCAGAGGATACGGTAGGTTATAGCCGTAAGGGAAGACTTGATAGAGATTCACGTATTGCAGCTATACCTATTGGTTATGCCGACGGATTGAACCGTAGGTTAGGAAATGGAAAAGGGTATTGCCTTGTAAACGGAAAGAAAGCTCCTTATGTGGGAAATATTTGTATGGATGTTTGTATGATAGATGTTACGGATATTGACTGTAAGGAAGGTGACAAGGTGGAAGTTTTTGGCGAAAACCTTCCTGTAACTACATTGGCGGAATGGCTTGATACTATACCTTATGAGATATTGACCAGCGTTTCCATGCGTGTGAAAAGAGTGTATTATCAGGACTGATAATTACAGATAAAAAAACTTGCCCACGTTTTACTTAAAACTTGCCCGTGTTTTAAGTAAAACGTGGGCAAGTTTTTGTGGACATATTACTGCTATTATTTTTCTTTAAATTTCTTCCATTGCCTGATTATGGTTTCTATAGATATTTCAAGCAATTCCATCTGGCGAAATAGTTCCGGCAGGTTCTCATTCATGAATCTTTCTCCTCTTGTATGTCTTATTTTCTGAAGAGCATTTTCTGTGACGAAATATCCCAGTCCGCGTCTGGTATATATAATTCCCCATTGTAGCAATAGGTCGTAAGTCTTGACAACGGTATTTGTATTTACTTCGAGCAATACGGCCAGTTCGCGTACACTGGGAATGCGGTCGTCGGCATTGTACTTTCCTGCAAGTATTTTGTCACATATCCTTTCTGCCATCTGCAGATAAATGGCTCTGTCTTGTTTGAAGTCTGTCATAGGCTTATTCCAGTTCTACTTTTCTTAATCCTTTGTTTGCTGTAATTACAGCAAAAATACTCCAAAATACAGTTACCAGCACCAGAGTAATTTTAGTTATTAATCCGTACATAAATATAATCGACAACATATACGACAGGATAAAGGCTATGAACATACTCCAGAAATATACTTTTTTGTATTTCCGGTATAGTAATGCAAGAGGGGTGAGGATTATCAAATAAAGTATTAATATCGCAGCAATCAGATTCATCTTTATACCCTTTCCACCACCACCGAATATGAGGTGCAAACCGTTTACCTCATCTCCAAATACAAAAGGAATGGCAGCTTGCAGTATTATGTTTGATATTATAATACTTGGTATTAATATCATAGTCCCCATAAGTAAGGTGCTGTAATACAGGCTGGCTTGCTTTTCAGAAAGAGTAGCCGGAACGGATATCTTGTTTAAAAGTCCTTTTTTAGTAACTAAATCGCTAAACAGATTCAAGAATGGAAAATAATATGAGTAAAGAAGTAATAATAACTCAATCAATGATATACACTCCTTTATACCACCATTCCTTTTCATTGCAAGGCTGATAAATGTTATTGAGAACGAATGTAGTAATAGAAGTTTTATTGCTTCAGCTGCAGTCTTGTTTAAAAACAATTCATTTAGTTGCAGTTTACTGAATTGCATCATTCTTTTCAAACTGAAACTTTTCATAATATACCTCCTTCTTTTGTCAATGCGTTAAATAATAGTTCCAGAGAAATCTCTGTATCATCATTGTTGGTGTTGTTGCATATCACCCGATAACCTTCGGCACAAGGTTCGGAATATATCGCACCTTCTTCATTGCTCTGTATTCCGAAAGAGTACTTACTGCGTATGTCGTCAAGTGATGATATAAATGTCTTTTGGCCTTTTCTTAAGACTATTATGTCTGTCAACAGGTTTTCTATATCCTGGACCACATGTGTGGACAGAACTACAGTCTGGTCTTCCCTAATGTGCTTCATAAGCATTTTGCGGAACATTTTTCTGGTAGGTATATCCATTCCGTTGGCTGCTTCGTCGAATAGTATTAGTTTTGTACCGAATGAAATAGCCAGGCTTACCGCTATCTTGTGTTTCTCTCCTAAAGAAAGTTTGTCGATACTTTTTATGTTTTTGTTTATTTCAAAGTTATCGAGACAGTCATCAAGGATGTCTTTATTGAATTTAGGATAAAATGATGAATAGAGAGAGACATACTTTTCAAGACTCATTTTTGGAAATGTAAAATCAGCGGGCATCATGAATATTTCCTGTAGCGTCTCAAGCTTTCTGTCTCCAGGATTATTGCCGTATATATTTACATATCCTTCTTTTGCAAAAAGGATACCGGATATGATTTTCATCAGAGTAGTTTTTCCTGTTCCGTTTTTCCCTAAAAGTCCGTAAAATCTGCCTTCTTCAAGATTGAGGCTCAGATCTTCGATTACGTTTTTATTCGGATTATAACCGAATGATACATTCTTTAGTTCTACCATAACTCTAGATATTTTAATATTGTTATACTGTACCATAAAAGTAGTACAGTGCAAATGTATGGATTATTTATATAAAAGCAAAAGAACAGGCATATTTTTATGCACAAAAAAAAGTCTGCCTATCCGGAAACCGGAATAGACAGACTCTAAATATGACTTATATACTATTATTATCTCATTTCAGTATATTTGATTTTATCCATATCGTTGTAGTCAAGGTTTTCACCTGCCATACCCCAAATGAACATATAGTTGCTAGTACCTGCAGCTGCGTGGATTGACCATTCTGGAGAAACGATAGCCTGTTCGTTAGCCATCCATACAAGGCGCTGTTCCTGTGGCTGACCCATCAGGTGGCAGATCATGTTGCCTTCTGGTACATTGAAATAGAAGTAAGCTTCCATACGGCGACTGCGAGTGTGGGCAGGCATAGTGTTCCATACGCTACCTAGTTTCAATTCTGTCAGACCCATCTGCAACTGGCATGGTCCTTCTTCCAATACATTCTTAACGATAAGCTGGTTGATAACACGGTCGTTGCTTTCTTCCAACTTACCGGCAGCCATTGAGTTAGCTTTCAAAGAACCTTTACGTCCGTCGATTGTTATTAGCTGAGTTTTGTATTCCTTGTGTGCAGGAGCTGAGTTGATATAGAACTTAGCTGGTTTTGAAGAATCCTTGCTCTTGAAAGTAACTTTTTCGTTACCGCGTCCTACGTACAAAGCTTCTCTGAACTTCAATTCGTATTCTTTACCGTCAACAGTAACGATACCGTCACCACCTACGTTGATAACACCAAGTTCGCGTGAGAACAGGAAATATGGAGCTTTAAGTGGATCGATAGTTTCAAGAACTACTTCTTTATTTACAGGCATAGCACCACCGAAGATGAAACGGTCGTACATAGCGTATGTAAGGTTGATTTCATCTGCAGAGAAAACTTTTTCCATAAGGAAGTTTTCACGGATTCTCTGAGTGTCATAAGTCTTGAAATCCTGTGGATGACAAGCTGTCTTCATCTGGTAGTTAACTTGTGCGTTAGATGACAGAGCAGCTACACCCATCATCATTGCTAATGCTAATTTTTTCATGTTCTTATTGTTTTATTGAGTTTAGGTTTTCTTGATTAATTGTTGCTGTTGGCTTTTGCTTCCTTTACGATACGTGTTCTGTTATAGATAGCCATGATAAGAGCTATAGCTACCAATACTGCTGAACCCACATATTTGAAATTGTAGATCAGATGGAAGATACACCATGAGAAAATACTTGAAGCAAAGTCAAGTGCACCACCCTGGAATCCTTCAGGAATCTTAACTGCTGCGTCACCTGTCTTGACAAATACGTCATGAGCAGCCTGAGTAAAGTATGGAGCCAGGTCTGTTACGAAATACAAACCAACGATGAGGCTGACCAAACCTATAAGGAATGTCTTCAATACGTTACCGTTTGTGATAGGAAGTACAGCTGGGAATAGGTAGAACATTCCGGCAAGTGAGGCCAATGGAAGGAATTGGTTACCCGGAAGTATAACTGAAAGAAACAGTGTAACAGGAATAAGAAGAAGAGATACAACCTAAGTTGTAGGGTGACCGATAACCAATGCCGGACTCATACCGATGTTGAGGTTGGCACTGTTTTTGAATTTGCGTGAGATAAGCTCGCGTGTTGCATCCGATATAGGACGAAGACCTTCAATGAATAAAGAAGTGATACGTGGTATAAGTTCCATAACGGCCCCCATCTTGATACCCAATCCAAGGATTGCAGGTATGTTGTCAACCATTTCCTGACCGTTCTTGCATGCAAGCATACCGATACCGCAACCCACTACGATACCAAGGAAAAGAGGTTCGCCCATGATACCGAATTTTTTTTCATGCCTTCAGCATCGATATAAAGCTTGTCGAATCCAGGAATCATGTCCAGAGCTTTGTTGATAACAAGTGCGAAAGGTACGAATCCCTAGCAGAATGGTTGTGGAATAGAGATACCGTCCATCTTGTCATAATATCCCTGGAACTGTTTGCAGGTAAGGTCTGCCATAACAAGTGTTATGATATAACAGATGATTGCAGCAAAGAATCCCCACCAGATTTTTTCTGTTGCGAAATATACTACAGCACCAATGAAGGCAAAATGCCAGTAGTTCCAAAGGTCGATATTGACAGTTTTAGTAGTTTTAGTAAGAAGCATAACAATGTTTACAGCCAAACATACAGGAATGATAAATGCTCCTACAGAGGTGTTGTATGCTACAGATGCGGCAGCTGGCCAACCCATATCGAAAATCCGCAGACTTAAACCGTAAATTTCTGTTACTTTTTTAAGTGGGTCGCCAAGACTACTTGTCAGCAAGGCTGTCACCACAGACAAACCAACGAAACCGACACCAACTAACAGACCGCTCTTGAGAGCTTTACCAAATTTAATTCCAATACACAAGCCTAAGATTGTAAAAATGATAGGCATCATCACAGCAGCACCCAGTCCGATGATGTAACTGAAGACTTGTTCCATGCTTTGTTTTTCTACAGATTTTACTATAATTAAGATTTGTTGTTTATTTTCTTGGCCAAAAGTAATTTCTTTTATTGTAAAATCCAATCTATTTTTGACTATTTTGGACTATTCGCCAAATATATAACATATTTTTCGTTATCGCACACGAATTATGTATCTATTATGGAATAGAAATAAAAAAATATCGTTTGTATCGAAAACACTTTACAAACGATATTTTTGTAATATATACTTATTGTATTTTTATATGTTAAAGCTTATAGTTCCATTGCTCAAGTGCAAACGACCAATGCTTTTCTACCAGCTCTATTGTTTCAGGTTTATATTGATATTTATTCTTTTTATAACCTTTTTTCTTGTTCACATAATCTCCTATCGCGGTGCGTGACTCGTCGAATCCTGGCAATGACAGTTTTTTATAAATTTCTTCTGTCATATCAAAAGCATTTTGTTCGTAGTCTTCAAATTTTACCTCTACCAGATTTCCTTCAGGTATGAATTTTTTGTCTTCTTCATATTTGTGGTATAGTTTAGAGTATACCTCCAATATGTTTGCCTGAAGTTCTTCATTACTGATATGTTGCAGCATCAGAGGCTGTATAGTGTTGGTAAAGAAACTTCTTGTTGACTCAAACACAGTGTATGGATTACGCATCAGATAAATGAACTTGGCATTAGGGAACATTTTTACAAGTTCCTTTACACGTCCGGTGTGAGGAGGGTTCTTGCTCAGGAATTGTGTTCCTTTTGTATTCCATAATGAAATCTTGATCAACTTAGTGAAAACCTCTTCGAAAACTTTCAGTTCTTCATCTGTAATATCGTTGAAAAGCAGATACTTGTCTGCATATTCCATCATGTGCTTAGGAAGAAACCAGAAGTTGTAATATGTATAAGGCATCATATTGGCCAAAGCAAACTCCTCTTCCTGAGGAAGGTCTACTGCAAGTTCCATGTTATCTGTCGGACGCTTGTCTGGCATTATCCAACTCATGTTCTTTTTGAAGAATGGCTGTCCCCACATCATAAGATGAGGAAATACTGTCTGATACGTTGTGTTGTAGCCAAAGTGCATGTCGCAAGAGAATACATTATGCATGAATGTGGTTCCACTGCGCCAGTGTCCCAGTATGAATACCGGATCGTGCTCAAGAGGTTTATCAGCCAACAGCTTTTCGTATTTTTTGTCCTGTAGTGGTTTGAGAGTTGACAGCAAGCGGCATACAGATTTTGTAAGTCTGTATTTATTCTTGAATTTATCGTCTATAACTCTTCCCTCTGTTATCTGATTGAAAGTTTTCCAGTCAGCTCCCACAAGTGGGTTAACAGGCAATTTACTGAATTCTAGTAATCCCATTATTAGTATTATTTTCTTATTTCTATATCGATTCCTTGACGTGACAGCTCTTTCACTGCTTTTTCTACAGCTTCATAGTGTTCAGGAGCAATACCAAGTTTAGGCAAATCCAGAATAGGCAATACCATCTGGTTGTGCATATCCTTGTCTGCCACCTGATTGATAATCATACCTACGGCACTTGTATTGTTTGTTATAGGGTCTATAAGTATGAATGCACCTGTAGCCTTGTTGTCCGAATATGAGTCGAAGAACAGTTCCTTTGATGAAGTGAGTACAACTTTCGCAATCTGGTTCAGTTGCATTGGAATATCTTCCTTGGCAAGGCGGCCGTTTTCAACACTCAGGTGTTCCATAGTGTTGATGTCCACCTTATATTCTATGCTGTCGATGCGTGTACGGCTTGTGTTTGTGGTATGTTTCAGGAAGAATGATTTCTCCATATCCATCTTCTCTTCATCCATCCATACCAGCATAGCCTCAAAGTTACGTCCCACCATAGGAACGTTATCAGGATGTACAAGCATTTCACCTCTTGATACGTCTATTTCGTCTTCCAGTGTGATGGTTACAGACATAGGAGGGAAGGCATAGTCTATCTCACCTTCGTATGTAACGATACTCTTTACGTGTGATTTCTTTCCTGACGGGAGAGCCATCACTTCGTCGCCTTTGTGTATAACACCTGAAGATACTTTTCCACAGAATCCGCGGAAATCAAGGTTAGGACGCAAAACGTACTGAACCGGATAACGGAAATCTTTCAGATTGTGGTCATTTCCTATATGTACTGTTTCAAGATATTCAAGCAACGATGTACCTTCGTACCATGGTGTGCGGTCTGATTTCTCCACTACGTTGTCACCTTCGAGGGCTGACAGAGGAATACACTGAATATCCGGAATATTCAGAGGCTCAACGAAAGACTTATAGTCGTTGACAATCTTGTCGAACACTTCTTTTGAGAAGTCTACGAGGTCCATCTTGTTCACAGCCAGAACCACATGTTTGATACCGAGCAGTGAAACCAGGTATGAATGGCGCTTTGTCTGGGTGATAACTCCTGTACGTGCATCAACAAGGATTATTGCAAGGTTGGCTGTAGAACCACCTGTAATCATGTTACGTGTGTACTGTTCGTGTCCCGGAGTGTCTGCAATGATGAATTTACGGTTGTTTGTAGAGAAATATCTGTATGCCACGTCGATTGTGATACCCTGTTCACGTTCAGCCTTCAGGCCGTCAAGCAAAAGGGCATAGTCAATATGTTCGCCTGCGTTACCTACACGCTTGCTGTCGCGTTCGAGTGCGTCAAGCTGGTCTTCGTAAAGTTTCTTGCTGTCGAACAACAGACGGCCTATAAGAGTTGATTTACCGTCGTCAACAGAACCTGCTGTAAGGAAACGGAGCAAGTCCTTCTGTTCGTCTTTCTTTAGGAATTCCTCTATGGACATATTTCCGCGTGCTTCGCCTTCCATAGGGTTTCCTGATTTGTTTTTATCTAAAGTTTCCATTTTACTTAATTAATAATGAACAATTAATAATTATAACTGATGGCGTTTTCAATTAGCTATGCTAATTTTAAATTATTAATTTTTAATTATTTAGAAATATCCTTCGCGTTTTTTCTGCTCCATGCTGGCTTCCTGGTCGAAGTCAATCACACGAGTGGTACGTTCGCTCTTTGTAGTAGTCATCATTTCCTCAACAATCTTTTCGATTGTATCAGCTTCACTTTCTATCGCTCCTGTGAGCGGCCAGCAACCAAGAGTACGGAAACGTATCTTTTTCATCTCTATCTTGTCCTTGTATTGTTCAGGCAGACGGTCGTCGTCAGGCATAATTAGCTGTCCGTCGATGTTTATGACCGGTCTTTCCTTTGCGAAGTACAGAGGAACGATAGGAATATTTTCAAGACGTATGTACTGCCATATATCAAGTTCTGTCCAGTTGCTCAGAGGGAACACACGGATGCTTTCTCCTTTTCTGATGCGGGCATTATAAATGTCCCAAAGTTCAGGACGCTGGTTTTTAGGGTCCCACTGGTGGAACTCATTTCTGAAAGAGAATATACGTTCTTTTGCACGTGACTTTTCCTCGTCGCGGCGTGCACCACCGAATGCTGCATCGAATTTGTATTTGTCGAGTGCATTAAGCAAAGCCTGTGTCTTCATTAGGTCTGTATGGACTTTACTACCGTGAGTGAAAGGACCTACACCGGCTTTGAATGCCTCCATATTGCTTTCTACGATGAGATTCCAGCCATATTTCTTTGCATATTCATCGCGGAACTGAATCATTTCCTTGAATTTCCATTTTGAGTCGATATGCATAAGAGGGAATGGTACCTTGCCCGGTGCAAAAGCTTTTTCTGCCAGACGTACCATTACAGATGAATCCTTGCCTATACTGTAAAGCATGACAGGATTTTCGAATTCGGCAGCCACTTCACGTATAATGTGGATAGACTCGGCTTCCAGTTCCTTCAAGTGGCTAAGTTTATATTCTTCGATCATATTTTTATTTTGTTTTTAGTCTTTTTTGAATGATATTTTAGGAAGTATAAGTTCCAAAAGTTTGTTTACAGACTCCTCAACACTCAGTTTTGATGTATCTATAGACAAAGCCGGGTTTGCCGGAGCTTCGAAAGGTGCTGATATACCTGTGAAGTTCTTTATTTCTCCACGTCTGGCTTTTGCATAAAGGCCTTTCACATCTCTTCTCTCGCATTCCTCTATAGGTGTGCTAACAAATATTTCAAGGAAATTTTCCTTGCCTATTATATTGGCAGCCATTTCACGAATGTCATTGTTCGGGCTTATAAATGCTGCAATAGTTATTATGCCGGTATCTACAAACAGTTTTCCTATTTCGGCTATGCGTCGTATATTTTCCACTCTGTCTTCTTCAGAGAAACCCAGGTTGTTGTTTATTCCGCTGCGGATATTGTCTCCATCAAGAATTCTGCATAGCAGACCACGCTTTTGCAATTCCCTTTCAAGAGCTATTGCAATCGTGCTTTTACCTGAGCCGCTCAGTCCGGTGAACCATATCATCACGCTATGCTGATGAAGCAGTTCTTCCTTGTCGGCTCTGGTGAGCATCTTGTCGAATATAGGATAAATGTTGTTTTTATTTTCCATATATGTCTAGTTTTTATTTATTTCCTAAAATGGCCAAATTTGCGGTATAAGCAGTACCGAAATTATGAAAGTAATGATATTAAGCGGCAGACCTATGCGTACAAAGTCTGTAAACTTATAATTACCGATACCCTGTACTATAAGGTTGGTCTGATAACCGATAGGAGTGGAGAAACTGGCCGAGGCAGCCACGCATACGATTACAAAGAATGGCATAGGGCTTACTCCAAGCTGTTGCGACAGTGACAAGGCAAGCGGGAATGATAATGCCGCAGCTGCATTGTTTGTTATCAGTTCTGTAAAGACATTTGTTATTATAAACATTGCCGCCAGCAATACGTACGGACCGTAACTATGGCTGAGGCTTATGATTTGGCTGGCTATCAGGTCGGAAACCCCAGAGTTCACCATAGCCTTGCTTATCCCGAATGCGCATGCAATGGTTATCAGTACGTCCCATGATATGTATTTGGTGTATTTGCGTGGAGGAAATATCTTTGTCCATGCCATTATTACTGTAGTTACCGACACGAAAAAGAACATATCCAGCTTAATTCCTTCGGGCAACATCTTCTGTACGGCAGGAAGTTCGCCCACTGTAGCTCCGATAATCATAATCAACAATAATGTCAGGGCAAGCCAGCGTTTTTTCTTTCCCACAGGCTCTACATCCTTACCGTTTGCCAGCATGATGAATACAGATGATTCACCCCATGTCTTGATGAAACTGTCGTCTGCCATTATCACCAGCGTATCGTTCTCGCGGAAGTGCATCTTCGAAAGATTGGTATAAGTATTACCGTTTCTTCTCAATTCCTTAATCTCGGCACCATAGTGGCGTTTGAAGTCGAAATCAGATATACGGCGGTTGATACCAGGGAAACGTGCTCCTATCACAGCCTCTATAGGGTGTAGCGACGGATCATCTTCGCCTGAAATAATCTGGTCCGGACGTTGTGCCGGAAGCAGTTTCTTAGAGAAAATGAACAGGTATATGATACCGGCAAGTGCTATGAAGATACCCACCTTGCCAAGCTCAAACATGCTGAACCCTTTCATTCCTGCATCCTGTATCATACTGTGTACCACGAGGTTTGTAGAAGTTCCAATAAGTGTACACATACCTCCCAAAATCGTTACATACGACAGGGGAATGAGGAAATAAGTGGCAGGCAGCTTTACATAGTTTGCCCATCTCTTTATTATAGGAGCAAATATTACCACAACCGGAGTGTTGTTGAGGAATGCCGATATGAAGGCAATGCTTGGCAGCATTCTTAGTTGGGCCTTGAATACATTAATATTCTCGACAGGTAGCAGTCTCTTGATAAGTTTTGTCAGAGCACCGCTTTGGCGTACTCCTTCACTTACGAGGAATAGCATGGCCACAGTTATCATTCCTTTGTTGCTGAAACCCTCAAGCATCTCTTTCGGGCTTAGTATTCCGGTACATAGGAAAATTACAAGAACGGAGAATAAAATCATTCCCGGTCTCATTTTGTCAGCAATTAGAGCTGCAAGCATCCCGACAAGTGAGACAAGCACTATGATTATTTCGTGTGACATCTTTTATTGACTTAGTCGATTTGACAATTCTTATCTTACTTGTTACTTGGCAATGAACCACGGATTCAATAAATCTTCTTTGTTGTATGCGAGTGGAGTCTTCTCGTCTGTGTGGTATACCTCTCTGCCGGCAGCGCGGATAATGGCATGTCCTGCAGCCGTATCCCATTCCATTGTAGGAGCGAAACGCGGATAAATATCAGCCTTGCCTTCGGCTATAAGACATAGTTTTAGAGAACTGCCTTTTGACACAGTCTCTACGTCATGGTGTAACTCTTTTACCTTTTCGATAAACTCTTCTGTCTCAGGAGAAAGATGTGAACGAGAAGCCACAACGACGAATGTATTCCTCTCTTCTTTAATAGGAAGACTGATTGCTCTTGATGTCAGCGAAGAGAATGTTTCTTCTTCAGATACGGAACTTATATTTTCCACTTTGTATGCCCCGTGTTCACAGTCGCCCAGATATAATTCTTCCTTTACCGGAATATATATTACTCCGGCTTGAGGCGTACCGTTCTTTACGTATGCTATATTAACGGTGAATTCGCCGTTCTTTTTTATGAATTCTTTTGTTCCGTCCAGCGGATCGACTATCCACAACTCGTCCCATTCCTTTCTGTTTTCGAACGGAAGTTTCTTTCCTTCCTCACTCAGCACAGGTATATTTGTCGATGAAAGTATTCCGCTGATAACTTCATGCGCTTTCCTGTCGGCTATTGTCAGAGGTGAATTGTCAGCTTTCTTTTCTATTTCAAAATCTGCATTCGGATTAGTATAGACACTCATTATTTTCGCACCTGCTTCTATTGCAGCACGGACTGCGACCATCAATATATTTTTATCCATAATCTATAAATCGCTGTAAAATAAGTACTTTTTTTCTAAAAGCCTATAGTTGAAAACTCTGATTTCCTGGACTAAGTTACGTTTTATAACTTATTTTAAGATATAAAATATTACGATATTACAGGTTTGGAGTGTTTCCACATTCTGTACATATAGTATGCGCAATGTGTCACTGCAAAGGCAAATGATATGGCCAGCAATGTCTTGTCAGCTTCCCAGCCAACTGTCTGCTGATGCCAAAGTCCAGTTATTATGCTCAGTACGGACAATGATATACCCATGATGTTCAGTACCATATCTCCTTTTCTTATTCTGACTCCATTTTCCAGTTTGCTGTGTCTGATACCATACGATGCATATACGTCAAGTCCAATAAGCATCCATAGCACAAGTCTTATCCACGTGTCGGCAGGCAGGAAACACATCATACACAGACATGTCAGTATTCCCAGTATCGGTACTGCCGGTACAAAAGGAGTCTTGAATGCCCTAGGTGCATCCGGCATGGTCTTTCTCACAACAAGAATTCCGGCGCATACCAGTGTGAACGCAAGAAGTGTTCCTATACTGGTCATCTCGCCTGCCACCTGTGCCGGAACAAATCCTGCCAGCAGACTTACAACCACCATGAACAACAAGTTACTGTGTACCGGTGTTCTTGTCTTCTCGTTTATTCTTGAGAAAAATTTCGGAAGCAGACCGTCGTGGCTCATACTCAGGAATACACGGCTCTGTCCCATAAGAGTTACCATTATGACAGAGCAGTAACCGAACAGTATAGCCAGAATGATAGCTTTATTGAGCCACGGATATGCAGGAGTAATTATTCCTGAGGCATCAGCAGTTCCCATATTTTCTATAGCTACAGCAACAGGAGCTATTCCTACGTGACCTTTGAACTCGGTATAGTTTGCCACACCAGTCATCACGTGAGCAAACAGAATATATAAGATAGTACAAACCAGAAGTGAAACCAGAATTCCTATAGGCATGTCGCGTTTAGGATTCTTTGTCTCTTGTGCGGCAGTACTTACTGCATCGAAACCTAAGAAAGCGAAGAAAACTATTGCCGCACCACGGAATATTCCTGATATACCGAATTCACCTAGCTTTCCGGTATTTTCAGGAATATATGGAATATAATTGTCTGCCTGAATGAATTTCCACCCCAGAACTACGAACACCAGAATTACCGCTATTTTCAGAAATACTATAAAACCGTTGAATATGGAGCTTCCAGCTGTACCCCGCATCAGTATGATACTCATCATTATTACAATAAGTATTGCAGGTATGTTTATTATACCTCCGTCCCATGGACAAGCCGTAAGATGATGGGGGAGTGATATGCCTATACTTTCCAGAAAGACTACCATGTACCTACTCCAGCTAATGCTTACGGTAGTTGCGGCGACGGTGTATTCCAACACAAGGTCCCAGCCTATAATCCATGCAATGAGCTCACCCATAGTGGCATACGAATATGTGTATGCACTGCCCGACACAGGAATCATGGATGCAAATTCTGCATAACACAGACCTGCAAAACAACATCCTATTGCTGCAATGATGAACGACAGTGTTATGGCAGGTCCGGTAAATTCTGAAGCTACTGTTCCGGTGATTGAGAAAAGTCCTGCACCTATTATTACTCCCACTCCAAGAGCTATAAGGCTTATAGGACCAAGCACTCTTTTCAGAGTCTTGCTGCCTGAAGCCTGTGCTTCTGCTTGCAGAACTTCAATACTTTTTCTTATAAATAGTCCCATTCTGTTTTAGTTGTATATGTTTTTATATTTTCTAATATGCCGAACGGTATTTGCCGTCCTCTTTGTCATCCAGGATACTCAGATAAGAAGTATATCTTGATTCGCTGATATAATGTTTCTCCACAGCTTCCCTTACTGCACATCCCGGCTCATGTCGGTGCGTACAGTTGCCATACTTGCAGTCGGCAGAGAATTTGAAAATTTCCTTGAAATAATGTCCCACCTCTTCTTCTTCCATATCGAATGTTCCGAAACCTTTTATTCCCGGAGTGTCAATTATATATCCTCCGCCATCTACGGGGAACATTTCGGAGAATGTAGTGGTGTGCATACCTTTGTTGTGGACGTTCGAAATATCACCTGTCTTCAAGTTCTGTCCCGGCAGAATGGCATTGATGAGCGTAGATTTTCCTACCCCTGAGTTTCCGGAGAAAAGAGTAATCTTGCCTTCAAGTCCCTTTTTAATTTCTTCGATACCTATATTGTTCAGTGCCGAAACCTTGTAGCACTGGTATCCGATAGTGGTGTATAGGTTTATAAGTTCTTCCAGATATCTGTTTTCATCTTCCGAATATCGGTCTGTCTTGTTGAAAACCAGACACACCGGTACGCAGTATGCTTCGGCCGATGCCAGAAAGCGGTCTATGAAGGTGGTCGATGTCTCCGGATAGTTCACTGTAACGATAAGCATGCACTGGTCAAGGTTTGAAGCTATGATGTGCGATTGCTTGGACAGGTTGGAAGAACGTCGTATGATATAGTTCTTTCTGTCCTCGATTTCTGTTATGAAGGCTGTTCCTTCCTGATTGCGTATGATTTTTACCCGGTCGCCTACAGCTACCGGATTTGTACTTCTGATACCTTTCAACCGGAAGTTGCCTTTAATCTTGCATTCCACTTCGCTTCCGTCATCGGTTTTCACCAGATACCAGCTACCTGTATTTTTTATTACTAAACCTTTGTCCAAAAGAGTTGATTTTTTGTAATTGTGAATTACTGATATTATTTAATAAAGAAAAGAAGAAACTGCATCACTGTGTTTTTTGGAAAAAATGGTAGTGCAGATTCTTCTTTCTTTTATAGTGTATAAATGTATTGGTGTATGCACCAACAGAAAACATTATACTGTCATGATTTCCTTATCCTTGGCAGCAAACATATCGTCAATCTGCTTGATAAACTTGTCGTGTATCTTCTGCAGTTTTGCTTCGCTGTTTTTCTGCTCGTCTTCAGGCATACCGTCTTTTACAGCTTTCTTCAATGCGTCGATTGCATCGCGGCGAGCGTTACGGATACTTACTTTTGCAGTTTCAACTTCGCCTTTACACTGTTTTGACAATTGCTTACGGCGTTCCTCTGTCAATGGAGGTATACCGATACGTATGATTTCGCCATTGTTTTCAGGCATAATTCCAAGTTCTGAGTCGATGATGGCTTTCTCAATCACGCGGAACATGCTCTTGTCCCAAGGCTTGATAGCTATGCTTCTGGCATCAGGAGTAGTTACTGCTGCCACATTGTTGATTGGAACCATGCTTCCGTATGAGTCAACTTTGATGCCGTCCAACAAACGTACATCTGCTTTTCCTGCGCGGATATGTGCCAATGCTTCGTCAAGGTACATGATTGCCATGTCCATTTTCTCTTCAGCTTCGCTGATTATAGTTTTTGAATCTGCCATTATTTTTTAATTTTTAGGTTATGCTGTTATGTGATAATATTTTAAGTGAACAAAAGTATGTGTTTTTTTGCTCTTTTGCAATAGTTGATGTATAAATTGATATTCTAAAATGAAACTATCCCGTTTCGTCACGCTTATTATGCTGTGCGAAACAGGATAGCTTAATGTCTGCAGACCTGTCAGTCTTTATATTCAGCCTTCAGAGTTCCGTCCTCATAAAATTGCAATTCAATGTCATCATCATATCTGCCTTCTATCTCAACGCTGAAGAAATTGCCTTTCGAATTCGTCTCGTAGTACTCGATGTCATCAATATAATAATCAGGATATGTAGTTGTGATATGATTTCTTGCTGCTTCAGGCAATACAGACGAATCTCTGTTATAATCCTTCTTTGTATAAACCCACTCATATCCGGCAGTCAGCAAAGCGTCATGTTTGATGTTCTCGAATATGAATTCCACTTCAACGCCGCCATCCTCAAATTCCACGTCAACGATTCTTGCACCCGGATATTTGCTTTCAACCCACGAATACGCATTGTTGGCAGGCTGTGTAGGCAACAGATCCGTATAGTCAGGATTCTGGTTTGCATCAAGTACTTCTTTCACCAGAACACCGTCTTCCGAGTAGTACAAGTCAGCTTCAGTCTCCTTGTTGTTTTCCTCCTTTTCCACCTCTATTACATATAGAACCAGATTCTCGTCGTGTTTCTTTATCACATCCACTTCGTCGTCGTGCCTCCATGGGAGTTTGGAATAGTCGCTTTCGTTGAAAGCAGTCGTTACAGCTTGTGGAAGTGAAGAGAAAGGAATGTCATATTCATGCATTTTGAATTCTGCAGTTGTTTTCTCGAACCACGCTGTGAAGTCCGTGTCGTTTCCTGCACGGCTGCCGTTCCATTCGAAAGAAGCTATCGCATAATTTCCGTTGGTTCTCCAGGAGACATCTTTCGCTCCGGGAAATTCACGTTCTAATGCTTCGTAAACAGCATTGTCTATATAGCCGTCGCCGTTCTGCTTGTCACACGATGAAAGGGCGATAGTTCCGCATATCAGGGCGGTTGTAATAAACTTAATTTGCTTCATAACAATTGGTTTTTAAATTATCATATTGCAAACATAGTATTGAAAACTGAAAAGATTTGGGAATTTTGAAAAAAAACAGCGCCACTATGGATATTGTGTCCATAATGACGCTACAATGTATATAATTTAAAATGTCTTTCTTATTTTATGGCAGCTACAAGCTCTTCAGGAGTAAGAAGCGACTGTTCGCCTGTAGTCATATTCTTCAGGGTAACCTTTCCTTCGTTCATCTCGTTTTCTCCTACTATAGCCACAAAAGGAATCTGTTTTGCGTTGGCATAGCTCATCTGCTTTTTCATCTTTGTGCTGTCCGGATATATTTCGGCGCGGATGCCTGCCTCACGGGCCTTGAACAATATAGGAAGAGAATATTCTGTTTCCTTCTCGCCGAAGTTGACAAACAGAAGCTGTGTTCCGTTTACTGCCTCCTTTGGATAAAGGTCTAACTGATTAAGAACGTCATAGATACGGTCGGCACCGAAAGAGATACCTACACCTGACATGCCATCCATTCCGAATACACCTGTCAAATTGTCATAACGTCCACCGCCACTGATACTTCCTATCTGAACGTCGAGAGCTTTCACCTCGAAGATGGCGCCTGTATAGTAGTTCAGTCCGCGGGCAAGAGTAAGGTCGAGTTCCACTTCCGATTTCATACCAAGCTGTGCGACATGCTTCAGGATAAATTCGCTTTCCTCCACACCCTTAAGTCCTGTCTCGCTTGCAGCCAGAACTGTTTTCAGAGTCTCAAGCTTCTCTTCGTTCGTTCCGCTCAGCAGGATTATAGGCTGCAACTTGTCAATAGCTTCCTGAGGAATACCCTTCGATGCAAGTTCGGCATTTACATTTTCCAGACCAATCTTGTCCAGCTTGTCGATGGCTACTGTGATGTCAACAATCTTGTCGGCCTCGCCGATGATTTCAGCTATACCGGTAAGAATCTTGCGGTTGTTTATCTTGATGGAAACACGAATTCCGAACTTGTTGAACACAGAATCAATCATCTGCACCAGTTCCACCTCGTTGATAAGGGAGTTGCTTCCCACAACGTCGGCGTCACACTGATAGAACTCGCGGTAACGTCCCTTCTGAGGACGGTCGGCACGCCATACCGGCTGGATCTGGAAACGTTTGAACGGGAAAGTAATCTCGTCGCGGTGCATAACCACGTAGCGGGCGAAAGGTACAGTTAGGTCATAACGGAGTCCTTTCTCGCAGAATTTGCTCGCAAGCTTGGCCGCGTTTCTGCTCAGAAGTTCTTCGTCAGTGATGCCTGAGAAGTAGTCGCCTGAGTTCTGTATCTTGAAAAGAAGTTTGTCGCCTTCCTCACCGTATTTACCCATCAGGGTAGAAAGGTTCTCCATAGAAGGAGTTTCTATCTGACTGTATCCGTAGAGGTGGAAAACTTCGCGTATGGTATCGAATATGTAGTTTCTCTTCGCCATTTCAACAGGCGAGAAATCTCTTGTTCCTTTCGGTATTCCCGGTTTTGTAGCCATATTGTTTCTGTTTTAATTATTTTTGGTCACAAAATTAGATAATTATTTTATAAGAAGGAAATAATCGTGGAAATTACTCTTCGCGGCGACCCATGAATATCATTATATAATATACCAGAGTGGCAAGCGAGCCAAGTGCGGCAACCACGTATGTGTATGCAGCCGACTTAAGCGCATCTTTAGCCATACCGTGATTCGAAGCGTTTGTGATACCCGCGCTGTTCAGCCATACCAGTGCACGACGGCTGGCATCAATCTCTACAGGAAGAGTGATGAAACTGAAAAGTGTTGTCATTGCGAAAAGACAGATACCTATCAGCAACAGCTGAGGGAACGAATTTATGAGCAATATACCTGCAAGCAATATCCACGACATTATAGACGAAGAGAACTGTACTACCGGCACCAGAGCCGAACGCATCTGCAGAGGAGCGTACGCGCGTGCATGCTGTACGGCGTGACCGCATTCGTGGGCAGCAACAGCAGCCGCAGCCACGCTGCACGACGAGTAAACACCTTCACTCAGATTTACAGTCTTGTTGGTTGGGTTAAAATGGTCTGTAAGCATACCCGGAGTGCTGATAACCCTTACATCGTAGATACCATTGTCGCGCAGCATCTTTTCCGCTACCTCGCGTCCTGTCATCCCGTTGTAGAGAGGAACCTTCGAATACTTGTCAAACTTGCTTTTCAAACTGGACTGCACTATAAAACTCACTATAGCGATTCCGATAAAAATAATCCAACTAAATACCATATATTTTCTGTTTTATAATTATTAATCAATGAATTGACGTACAAAAACCTTGCCAAAGTTTTAAAAGTGAATTTAATACAATACAAAAAACACTTTTCGAAAAGTGACTTTTGACTGAAAAAACACCTTTCGAAAAGTGTTTCTTTCCTTAATAGTATTGAAATGGAATCAAAGGATTATTCTTCTATAATTTCCCAATAACCTTGTTTTCGTCCCCCTATGCGTTTAAGTAGTCCAAGTTCTTGAAGGCGTGAGAGATTATGAATAATGCCCCCCATTGTTGCATCAGGGATATTCTCATATAGCTCTTTACGTGTTGCATTAGGATTTTCATTTAAATATGATAATATATTCTTTTGTTGTTCCGTAAGGTTTTGTATGGTCTTTTGTATGGTCTTTTGTATGGTCTTTTGTATGGTCTTTTGGGTAGTTGCCCTTTCAGGATACTCAAATTTGAATATTGTCCATATGCCGGATGCATCATAACGGAATTCAGGTGTAGAGAACCCGTCGTTTTTACAATCCGTAATTATACGTTCAATACCACGCCCCCAGGCTTCAATTTCTCCGGAACGGAAGAATGTATTTGCTATATCAGGATTGTAAGGGAAACTTCGATGTGAAGAAAGTAAAGTTTCTACAGTCCAACCATCCGGCAGTACACCTCCATTTACTATTTCCATTTTATTCTCATAAACGCGGATTTGTATCGGTGATGGTTCTGCATAATCTTTATTAATACACGCATTCAATAATGCTTCACGCAGAGCTTCTCTTGGTACAGGTAAAGTTTCCACACGTTGGATTCCCTCGTAAGTAATGATGGCTTTCATATATTTGGTACACAGCAAATCCATGAGTTTCGCTATTTGTTGAAACAGATTTCCGTGAACTTCATCCTGATATACCAAGTCCATACCTTCACGAAAGAAACCAATCTTGACAAAAGCTCCTGTAACATATCGTTCAGGGTCTGGATGAAACAGCAAGGCGGCAGCACGCTTTAAATAATCGCCCTCGTAAAGTCGTAATTTTTCTAACAGTCCGTGATTATCGTCCATAAGGTCGGCTTCCTCCATGCGCCCGCTTCTTTTGGCATATTTACGAAATAAATTAAAAGTGGCATTATCCAGGTCTTTTTCATTCAAATATGGAACAGGCACACCATCCCAAGTCTTTCCCTGCTTGCGAAGCATGAACCGGTCAAGTGACGCACCTTTCAATTCCTGATTTGTAGCACCACTTCTCTGATAATACTTGCCACGATAACTTATAGGATAAGGATATGCTTCAGTCACAATTTCCAGATATACTTTTTCTTCTTTTTCTTTTTTATTCACGTCTACCAGAATACCGAGCATATCACGTACCTTATTAGGTATATCTTCCATCAGTTTTTGGGCATCTTGCACTCCGCATATATCACCATTGTCTTTTATGCCGATATAGAGTATTCCTCCTTGTGCGTTTGCAAAACCGCATATCCATTTCAGATAATCATCCCTCCATGATTCTTTGAATTCTATGTTCTGTGATTCGGTATTCATTGTGTATCTTTTAGTTGCGTGTGTTACAAAGATACAGATAATACTTTAAATTATAATATTATACATTTAGTTTTTATGATGTCTTCTTATTGTAGCTGGTATCTTGATTATAAAGAAATCATGGAAAAGCGGCAAAAAACCGCATTTATACCTTGGAAAAGCGGCAAAAACTATGTATTTTTGTCTTGGAAAAGTGGAAAAATAAAGATATTGCATTATGTTGAAGAGAAAAATAGACACATATCTGACTAATTATTACGCGACTAACCGTAATGCTCTTTTGATTACCGGTGCCCGTCAAATTGGTAAGACCTACTCTATCCGTGAGTTTGGAAGGACATTCAAAAGTTTCATCGAAATTAACTTTCTTGAGAATCCTGATGCGGTAGCTCTATTCAAAGGAGCTAAAAACAGCTCGGATATATTGCTAAGACTTTCAGCTATCACTACTAAACCACTTATCAAAGGCGAAACTCTTATCTTTTTTGACGAAGTCCAAAAATGTCCGGATATTGTTACAGCAATCAAGTTTCTGGTAGATGAAGGTTCATACAGATATATATTGAGTGGCTCTTTATTGGGTGTTGAACTGAATGACCTGCGTTCTGAGCCAGTGGGATATATGGGTGTTAAAGATATGTATCCAATGGACTTTGAGGAATTTATCAGTTGTGTGGGTATTAATCAGCAGGTCATTGACTCTCTCCGCACTGCATGGCAAAACAGGACTCCGGTGGATGAATTTGTCCATTCCAAAATTATGGAACTGTTTCGGTTATACTTAGTGGTAGGTGGAATGCCGGCTGCTGTAAGTAAGTATATCGAAACGAATAACCTGCAGGAAGTAATGGCAGTACAGAAGGATATTATAAAACTTTATAAGCGTGATATAGCCCAGTATGATTCCAACAACAAGTTGAGCATCGAAGAGATTTTTGACTTGATTCCGCCGGAACTGAACGCAAAAAACAAACGTTTTATATTAAAGCGTCTGAATGAAAATGCCAAGTTTGAGCGTTACCAGAACAGCTTCTTGTGGCTAAAGAATGCCGGTGTTGCATTGCCGGTATATAATATAGAAGAGCCAAAACTCCCTTTATTGCTCTCCCGCTCAAGAAATCTTTTCAAACTCTTTCAAAGCGATATAGGTCTTCTCGCTGCACAATATGCTGAAGGAATACAGTTGCGCATAATCAGTGGGGATAAATCAATAAATTTTGGCTCAGTCTTCGAAAATGCTGTTGCACAAGAGCTGGTAGCACATGGTATTGATGTCTATTATTACAACAATAAAAAACGTGGTGAACTGGACTTTGTTATTGAACTTGCTGGAAAAGTTCTTCCTATTGAGGTAAAGTCAGGAAAAGATTACGAGGTACATCGTGCGCTTACAAACATCATGGATTGCAGTGAGTATGAAATTCCGGAATCAATAATTTTTAACAATGATAATATTAATGTCAGAGGAAAATATATTTATGCCCCAATTTATATGGTGATGTTTATTGAGAAGAAAAACGATGCTCCAACATTCTATAAAGTTGATTTGAGCGGACTAAATTAAGTGATAAAGTTGGCTTCATGCTTTTTATCTGTTTCATAGGATTTCAGCAAACACACAATCCGGTTGCTATAAAATATAACCGCTCCCCATCTCTTGCAAACCTTTTGCAAAGCCTTTGCAAGCATTTTGAAAACCATTTAAACAGTGTTTAAACGCTATTTAACCACTGTTTAAATGGATTATTTTCTTCGTTCATCTTTATTATCTAAATCGTTATTTGCTATTTTTCAAAGTCTTCTTCAATGCTATACCTTTTGCTGTAAGGCGATATTTTTGATTTTGACTATTGGGTTTATCTGGTATTGTTAGTTCTATATAACCGTTATTAATTGCCGGAATTAAATAATCCGTTCTAAAATAATCTCTATTCTTAATTAATAACATATTCTGCAATTCCGAACGTCCCATTTCTCCCATTAAAACAGAAACGAGTTTTGTTATTTGTACACTTGCATGGTCACTTGCATGGTCACTTGTACTTATCGGAAAAGTAATACGGATAAAATTATCAGTAAACTTAAAACAATCTTCCCCATACTTATAAAAGAAGATGTTTTGCCATCTATTTTCCATTCAAATCTATCAACTGTTCTATGTTCTTGTCGTAAGCTACAGGCTTACCGTTAATGATATACATTATGGCCTGTTCAATTACTGTGAATGGTACCACGAACCATTCCTGTGGCTTTATTCCATCTACAGTCACTTGTAACTGAACATCATCGAAAAGTTTGTGTATAAGAGATTCGAATACTGAGCTTTTCACATTGTATACTCGCCATGTAGCTACGACTTCAACATCCGCACATAAATATGTGGGTTCGTTTTTTGCATTGGCTATACGTGCCTCAAGCGGAGTAGTCGTAAAACCTATTTTGTACAAATTCTTGATAGCTTGTATCTCCGGATCTTTCGATAGTGAGCGAAGTACATATATCAAACCACTCTCCACATCATTATCTGTTATGGAAAACTGCTTGTTCAGGAAATCATCACCAACATCCGACATATCTTGTACTGTGTATCCCGTGCTATAAAGGTTTTTGCAGAGTGTTTGCATGTATATACCTGATTCCATGCCATTCTCGTAAATACATCGTGTACGACTGTCTTTTCTTCCATGACGATTTTTCTCTATCTGGTCAAGACCTGCTATGTAAACAAGAATGCCATCCTCCACAAAATACCGTCCTTGCGCCACATGAGCATCCTTGAATTTTATCAAACGATATTTTCCTGATTTAAGTCCTGCGTGTATAGCCTTGAATCCTGCTTCATAAGAACTGAAATCCTCACACTTTACTCTCTGTGCCACATAATCAGCCTCACGCCTTTCTTCCAATTTACGCTTCATATAGTCCGGCAAGTCAAACAAGCTGCTGACAGTCTGGCTGACATCTTCTAAAAGAGGGTCGGAAAAGATAGCTTCAAGCTGTTGTTCCGGTGTCTGAGTTGTTACCCCATAAGATACCGGTGACTCTGAAACATTCTGGCTCTCTTCTTCATTCAGTATTCCGGCTGTATCGTATGGACGACAACGTTCTTTTTTAGCCGGGTCGCTCATAATGCCTTTCAGCTGATTGTAAAAACTACGTTCTTCACGTTCATTACAATTTTGTGGCATACGTCCGTTCGTTTCCACAAATTCTACAATCTTCTGAAATCCGGCTATCAGACGGTCGCTCGATGTCACTTTCTTTTTGGGAGCAGTAACATCTGCCAAAAGCGGATCTTCAAAAATCTTTTCCAGTTCTTTATCCCAGTCTATCATTGTTTTTTAGCGAGTGATTGTTGTTTCAGTTTACGCAAATATTCTATTGCCATAGCTATACGTCTTCCGTTAGCATCGGCTTCATTGAGTGTAGGTATCTGTCCGTTATGCTCTTCTCTCCATTTAGGCAGATACTTTGTGAATAGTAGAATAGCCTCTTCACGTGACATTTCTTCCTTGTGTTCCTCTATCTCGTATTGTATAGTACGCAAAACCTCAGGTGTCAATGATTTTGACAATATTTCGTATGCCCTTTGGAATGGATTTATGGAATCTATAAGATTAATTGATAAATTGTCAAGATTCACAAATTTATTAGCCAAACGGATAAATTTGTTTCCGTTATCATCAGTTGTTATATCCTGTCCCTGAGTCGCTATAGTCAGTATGGCATGTTTAGAAACCTGATCTACTTCCTCTTCCGTAAGGTCTTTGTATTTTTCGGCAATAATCTTCGGGAAATAAACCTGTGTGATAATCTCTGTCATATCAGTACCTATAATGGCTTCCCTTATGCGTCTGTCGGATAATGTTGTTGCAATAAGTGTATCAAGGTCATTATCTATTATTGCCTGTGCCCGTTCGGTAGGCGTTGGCAGTCCTTCCACATCAATGGTATGTTTGCGGTCTGTTTTTCTTCTCTGCTGCTTTGCTTCCTCTTCTTCAGGTGTGTTTTCTTCCCTTTTGGTACGGAAAGTCCATCGTGGAGCCATAACCTGTTCCATAAGCAAGGACACGGATATTGCTTTAAGGAAGTCGTTTACTGCCATAGAAACATCTTCCTGTGCAGCATCAGGGCAAGGAATCAGATTGATGAACTGTGCATGACTTTTGCCTTCACAGTCGCGTGTACAGCGACCGATAATCTGTACAATTTCAGTAAGCGAAGAGCGTATTCCGATAGTGATACAGCATTCGCACCATGTCCAGTCAAATCCTTCTTTGGCTGTACCAAGAGCTATCAGTATGTCGAGAGAATCGCGTGAGTTCATTCTTTGCAGATATGCCTGTAGTGCTTCTCTACGTGACGGAACATCTTCTACCAAATCACCTACTTTCAGGATACGTCCGTCAGGAGTACGTACACGATAGATATAATGTTCATAATCTATATCAATTATTTCACCTATACAGTTTATTATATCTGCAGCTTGATCATATTTAGAAGCGTATGTAGGTTTAGAATTTACATTAGGAATATGTATCAATGTTTTCTTAGTGGTATCAAGTGCTTCCGGAATAGCTGTTATGTACTTCCCTGTAAAGAACTGATAACCAATACCCAAACTTTTCAGATACTTATATCCGCTAAGTTGCTGATAATAGTTATAGTTTATGGTAGGCTGAAACTTTGCTTCATCTTCCGGACGCATCACCGGTATGTCATCTCCACGGAAATAACTTCCAGTCATGGCTAATATATGCGCAGAAGTTTCGTTGAGAAGCCTTCTGATAAGTTCTCCCAAGTTATTGTTTGCGTCGGCAGAAGTGTGATGAAACTCGTCAATACCAAAGAATACGTTGTTCAGCAACTCATTAGGAATCTCTTTCATTGCATTACGCAATGTACTATGTGTGCAGACCAATATCTTAGCCTTGTCCTCAGGCTTTAGAAACTCTCTCAGAACTTTACGTTTCGATGTTTCAGAGCCTAACGAATCACACAGGTTGTAATACGGTGCGACTTTCCAGTCCTCAAAGAAACCATATTCTTTCAGGTTGGTATTTCTGAATGAACGTCCGATAGATTTTTCCGGTACTGCTACTATAACTTTTCTTATATCCTGATTTGCTAATTTATCCAATGCTACAAACATCATGGCACGACTTTTACCGGATGCCGGTGGAGCTTTTACCAATAAATATTGGCGATGCTTTTGTTCGTAAACCATCGCTTGCATCTCGCGCATACCAAGTTCATTGGTTGTGCTTGACTGTCCTGTTTGTGCATATTCTATATTTACCAGATTATTGATTGCCATATTTGTTCCCTTTCTGTTAAGTTCGTCCATGAATTCCTGATACAAAGCAACCGGCCCGTAGTGCCACAGCTTGGTGGTTTCATCGGCAAGTTTCTTGTATGTTTCCGAATTATAGAAACGTCGCATAGCTTCTATAATTGTAATATGAGACTCATGGGCATAAATCTGTGCCAGTCTGCTTACTTTACTTGGCAATAGCAAATACAGATTTTTATCAGATATTTCCAAATTCATAGACTTACCTCCTTTATTTCCTTGAATTTCAGACAGTCGATTGAACGTGTTGTGTGAAACAGCAGCTGATCTACCAATATATATGTTTTCAGCTCCTTAATGAGTTCCTGTTTGTTTAAAAGGCCTCCTTCATATAAAGCAAAAGCAGCATATACACGGTCGTTTGCCACAGGACCCCATACTATATCGTGCGTATGGCAGAAATTTATATCAGTACGGTTTGCCATTACAAAGTCAAGCCATTCTTCAGTAGGTTCTGAAAAATGAAGAATGTCAAGCTGAGAAGCACTGATTTCGTCAAATTCATATACATTAACGTATCCTTTTCCTCCTTTTCTACCCAATTTGCGCTTAACCCAAAGCGTAGCTTGTTCTTCTGATGTTGTAGTGTAGAAACCGTTTCCATAATCCAATGCACGATTGGCTTCCCGTATTTCCGGTTTTTCTACCTGTTCTAAACTGCCGTGATATAATATCATTTTATTATTTCTTTTTTCTTGTTATTAATCAGTTCGTCTATCTCTTCCATCAGCCAATGATGTCCCTGAGTATGGAGTATCTCAAAGTTCTCTTCCAGATAGGGCAGTACATCGTATTTATCGAACAGAGAAAAAGTTTCTTCTCCGCTCAGTTGATGTTTCTTTCTGTATTGTTCTATGCAGAAAGAAAGGAAATAGGCTATATCGAGTTCTTTGTCGTTCATTTCTTATTTTTTAGAGTGTTATATCAAATGAAGTTCGCAAAATCTTTTTATATATCATTTTATTATTTTCTGTAGTAAACTCACTCATCTAAATAATTCAATGATACTGTTTTAAAATTAGCAATATTATCAAGTCGTTTTTCAAATTTTTCCATTAATTCTTCATATCCAATTCTTATGAAAAGATAATTTGGATGATTACGAATGAAATTGTCATATTCTTGATAAAAACCTTTGAATTTTTTGATTGTATTTAAAAGTTCTTCTTTACTTGTACAATATGCAAAAGATGAATTTGTAATATTTAGCATATATTCTTTTAGTTCATCTAATAACCATTTATACCCTTCTCGTTTATGGTCTACAGATAAGGAATATTTTATAGCTGAATGAAAATGTAAAAAAGCCTCAAGATCCATATTCTGTGTTTTAAGGAATAATCTTGCTTGTAAAATTTCAGTACTTTCAGCTTGTTCTTGTCGTAATATATCCAATTGTTTTTGATGATTTTCCAAAGATGTCTTTAAAGTTTCTACAGCATTAATTCTTTGTCTTAAATCAATAGCGTTGTATATTTGATAACCTACTAATAAGGTAACAGCAATTCCTATAAATCCAGCTATTACACCTATATATGTATCAATTGTTACGACACTATATGGTTCCACCTTACAAATAAACACAGCTAATGCTACTAATGATATAACAAAAGCCATTAAAGAAAGCCAGAAACTCCAATTTATTTTTACATACTCTTTCATTTCTTCGTCATTTTAGCATACAACTTAAACAAATATTCCAAACGTTCTTCATCTGAAGAAAAAGGTTCCTGACGATAGCAACGTTCTACTGCTACATCAAGATTATGATGTACTTCCTTTAAATCCTCAGGCATCGTTTCAGGGTTATACATTTCACCTAATGTCATGTCAAAATGTTGGTCACGTATATCTAATATGCACTGTGCTAACTCCTCTAATTCTTTTTTTTGTATTTCGCTGATTGAGGGGAAAGGAAAAGTATTATAACAAAGTTGAGCTGAATATCGATATCGTGTTTCTAATCGTCCTCCTATTATTTTTACCCAAGCCATGTGCATCTTGCTTGTGAGAATACTGAAAAGCCATAAAGGGGCATCATATATTGCAAAAGCCGAATTGGAAACAACAGTTCCAGAATTTAAAAAACCGATTGGAATATATTCGCGACGTTCTGAGGATACAGCAGGTATAATAATGCATTCAGTTTCTTTATAACGGATTTCTCCAAATTTATATGGAACTATAG
>NZ_JADYTF010000090.1 GCF_021530995.1 Bacteroides caecigallinarum
GATATATATTATGCTGAAAATTAATATTATATATGTCGCGTAAATTTTCCTTTTATTTCTTGCGTAATTAGAAATAATGCATTTTATTTGCACTCGGAAATCAGATAAACACATACAGTATGGAACACAAAATGCCTTTGGCTAACAATCATATTTCAGTTGACTGCGTTATTGTAGGGTTCGATGGTGAACGTTTGCGTGTCCTTCTTAGACGTATAGGTGAGGATAGCGGAGAGGTTTTTCATGATATGAAATTGCCTGGTAGCCTTATATATATGGATGAAGATCTGGACGGAGCTGCGATGAGAGTCCTGAATGAATTGACTGGGTTCAAGAATGTGAATCTTATGCAGTTTAAAGCGTTTGGTTCTAAGGATAGGACAAAGAATCCTAAAGACGTAAGATGGCTGGAAAGAGCAGAGAAGGCAAAAGTGGAACGTATCGTTACGATAGCTTACCTTTCTTTGGTGAAGATAAATAGGGCATTGAATAAAAACCTTGATAATTTTCGGGCAGAATGGGTGCCATTGGATGAAGTAAAGGATTTGGCATTCGACCATAACTTGATAATTGAAGAGGCCATGAGGTTTATACGTCAGTATGTTGAGTTTAATCCGTCTTGTCTGTTTGATTTGCTTCCAAGAAAATTTACGGCATTGCAGCTTAGAGTTTTATACGAAGTTTTATTCGGTAAGCAAATTGATGTCAGAAATTTCCATAAGAAAATAATGATGATGGAATATGTGATTCCAATGGATGAGTTTCAGCAGGGAGTTTCGCATAGGGCTGCAAGGTATTATCGATTTGACAAGAAAATATATAATAAAACAAGAAGATAATCTAAAACCATAATAACATGTATTTATTAGGATATGATATTGGTAGTTCGTCTGTAAAGGCGAGTTTGGTAAATGCCGTTACAGGCAAGTGTGTAGCTTCTGCTTTTTATCCGAAAACTGAAGCGGCTATTATAGCAGTAAAACAAGGCTGGGCAGAACAGGAACCTGCAAACTGGTGGGAAAACTTAAAGCTTTCTACTAAGGCGATAATGGCAGAGTCGGGTGTTAAGCCTGAAGACATCAAGGCAATCGGTATCTCTTATCAGATGCACGGACTTGTATGCGTTGATAAAAATCAGAATGTTCTTCGTCCTGCTATTATCTGGTGTGACTCAAGAGCTGTTCCATACGGACAGAAGGCGTTCCAGACTTTAGGCGAAGAGAAATGTCTTTCTCATTTGTTGAACTCTCCAGGTAACTTCACAGCTTCTAAGCTTGCTTGGATAAAGGAAAATGAACCGGAAATATTTGAGAAAATATATAAGATAATGCTTCCGGGCGATTACATAGCAATGCGATTGACAGGTGAAATTTGTACTACAGTATCAGGATTGTCAGAAGGAATGTTCTGGGATTTCAAGAATAATTGTGTAGCTGACTTCCTGATGGATTATTACGGCTTCGACAAGTCAATCATTGCGGACATCAAACCGACATTCTCAGAACAGGGTAGAGTGACAGCTGCAGCAGCAGAAGAATTAGGATTGAAAGAAGGCATTCCTGTTACATATCGTGCCGGAGACCAGCCTAACAATGCATTGTCATTGAATGTATTCAATCCTGGAGAAATAGCATCTACAGCAGGTACGTCAGGAGTTGTATATGGTGTAAACGGCAAAGTGAACTATGATCCTAAATCAAGAGTAAATACTTTTGCTCATGTCAATCATACTGAAGAACAGACACGTCTTGGCGTGTTGCTGTGTATCAATGGTACAGGTATATTGAACTCATGGATTAAACGTACTGTTGTTCCTGAAGGAGTTTCATATGCAGAGATGAATGATCTGGCTGCTCAGGCACCAATCGGAGCAGGTGGAGTAAGTATATTACCTTTTGGTAATGGTGCAGAACGTATGCTTCAGAACAAGGAAGTAGGATGCTCTATCAATGGTGTAAACTTTAATCTTCATACACGTAATCATATTATACGTGCAGCACAGGAAGGTATTGTGTTCTCTTTCAAATACGGTATTGATATTATGAAGGGTATGGGTATGGATGTACAGAAAATCCATGCAGGACATGCTAATATGTTCCTAAGTCCTATATTCCGTGAAACATTGGCTGGAGTGACTGGCGCTACAATTGAATTGTATGATACTGATGGTTCTGTAGGTGCAGCTAAAGGTGCAGGTATGGGAGCAGGTATCTATAAGGATAATAATGAGGCGTTTGCAACACTTGAGAAACTTGAGGTTATTGAACCAAAACAGAGTGATGCCGCTGCTTATGCTGACGCTTACGGACGTTGGGTAGAATATTTGGAGAAACTATAATAAAAATAAACAATATAATAGATTAATTGTCAACTTTAATATTAACTTTTTAAATTTTGAATATTATGGCAACAAAAGAGTATTTTCCTGGAATTGAGAAAATCAAATTTGAAGGTGTAGAAAGCAAAAACCCAATGGCTTTCCGTTATTATGACGCTGAGAAAGTAGTTTTGGGCAAAAAAATGAAAGACTGGTTGAAATTCTCTATGGCATGGTGGCACACACTTTGCGCTGAAGGTGGCGACCAGTTCGGTGGCGGTACAAAATCTTTCCCTTGGAAAGGAAATGCAGACAAAGTACAGGCTGCTAAGGACAAAGCTGATGCTGGATTCGAAATCATGCAGAAATTGGGTATAGAATATTATTGCTTCCATGATGTTGACCTTTGTGATGAAGCAGAAACAATCGAAGAATATGAAGCTAACTTGAAAGAAGTTGTTGCTTATCTGAAACAGAAACAGGCTGAAACTGGTATCAAACTGTTGTGGGGTACTGCAAACGTATTCGGACATGCTCGTTATATGAACGGTGCTGCTACAAACCCTGATTTCGACGTTGTAGCTCGTGCTGCTGTTCAGGTTAAGAATGCTATCGATGCTACTATCGAACTTGGTGGTATGAACTATGTATTCTGGGGTGGACGTGAAGGTTACATGTCACTTCTTAACACAGACCAGAAACGTGAAAAAGACCACTTGGCTCAGATGTTGACTCTTGCTCGTGACTATGCACGTTCTAAAGGATTTACTGGTACATTCCTTATCGAACCAAAACCAATGGAGCCATCTAAGCACCAGTATGATGTTGACACTGAAACAGTTATTGGTTTCTTGAAAGCTCACAACCTTGACAAGGACTTCAAAGTTAATATCGAAGTAAACCATGCTACTCTTGCTGGTCACACATTCGAACACGAACTTGCTGTAGCTGTTGACAACGGTATGCTTGGTTCTATCGATGCTAACCGTGGTGACTATCAGAACGGATGGGATACAGACCAGTTCCCAATTGACAACTACGAATTGATCCAGGCTATGATGCAGATTATCCGTGGCGGTGGTCTTGGAAACGGTGGTACAAACTTCGATGCTAAGACTCGTCGTAACTCTACAGACCTTGATGATATTTTCATCGCTCACATCGCTGGTATGGATGCTATGGCTCGTGCTCTTGAAAATGCAGCTCGTTTGCTCGAAGAATCTCCATACAAGAAGATGCTTGCTGACCGTTATTCTTCATTTGATAGCGGTAAGGGTAAAGAGTTCGAAGAAGGTAAACTTACTCTTGAAGATGTTGTTGCTTATGCTAAGGCTAATGGCGAACCAAAACAGACTAGCGGTAAGCAGGAACTTTACGAGGCTATTGTAAATATGTATTGCTAATATCTGATTGAATGTCAGAGCATGGTCGGCGCACGGCTGTTGGCGGTATTAAACCTATGACAGCTGTGAGCCGGCTTATTTTGTTTTTATAATTTATAATCTTGATATTATGAATAATACAGAAAAAGGCAGCAAAGCTTATCTTTTTTCCATAGTCCTGGTAGCAGTGTTGGGCGGACTTTTGTTTGGATATGACACTGCTGTTATTTCAGGAGCGGAAAAAGGGCTTCAGGCATTTTTTATGGGTGCTGGTGATTTCACTTATACCGATGCGTGGCATGGAGTTACTTCTTCCAGTGCGCTTATAGGTTGTATCATTGGTAGTGCCATATCAGGTTTCTTTGCTTCAAGATTTGGACGTAAGAACTCTCTGTTTATGGCTGGTATCATGTTCTTTCTTTCCGCATTAGGTTCATACTGGCCTGAATTCCTTTTCTTCGATTATGGAAAACCAACATATTCATTATTAATTGCTTTCAATTTTTATCGTGTTTTAGGGGGAGTCGGTGTAGGTTTGGCATCTGCCATTTGTCCTATGTATATTGCAGAAATAGCACCAAGTAATATTCGTGGAACATTGGTTTCGTGGAATCAGTTCGCCATTATTTTCGGACAGCTGGTAGTGTATTTCGTTAACTTCCTTATTCTTGGTGACAATGTTAACCCTGTGATAAAGGCAGTTGAGGGAGTTAACCAGATCATTAATCCAGGAGAAGCTGCTTGGACCATTGAGACTGGCTGGAGATTAATGTTTGTGAGTGAGGCTGTTCCTGCCGGACTTTTCACATTACTTGTTTTGCTGGTACCTGAAACTCCTAGATATCTTGCTATGGTAGGCAAGGATGAAAAGGCATTATTCGTACTTAGCAGAATTAATGGTATGACTCAGGCTAAGGCTATTCTTCAGGATATTAAGGCTACAGCAGAGGAAAAAACCGAAAAATTGTTTACTTATGGTTGGACAGTTATTTTTGTTGGTATAATGCTCAGTGTTTTCCAGCAGGCTGTAGGTATAAATGCAGTATTGTATTTTGCTCCTCGTATATTTGAAAGTATGGGTATGGGCAATCCTATGGTTCAGACAGTATTTATGGGTGTTGTGAATATTTTGTTTACTCTGCTTGCAATATTTACAGTGGAACGTCTTGGAAGAAAGCCTCTTCTGATCTGGGGATCTATAGGTATGGCTATAGGAGCTCTTGGCGTGGCATTAAGTAATGCGGTTACAGGTCTTCCTGCTATTGTTCCTGTTGTCAGCATCATGATATACAGTGCTTCGTTCATGTTCAGTTGGGGACCTATCTGCTGGGTTCTTATTGCAGAAATATTCCCTAATACGATTCGTGGTGGAGCTGTTGCAATAGCTGTTGCGTTCCAGTGGATATTCAATTTCATCGTTTCTTCAACATTCCTTCCTATGTACAACATGAGTGCCGGTGATATGGGTGTCAAGTTTGGTCACATGTTTGTTTACGGACTTTACGGTGTGATTTGTATTATTGCTGCGATATTCGTATGGAAGATGGTTCCGGAAACTAAGGGTAAGACTCTTGAGGATATGACAAGACTTTGGAAGAAAAACAAGTGATAAGATTCCATATTGATATAAGCCCTAAAGGTCATAACGATCTTTAGGGCTTATTGATTAGTTAAAGTTGAGATTGTATAATATTTGTTTTTCGTGTGATGTCGCAATATGTAATGTCTGGGATTTGATAAATATATGATGGATAAGTCTATTTTTTATACTTTTTCAGCTCTGGTAATATCTTATTTATTTCGTTTATTCTGTGTAAGTCACTTGGATGTGTACTCATAAATTCAGGAACACCACCACCTGACTGTTCCGACATTTTCTTCCAAAAATTAACCGCAACTTCCGGATTATATCCGGCAATTGTCATCAGTATAAGCCCCATATAGTCGGCTTCCAGTTCATGTGTTCTGGAGAACGGAAGCATCACTCCGTATTGTGCGCCTATTCCGTACACGGTTCCGGCTACGTTTTTTACCATCGCGCTTTTTTCTGATAGCGCAGCCGAAAGTATTTGCGAACCATATTGTGCTGCTATCTGCTGGCTCATTCTCTCATTGCTGTGTTTCGCTACTGCATGTGCCACCTCATGACCTATCACAACGGCCAGTTCGTCATCTGACGCTACAAGTTTCATCAGACCTTCGTAAACTACTATCTTTCCACCCGGCATACAGAAAGCGTTAACCTGCTTGTCGGCTACGAGATTGAATTCCCAAGAAAAGTTCTTGATTTCATTCGACATACCGTTTTGTCTAAGGTATTCTTCTGTTGCCTTTGCTATTTTCTGGCCTACGCGTTTTACCATAGCCGTCTGTGATGAAGATGTTGATTTCTTGGCGGTTTTGATATAATCATTATATTGTGTAAGGCTTGATGACAAGACCTCCGAATCAGAAACAAGCAATAACTGTTTTCTACCGGTCAGTGGAACAGAGCCACAGCTCGTAAGCAGAAATAATGAAGCGCATATAAAGATGTCTCTTTTTCTCATAAGATTGATATTTTAATTTATAGGCAAATATCATAAAAAAAAACGATTATTCAAACTGTATGGATTGGAAACAGATTACCTATACTCATTCTAATTAGAGCCTGTCGCTTACACATTGCATGCATAATTCATCAAAAATAATCTTATTTTTTTCTACTTTTGTATGAATATGTATATAAATGACATTATTATATTATGTTGAGAAAAGTTAGACAGATTCTTGCACTGGTGTTTTTCCTTTGTATAACACTATTGTTTCTTGACTTTACCGGCACAGTTCATGCCTGGTTTGGTTGGATGGCAAAAATTCAGTTTATGCCGGCTTTATTTGCGGCAAATGCAGTAGTATTGGTATTCTTGTTCCTGCTTACATTTATACTGGGACGTGTATATTGTTCCGTAATTTGCCCTCTTGGGGTTATGCAGGATGTGGTTTCTCGCATTGGCGGGATGCGTAAGAACAAGAAGAACAGGTTCACGTATTCACCTTCACTCTTTTATTTGCGATATGTCGTTCTGGCAATATTTATCGCAGCATTTTTTCTTGGTGCAGGCTCAGTGGTAGCTTTGTTGTCGCCATACAGCTCATACGGCAGAATAGCTTCAAGCCTGCTGGCTCCAATATGGCAGTTTGGTAATAATATCCTGGCATATTTTGCAGAGCGTGCAGAAAGTTATGCTTTTTATTCTACAGAGGTTTGGATAAAGAGTCTTCCTACGTTTATTATAGCGGTAGTTACTTTCATTACAATATTTATTCTTGCATGGCGTAACGGTCGTACATATTGCAATACTATCTGTCCGGTAGGTACAATATTGGGCTTTATCTCACGCTTCTCACTTTTCAGAATAGAGATAGACAAAGATAAGTGTAAAAACTGTCGTCTGTGTTCCAGACAGTGCAAATCGTCATGTATCGACATCAAGAATCATAACGTGGACTACACCCGCTGTGTGGCATGTATGGACTGTCTTGATTCATGTAAGCATGATGCTATACATTATGTATCGCGTTTCCATAAGAACAAAGGAAACGAATCGAAAACAACAAGTCAGGCGGAAACAGATAAATCCAGAAGGGCATTCCTTACGACAGCTGCCGTAATAACAGCCGGAAGCGCATTGAAGGCTCAGGAAATGAAAGTGGACGGCGGTTTGGCGGAAATCATAGACAAGAAAGTTCCTCATAGAAATACACCTATACTTCCTCCGGGAGCATTGAGCAAGAAAAGTTTTGCCAAGCAGTGTACCGGATGTCAGTTGTGTGTTTCCGTATGTCCTAATCAGGTGCTTCGTCCTTCAACAGACCTTATGCGACTGATGCAGCCTGAAATGTCATATGAAAAAGGTTATTGCCGTCCGGAGTGTACCAAGTGTTCAGAGGTATGTCCTACGGGGGCTATAAATCTTATTTCACTGGCCGACAAGGCTTCTACACAGATAGGTCATGCCGTATTTATAATGGAAAACTGTGTTGCTGTTAAGGACGGGGTTGAATGCGGAAACTGTGAGCGTCATTGTCCTGCTGCGGCGATAAAGATGATACGCAGAAACAAAGACGACAAGAATGCTCCTAGAATACCTTCTGTCAATGTGGAAAGATGTATAGGCTGTGGAGCTTGTGAGAACCTTTGTCCGTCACGTCCTTTCAGCGCAATCTATGTGGAAGGACATGAACGCCATAGAATGATTTAACAATAAAGATTGTAGTATGGAAAAGAAAAATATAAATCGAAGGGATTTTATAAAGATAGTAGGGATAAGTACAGCTACGGTTAGCG
Source organism: Bacteroides caecigallinarum (assembly GCF_021530995.1). Taxonomy (GTDB): domain Bacteria; phylum Bacteroidota; class Bacteroidia; order Bacteroidales; family Bacteroidaceae; genus Phocaeicola; species Phocaeicola faecigallinarum. The sequence continues at coordinate 8,030 of NZ_JADYTF010000090.1, forward strand.
GACTGTTTTATGGATGCGGAAAAGGTAAATCTAATGAAAATGTCTCTTCAGACCCTACATCACCGGTTCCAGTGGATAAGATGACATATCGTACTTCCAGCCGTGGTGACAAGGTCTCATTGCTGGGATATGGCTGTATGCGCTGGCCTACACTTCCTTCTCCTGCAGGCGACGGTAATGTGATAGACCAGGATGCCGTAAATGAGCTTATCGACTATGCCATGGCCCATGGTGTGAACTATTACGACACATCTCCGGTTTATGTACAGGGTTGGTCTGAAAAATCTACAGGTATAGCTCTCAAACGTCATCCGAGGGATAAGTTCTATGTAGCTACAAAGCTGTCGAATTTCTCTAACTACACACGTGAGAATTCCATAAAGATGTACAAGAGGTCTTTCGAGGAACTTCAGGTGGACTATATCGACTATTACCTGCTTCATTCCATCGGTAATGGAGGAATGAAGACCTTCCGTGCCAGATACATAGATAATGGAATGCTTGATTATCTGATGGAAGAGAGAAAGGCCGGAAGAATCCGTAATCTGGGCTTTTCGTTCCACGGTACACAGGATGTGTTCGATGAAGTGCTTGCCATGCACGACAAGGTACATTGGGATTTTGTGCAGATACAGTTGAATTATGTTGACTGGCGTCATGCATCAGGCAGAAATGTAAATGCCGAATATCTGTATGCAGAGCTTGAAAAACGTAACATACAGGCCATTATAATGGAGCCGCTTTTGGGAGGACGATTGTCTAACGTACCTCAGCATATTGTTGACAGATTCAAGCAGCAACGTCCTTCGGACAGTGTCGCTTCTTGGGCTTTCCGTTTTGCCGGAACTTGGGATAAGGTGCTTACTGTCCTGAGCGGTATGACATATATGGAACATTTGCAGGACAATATCCGTACATACTCTCCGTTAGTCCATCTTACAGATGAGGATAAGGAATTCCTTGAAGAGACAGCTCAGCTTATAAAGAAGTATCCTACAGTGCCTTGCAATGACTGCAAATACTGTATGCCATGTCCTTACGGTATTGATATTCCTGCAATACTTGTTCACTATAATAAGTGTGTCAACGAAGGTAATGTGCCGAAGTCAAGTAAGGATGAGAACTATGACAAGGCTCGCAGGGCATATCTTGTAGGCTATGACAGAAGTGTTCCTAAATTGAGACAGGCAAGCCATTGCATTGGCTGCAAGCAGTGTATAGAGCATTGTCCTCAGGATATAAATATTCCTCGTGAGTTACATCGTATAGACCGTTTTGTAGAATCGTTAAAGCAGAACAAGTTATGATTCAATCCTGGAATGGTGAGATGTCGTCATTGAAGGACGAGTTGCAGAAAGGCGGTTGGTCGTGCGTCATAGGCAATGGCGTTGAGATGCGTTCATTCTCACGCAGAGGTGTAGCAGATTTGTATGATGTACTTACAAATGAGCCCGATTTGCTTGATGGAGCTTCAATAGCCGATAAAGTAGTAGGGAAGGGAGCTGCTGCACTTATGGTTCTGGGGAAAGTTTCAAGACTTTATACACACATAATAAGTACTCCGGCATTGGCCTTATTGCGCAGTGCCGGAGTAATTACCGATTTTGATGTAGAGACAGACTATATCATAAACCGTGACGGGACAGGACGCTGCCCTGTCGAGATATTGTGCGACGGATTGTCCGAACCGGAAAAGATGCTGCCTCTTATATCTGATTTCCTTTCCAGAATACGTTCCTGAAATATTTACAGTTCAAATATTCCGGTAGGGGAAGTTCTTCTTAAAGGAACTACCTCTAGATCCTTGCCTACAATTATATCCTTTGCTTTCAAAGCACTTTCCACTGTCTTCAAGGCCAGTTCAGGGTGATTGTTGTCTTTGCTTAAATGGCATAGCCACAGGTATTTCAGACGTGAAGGAAAATTACAGGAAATGTAGTCCGCAAGCTCCTTATTGCACAGATGTCCGTTGCCGCTAGCAATTCTTTCCTTCAGGTGAGTGGGATAAGGTCCTTTGTCAAGCATAGTCTTATCGTAATTCGCTTCCATCACCAGATAGTCGGAAATGCTTACAAACCGGGCTACGGTAGGAGTGATGCGCCCTATGTCGGTTATGAACGTAAACACCTTGTCGCATATCTTTATGCTATATCCTACATTGTCTGTCGAGTCGTGAGGAACCTCAAAACATGTAATCTCCAGATCATCCAGCTGAACAGTCTCTCCTTTACAGATAAACCTCTTCATGTTGTCTGCCAGCTTCTCAGTCATGCAGTAACTCCTTCTCATGCCCTCATGTACCTCATGTGTGGCATATACCGGGATATTGTGCTTCCCTGCAAGATGTCCTACAGCCTTTATGTGGTCGGCATGATCGTGTGTCACGAAAACAGCCCTCACGTCACCCAGGTTCAGACAGTGATCCTTGAAAATCTTTTTCACGGTACGTATTCCCAACCCTCCATCGATGAGAATAGAAGTATTGCCGTTGCTTAGGTAATAACAGTTTCCGCTACTTCCGCTTGCAAGGCTTAAAAACTTTATATTCATATTGTTATTTCGTATTTTGTGTTTCGGCATTTTCCATTGTCGGAAAAAGTTGTGCGAAATTACAAAAAATAGCTCGAAAAAACTATTCCTGCTATGATTTTGTAGGCATAGATATCATTCGATACTATGCTGAAAGAATATTTTTTGTACTTTTGTATCCGCATTTTAAAGACTGTAATGACAGAATGAAACCACAATTTCTTATAGGAGGAGCCACGTCAGGGAGCGGAAAGACTGTTTTCGCTTTAGGTCTGCTTCGTGCCTTGAGGAAACGTGGTATAAAGGTCCAGCCTTATAAATGCGGTCCCGGATTTATGGATACTCAGCTTCATGCCATATCTGCAGGTGTTGATTCCGTAAATCTTGATTCATGGTTTGCCGGACGTACTCATCTGCAATATGTATACAATAAATACGGCGAAAAGGCAGATGTATGTATGATAGAAGGCAATTCGGCATTGTTCGATGGTTACAAAAGGATGCAGGGCAGTAGTGCTGAGATGGCACAGGTGGTATCCGTTCCCGTTATACTGGTTGTCAATGCCCGTTCTGCCGCCTATTCAGTCGCTCCAATGCTTTACGGCTATAAGCTGTTCCGTCCGCAGGTTAAAATCGTAGGAGTGGTATTTACTCATGTATCTTCGCTTACTCATTTCTCATATCTTAAGGATGCCTGCAACGATGCAGGTTTGAACAGCCTTGGTTATATACCTTTCGATGAGAGTCTGAAGCTTCCACAGCGACATACTGCTCTCACTCAGTCTGTCCGTTCGGAGATAGAGGAAGTGTCAGAGAAAGCAGCCATGTATGTAGAACAGAATATTGATCTGGACCGTATCCTGAAAATGTGTACCCGCATATTTCCATGCAAATATACCCTTCCATATACGTCGGATGTGGAGGAAACAGGAATTAATTATGCAATGCATAAATCCTTGAAAATAGCTGTGGCTCGTGATTCTGCGTTTAATCTCCTTTATAAGGAAAACATTGACAGACTTTCTGCCATTGGACATGTCACATACTTCAGTCCGTTATACTCCAATAATCTTCCCGAAGCGGATATAATATATATTCCCGGAGGTTTCCCGGAGATGTTTGCCCGTCAGTTGCACCGCAGGAAGACATTGATGAAGCAATTAAAGGACTATGCCGATAAAGGTGGAAAGATTATAGCTGAAGGAGGCGGTATGGTGCTTCTGTCACGTTCGCTGACCGTTCGTGAAGGAGGCAGCGCATACGAGATGAGCGGAGTATTGCCTTTTGGCTGTACGATGATAGATTCGCACCTGCACACGGGATATCGCATTATTGAAATGTCCGACAAGTCGCTCAGAGGACATGAGTTCCGTTTCCTTTCCATAGATACCGAAAATTCTCAGTTGCCTTCCGATATCAGAATTGTTCCCGTTATGAATACACGTGGGGCAGAAGCAGACTCATGCATATATCGTTACAGGAATGTGATAGCCGGTTTTACCCACTGGTATTGGGGAGAGACTGATGTACTTCGTTTGTGGGATTGATTTCAGAACCACTCCTTGAATTCAGAAGCCTTAGCCTTGCTGATAATGATCTTCTCTTTCAGTTCGAATGGAATATTCAGGTTAATTACAAGTCGTCCGTTAAACCACAGACTGATATCTTTTATAGCCTTTCTTGAACACTATCAGTATTATCAGTACGGCGAAGGTGGCACTTCTCACCACATTGCCCGCACCTTTTTCCACTTCAGCGTCCATTTCCTCTTTTGTGAATGTCCTGCCCATCATATTCTTGCCGTAGATATGAGCCAGGATTCCTTCAAGTATCACTATCGAACCATCAACCACAATACCGAAGTCTATTGCTCTAAGACTCATCAGATTGGCCGATACACCGAATATCCTCATCATAATGAATCCGAAAAGCATGGCAAGAGGAATGACTGATGCCACAATAAGTCCTGCCCTGACATTCCCGAGGAATATGATAAGCACCAGGAATACTATTATGGCCCCTTCTATAAGGTTCTTTATTACGGTAGATATGTTTCTGTTTACGAGTTCCGAACGGTTCAGATAAGGCTCTACTGTCACACCTTCAGGCAACATCTTCTGTACCTTAGCCACACGCTTTTCAAGTTCTCCTGTCACTACATTGGCATTCGCGCCTTTGAGCATCATCGCTATACCGCCTATACCTCCTGCCAACAGCATTATTGTAGCCAGTGCCACAAACAGTTTTTTTCTGATTGAAAAATGAACGATTTTCTTAAACATAGTTTTTGCGTGATTATGTTATTTCTGATAATAGTGCAAAAATATGTATTATGTCATCGTTCAGTTACTTATATCTTTTGAGGCTGATAAAAACGGATTTGAAGTGTCTGTTTGTGGAGGTGAAATTTTATTCTGTTTTCACTGAAAAAAAACGTGCCCGCATTCGAAATCAAATGCGGGCACGTTTAAAGTCAAACATGGGCACGTTTAAATTAAGCGTGGGTTTATCCTTTAAGTATCTCTTTTATGCCTCCCAAAGAGCCTAATAGGGAGGTCGCTTCGTATGGGATATAAACGGTCTTGTTATCCTTTCCGCTTGTCATTTCTTTAAGCGTTTCGATATATTTCAGTGCAATCTGATAAGATGCCGGGTCTGAACTGGAACCTTTAATTGCTTCAGCCAGTTTCTCAATGGCTTCCGCCTCTGCTTTTGCCTGAAGGATTTTAGCTTCTGCTTCACCCTGTGCCATCAGAATCTGCGATTCTTTCTGAGCCTTTGCCTGGTTTATCTGTGCTTCTTTTTCACCTTCGGAATAAAGAATCTTCGATGTTTTGTCACCTTCAGCCTTCAGAATCTTTGCACGACGTTCTCGTTCTGCCTGCATCTGCTGTTCCATTGCACGGCGTACACTTTCGGGAGGAGTGATGTCCTGCAGTTCCACACGGTTCACTTTAACTCCCCATTTGTTTGTTGCCTCGTCAAGAACCTCACGAAGACGGGAGTTGATTGTATCACGCGATGTCAAGGTTTCGTCCAGTTCCAGCTCACCGATAATGTTACGTAGAGTTGTCTGCGTAAGTTTCTCTATTGCGTTAGGCAGGTTTTCTATCTCATATACAGACTTGAACGGGTCTGTAATCTGGAAATACAGCAATGCGTTGATGCTGGTAGTCACATTATCTTTAGTGATCACGCTCTGTTCCGGGAAATCGTAAACCTGTTCACGAAGGTCTATCACGTCCGACATCCTTATCAGGGTCTGTGTAGCTCCGTTCATTCTGGTTACTACGTACCGTGTATAAACCTTTCTCGGTCTGTCGATAATAGGCCATATAATGTTTATACCGGAAGACAAAGTACTGTGGTATCTTCCCAATCTTTCAATTACTTTTGTTTCCCCCTGTCGGATAATTTTAAGCCCCTGCACTGCGAAAACTATCACAACAAGTGCCACAAGCCCTACAATAATCAAAGCTCCCATAATGAATGTGTGTCTTTTAGATGTTTATAATAAAGATATTTATCATGCTTTTCTTACGGTGAGTATAATGCTGTCCACTTTAAGTACAACGACTTTCTCGCCTTTCATAATATTGTTTCCGTCTTCCGATACAGCCTTCCACCTGTCCCCATCAATGGCTATGTGTCCGCTATTTGTTTCCGGAATGATGTCTTCCTCAACGATGGCTGTCCGTCCGATAAGAGCTTCCACTCCGCTTTTCGGCGAATCCTTCTTCTTTGAAAGAAATTTAAGCATGAACGGGCGCACATAGATAAATGATATTAAGGTGAAAACGGCAAATACCGTAATCTGCCAAACCAAAGAATCGGTGAAACAAGATGCCACTGCTGCACCAACTGCTCCAATAGCCAGACAGAGTGCAGCAAAACCTACGGTGATTATTTCTATTATTACCAGTGCCAGTGCTATTGCGAGCCATATTTGCCAGATTTCCATAAAATAAGTGTTTTTTAAAGATTTATGTTGTCAAGATATTAAAAGTTTTCGGGTTTTCAAAGGAGAATATGAGATATTCTTAATTATGATTTTGAGCGATATAATCATTCCAGATTTCTGTAGCAAGATATTTGTCACTTCTGCAATGTAGGTCAGCAATACCCTCGTCTATAAGGTCTGCTATTTCAGAACTATAATATATATCTGTAGCTTCTTCAATTGTTATATGATACAT
>NZ_JADYTF010000091.1 GCF_021530995.1 Bacteroides caecigallinarum
AACTTATAAAAAATTATTACCGACAACAATATGCTGCCGGTAAATATTTTATTGCCTTTATTCATATGAATATACCAATGGAAGCCTTTGGAATCATTCTACCGTAAATCATTTTAGAGGAAAGATACTAAATGATTAAATGTAAATAAAAGAGAAACCGTAATTCTGGTACAATCATCAGTAATATGTATATAAAGTCTTAATCGCAAAGTCAATACCTTTGTATCAGTACAAAAAGATAAAGACTATGATTATGGAAAAAGCAAGATTACTATTTTTGATTTTCATCTACTCCATATTTGCCATGGCGTGCAGTACTGAACCTGAAATTCCATCAGGTGGTAATACAAACAACGAAGTTTCAAACGAAAACGGAAATGGAAACAGTAACCAAGAGCAAGACGAAGAAAATACAAACAATGATAACCAGAATAACACTGAAGAAAATATGAGCAACTCAAGAATTAAAATCGAGGCTAACGGAACGACACTCACGGCCACACTAAAAGACAACGTATCTACAAGAGCTTTAGTAAACCTGCTCAAAGAAGAACCTCTGACCATAAACATGAATGACTATGCCGGAATGGAGAAAGTGGGTCCTATAGGAACTACCCTGCCGCAATGTAACGAAAGGCTGACCACACAACCGGGTGACCTGATTCTATACCTGGGGCAGTATTTCGTGATTTATTATGCTCCGAATACATACTCGCTGACTCCACTTGGGAAAATAGATAATACTTCAGGCGATGAACTGATTAGAATTCTTGGAAACGGCGATGTAACGGTTACAATCTCATTAAGCGAATAACAAGCCATTAATTATCCCGTCTCTGCAAATCGTTCTTCATACGGAATTTCAGAGGCGATACTCCTGTCTTACGCATAAAGAACTTTCCAAATACGGACTGGTCGGAAAAGCCAAGCATATCAGAAATTTCCTTAATGTCCATATCAGTACACTCAAGCATACGGCGTGCGTCAGAGCAAAGCATCTTCGATATATGAAAACAGACAGTACTGCCTGTGACACTTTTGACCACCCGCGACAGATAGGTGGTCGTGATGTTCAGACTGTCAGCATAAAAACCTATTGAATGATGTTTACGATAATTTTCTACAAGCAGTTTCTTGAAGTTACGGAAGATTTCATTTTCATGTTTCACAAAAACCGTAGTATCATTGTTTTCTACACACAATGCATCAGCCATTTGTAAAAGGAAGAAATTACACAGGTTTCGTATTATTCCATCGTGATATACATTCATAATGTTCAGCCTGTCACCAAAAAGCGCCATCGTTTGTTTCAAATAAGAAAACCTGTCACTTTCAAGGCTAAACACCGGGAGACGATAATTGCCAAGATACCTCGCCACCTGATTATACAGCGGCTGCCCGTCAGGAAGGCTGTCAAAATACGAAGGTACTATATATATGATTTTTAGCGAAAAATCAGCATCAAAGTGTTCGATTGAGCTTGTGGTGCTCGGTGTCAGAACGACCAGATTTCCACTGTTAAGGCCATAATTGCCATAAATATCGGAAAGCTTTGCTGTTCCGTTTATGACGAGAAGAAAGAAAAATCCCCTTTCAAATATAATTCCGCCATAATCACCGGAATGCATATCGATATCACAACAGCAGGTATTTCCTACTGTTACTCCAAGTGATTTCATAACTTCATATATAGAGACATCCATAATCTGAATTTTTACAGCAAAGATACCTTTTGTTTCGTTTTAAACCAAAATAAGTTGTTCTTTTATATCTGTCATTATAGATTTTAGGCTGAACTTTGCAGCTGTTTTACAAATGACAAATACAATTATGAATAAATTTCTTCTAAGACGCTATCTCCTGTTCTGCGTGGCACTGTTTGTCAACGCACTGGGAATAGCATTTATCACCAGAGCAGCCTTGGGCACATCGCCCATCACCAGCGTAACATACGTTCTAAGTATGTTCACTCCTTTCACTATCGGTGAATGGACTATCATGCTGAACATACTGTTCGTCGTTCTAGAACCTTTTATGATGACGCGTCAGGACCTGAAAGAAGATCTGCGTATGTTCCTTCTGCAGATACCGATATCTTTCTGTTTCGGAATATTCATAGATATATGTATGCACTATGTATTGTTCTGGCTCAATCCCGCCACATATCCAAGCATGATTATAGCTCTGCTGATAGGTTGCGTAATATTGGCAGTGGGTATTGCACTCGAAGTAAAGGCCAATGCAGCCATGATGTCCGGCGAATACTTTGTGAAGGTCATAACAAAGCGTTTCCGGGGTGAATTCGGATATATAAAACTCGGATTCGATGTTACTTTGGTAGCCTTGGCATGCCTGCTGTCGCTGATATTCATGTCTGGAGTGTACGGAGTGCGCGAAGGTACGGTAGTTGCAGCGATGATAGTAGGTCCGATAGTTCATTTCGTAAGTCCTTATTACAATTTTCTCGACAAATGGATTATTCCTGCTAACAACGAAAAGACAGCAGATGTTAAAGACAACAAAAATGTCATTATCACCATTGCCCGTGAATATGGCAGCGGCGGACATCTGCTTGGCGAGATGCTTTCGAAAGAACTTGGAATAAAGTTGTATGATAAAGGATTCATCGGAATGGCAGCCAAGCGCAGCGGTATGGACGAAAGTTTCATTGCCAGAAACGAACAGTCTATTCCGTCATTCTGGTTGAAATGTATCATGTCGAAAAACAGCGAACAACCGATAGAAGGAAGCATTTCATCGGACGATGTTCTGTTTGTGGCAGAGAGCAAGATCATTCAGGAACTGGCAGAGAAAGAGCCGTGTATCATCGTTGGACGATGTGCCGACTTCATTCTGAAAGACTACCCTAAGGTTCTGAAGATTTTCTGCTATTCCGACATGGATTCTGCCATCGAAAGATGTACTGAAGAATATGGCATCAGAAAAGAAGATGCCGAAGCTGAAATACGCCGTATCAATCGCAACCGTATTCATCATTATGAATATTATACCGGTCGTAAATGGGGAGAGCCTCATCATTATAATATTATGTTGAATACTGGTACAATAAGCCTTGAAACGGCGTGCAAACTGATAAAAGATATTTACAGGAATATGTGATAAAAACACATATAAAAAATGAACTGTCATTCGCTCTTAAATGACAGTTCATTTTTTTAAAACGTATCAACGGTAATTTCCGTACTACTGATTTACAATACCGCGAACTTCATCCACTGTGAGTTTTCCTTCAAGAATTATTACCGTAAATTCCTTGCCTTCATCAACCAGCAGAACATATTCGTTTGCGTCCTTATTCTCTTTCGTATAAATGAACACTCGTTCTCCGCTGTCCTTTACACGCAATAATTCTTCATATCCGTTTTTGGTATTGATAAATGCCGTTTCTTTACGCAACAGATCTGATGCTTCCTGATTTTCGGACGAGAGAATTTGCAATCCGGTAAGTTTCTTTGCCACTTTATCTATATTTATATCACCGGTGTTTGAATCATTCATCATGTTGAACATTTTCGGGGACACATAAACGGATGTCACCCCTTCCATTTCAGCTATTTTCTCAAAACGATTCTGTGCGTTAACAGACAATGCTGCCAGCATAACACTCACTATAATAAATAATCTTGCTTTCATCTTCTAAAGTTTTTAATATTGTCAATTTTTTCTTTTACATTTTTCGTCACATTTCTTGCTTTCTCTATTTGGGCATCGCTTTTATTGAAAGCTTCGGCAAAAAGCTGCAGGGCATTTTCGGTTGCCATGTATGCTTCCTGAGGATTGTCGAATGTATCTTTCATCATCGTAGTGTCCTCCTGACTCTTTGGCATAAATACACTTATACCTATCAGTATCACTACAGCTGCCGCTATTCCCGACACATATTTATATAGAGTATAATATCGTGGCTTATCTGCCTTGCTTTGTTTTTCCCACATGTCTATGTTGTCGGAAATACGCTTCTCCATTACTACAGGAACTGTGATTTCATCATTTTCTTTCATCTCTGCCAGATGACAGAACACCTCTTTGTCAACAGAGAACTCAGCTGAAACTTCATCATGCATGAAATAATCTTCCAGAATTTTCTCTTCGTTAACATCGGTCTCACCGTTGTAATATTTTTCAAGCAAATGTCTGATTGTATCTTCCTTCATATCTTGTCCTTTAAATTAATGAACTGTTCTCTTATTTTCTTTCTGGCTTTCGAGAGTGTGGCACGTATGTTCACCGGGTTCAGCCCCGTAGCTTTTCCTATTTCATCAAACGAACATTCGTTTACATCCCTTAGCCACATTACTTTTTTCTGTATGTCTGGCAGTCCGCCTATCATCTTTCTTAACCTGACATTTTCTTCTTTCTTTTCCAGCCTTTCACCAATATCATCGTCTGCCAAGCCAACCCGTTCTTCATCTATCACATCCTCATAATTACTATGACTGCTTCTTATGAAATCCATACACAGGTTCTTCACCAGAGTAACGCAATATGCTTCACGGCAAACCGCCGCATCAAGTTCATCGCGTCTGTTCCATAATTTCAGATAAGCGTCCTGGACTATATCTTCGGCATCCTGGACATTCCTCAATATGGAATAAGCTGTCCTATAGAGTTTTGCATGGTACGGAATGAAGACTGTCTTAAATTCATTTGCGTCCATCACGTTTTTCTGTTTCCTGTTCCACAAGTTTATCTATATCTTCTTTTCGAATATTGCCTTTTATCTGTATCAAGGCACAGTCATCTTTCCCTCCACAAACTATAAGTAATTCATTTATGATATCTTTCTTTTCCTTGACAAGAATCTGCACGCTTCCATCCTGATCTTTGGCGCGGACCATTGTCTCATATCCGTGTCCGTTTAGCGAGGCTACTCTTTTTGTAAATCTGGCCTTCACTCGTGCACTGCATTCTTCCAGGTCGAGAACTCTGACACTATTAATACGTGCGGCGATATCATCCTTGTCTTCTTCGTCCATAAACATGTGTCCCATTTTCATCAATATCCACGGAACACTTACATACTCTGCCCTATCGGCATCCTTAAACTCGTTGATAATAGAATTTACATTTACCGCACATAGCATCTGGGCTGAAAACAACATAGCTATAAAGAAATATTTTTTCATGACTGACTCATTTTTTTAAGTGTTATACATAATCTTTGATGCGCATTCTATGTGAAAGACGGAACTTCCCGGTGAAATGTTGCATCAGAAAATAAGTTTTTTTACAAAAATATGAATATCTGAAAAACCAAAGTACATATCTGCCTAAAATTAAAAGCTTTTTTACTACCTTTGTGTCCGGATTTTTAAAACATACATTTTTAGATTATGGAAAATAAGTACATCACCGTAGCATACAAACTTTATGCTATGATAGACGGCGAAAAAGAATTGATAGAAGAAGCTCCTGCAGAACATCCTTTCCAGTTCATCACAGGTATAGGATATACACTTGAAAGATTTGAAAAAGAAATAACAGCACTTGCTAAGGGAGACAACTTCAACTTTACTATCCCATGTGCTGAAGCATACGGCGAAGTAGATCCTGAAGGTATAAAGACTCTTCCTAAATCTGCATTCTGCGGTCCTGACGGCAAGTTTGACGAGGACAACGTGTTCGAAGGAAACATCATTATGCTGAACGATGGCGAAGGAAACCAGTTCTATGCAAACGTTGGTGAAATCACTGACAGCACTGTAACTATCGACCTTAACCATCCTCACGCAGGCAAGGACCTGATTTTCGAAGGTTCAATTCTGGAAATGCGTGAAGCTACAAACAAGGAAGTTCAGGACATCGTTAACTCAATGAGCGGATGCGGTGGCGGATGCAGCGGTTGTGGCGGCGGATGCGGTGACCACGATGACGACTGTGGTGGCGGTTGCTGCGGATGTCATTAATTACATACGAAAAGACTGATTTAGCATAAGTGTAAATTACATTTTATTGTAGTTTACACTTTTTTTATGCCGTTTTTCATTGTATAAGCAAAAATATATATACATAAAGATAAAAAGAACTGTTATATGACATATTTTTAGAAAAACATTGTGTATCTTCGCATTATATTACAAATAACAGAAGTATGAACAAATCAAAGAAATTTATCGGAGCAGCCGTATTGCTGGCATTGATGACAGCATGCGGAAATGATTCGAAGTTTAAGTACGAAACCGTACCTAACGATCCGATGCAGACACGCATCTACACACTTGACAACGGATTGAAGGTTTACCTGACAGTAAACAAGGAAACTCCGCGTATCCAGACTTACATCGCCGTAAGAGTGGGTGGAAAGAATGACCCTGCCGAGACTACAGGTCTTGCACACTATTTCGAACACCTTATGTTCAAGGGAACACAGAAGTTCGGTACTACAGACTTCAGCAAGGAAAAACCTATGCTGGACGAAATAGAACGTCTGTTTGAAGTTTACAGAAAAACTACTGACGAGGCTGAAAGAAAAGCTATCTATCACCAGATAGACAGTGTGTCATACGAAGCTTCAAAAATAGCCATTCCTAACGAGTATGACAAGCTGATGGCAGCTATCGGTGCAAACGGTACAAATGCCTACACCAGCTACGACCAGACAGTATATGTGGAAGACATACCGTCTAACGAAATTGACAACTGGGCCAAAATTCAGGCAGACAGATTCCAGAATGCTACAATCAGAGGATTCCATACTGAGCTGGAAACTGTTTACGAAGAAAAGAACATGTCGCTTACAAAGGATTTCAGAAAGGTATATGAGACTTTGTTGAATGCTCTTTATCCTGACTATCCATACGGAACTCAGACTGTACTCGGTTCGCAGGAACATCTGAAGAATCCTTCTATCACAAATATCAAGAATTATTTCAATACATGGTATGTGCCTAACAATATGGCCATCTGTATGTCAGGTGATATGAATCCTGACGAAACTATCGAAATAATCAACAAGTATTTCGGTGAGATGAAACCTAATCCAAACTTGCCTGAACGTCCTCAGCCTAAGGAATCGCCTATAAAGGAGCCTGTAGTGAAGGAAGTTATGGGACTTGATGCAGAAAGCGTAGCACTGGCATGGAGAATGCCTACTACAGTTGACGATGATGTCATCTCTGCACTCATCAGCTCTATTCTTTACAACGGACAGGCTGGTCTGCTTGACGTTAACCTGAACCAGCAGCAGAAAGTTTTGGGATGCTTCGCAGGCTCACTCGGTTTGTCGGACTACTATACTTATATGATAAGCGGTCAGCCAAAACAGGGACAGACTTTGGACGAAGTAAAAGACCTCATGCTGGCTGAAGTTGAAAAACTGCGTAAAGGTGAGTTCGACGAAGAACTGCTTCAGGCTACAATAAACAATTACAAGCTTTACTACATGAGACAGCTTGAGAGCAACGAAAGCAGAGCCGACATGTTCGTTTCAGCCTTCATTGACGGCGACCAGTGGAGCGATGTAGTAAACTTCATCGACAAGATGAGCAAGGTGAACAAACAGCAGGTTGTTGACTTCGCAAACAAATATTTTGCTGACAACTACGCTTTGGTTTACAAACGTATGGGTAAAGACCCTAACGAAAAGAAGATGGACAAACCGTCTATCACTCCTATCGTTATGAACCGTGACAGCGTAAGCTCATTCCTGAAAGAAATCCAGGCAAGCAAGGTTACTCCTATCGAACCTGTATTCCTCGACTTCGAAAAAGACATGCAAAAATTCACTGCAAAATCAGATATCGAAGTGCTTTACAAGAAAAACGACATGAACGATCTGTTCCAGATGATTTATGTATTCGATATGGGCAGCCAGAACGACAAAGCTTTGGGTACAGCATTCTCATACATGGAATACCTCGGAACATCCAAGAAATCGCTTGCTGAAATCAACAAGGAATTCTATCGTCAGGCATGCTCCTTCAGCGTACATCCGGGATTGGACCGTACATATGTAGTGCTTTCAGGTCTTCAGGAAAATATGCCTCAGGCAATGCAACTGTTCGAAGAGATTCTTGCTGATGCACAGGTTGACGAAAACGCATATAAGAACTATGCGGCTGACATATTGAAGAAACGTGCGGATGCTAAACTCAACCAGTCTGCAAACTTCTCACAACTGCTTTCTTACGCAATGTGGGGCGAACACTCACCTTCGAAGAACATTCTGTCTGAAAAAGAACTTACAGAAATGAATCCTCAGGAACTTGTAGATCGCATACATAAGTTCAACAGCTACAAGCATCGCATCATGTACTATGGTCCTGCCGATGAAAAAGAACTTACTTCTTTAATCGACCAGTATCATAACGTACCTGCCCAGCTTCAGGATGTACCTGCACCTGCATACGACTACAAGTATCAGCCTACTACTGAAAACAAGGTTTATTTTGCCGAATACGATGCAAAACAAATCTATTTCACAGGTATTTCAAACTTCGAAAAACAATATGATGCTGCAATCCAGCCTACTTTGAGCATGTACAACGAATACTTCAGCGGTGGCATGAACTCAATAGTATTCCAGGAAATGCGTGAAGCAAGAAGTCTTGCATATTCATCATACGCTTTCATCGCTTCTCCTTCTAAAAAGGAATATCCATACATCTTCCGTTCGTTCATCGCTACCCAGAACGACAAGATGATAGACGCCATGAAGGCTTTCGATGAGATAATCAACAATATGCCTGAATCTGAAAAAGCATTCAAGCTGGCTCAGGAAGGAACTATCAGCCGCTTGCGTACTGACAGAATCACAGGCATGGATATCTTGTGGGAGTATCTTGATCTTCAGGACAAAGGTATCGAGGGAGATCCTAGAAAAGCTTTGTTCGAACAGGCACAGACAATGACTCTGAAAGATGTGAAAGACTTCCAGCTGAAATGGGTTAAAGACCGCAAATATACTTATTGCGTTCTTGGTAACGAAAAAGACCTTGACATGAAATCGCTGGAAAAATACGGTAAGATTACAAAATTGTCACAGAAAGATATTTTCGGATATTGATTTCATATAATTTATAGTGTAAAGAGACCTGTACTACTGAGTGCGGGTCTCTTTCTTTTTTTACTTAACCAGCAGAAACTGTTACAGAAACATTACAAGTCTGTTACATTTCACTTTGTCTGATTATATCATATAGCCAACTGCATACACCGACACATATCTATATGCTATTTTTGCGCCGTAATAAGATTGACATTTATATGAATAAGGTAAAAAGTTTGTTTTGCATCTGCATTGCAGCAATAGGAATGCAGGGCATCAATGCACAGACTCGTGCAGAAGTGGAAATAAGAGAAAATCCCAAATTGGCAACGGGGAAGTATATGGCATACGAGGCACCATCTATCCCACTGACACCGGTTCCGGAAGGATATGTGCCATGCTACATAAGTACGTATGCCAGACACGGATCTCGCTACCTGACAGGGAAAGACAAGTACGAACCGGCTCTGACAATAATGGAGGAAGCAGAGAAAAACAACGGACTGACCGATGACGGAAAAAAGACACTGAAAATCCTGAGACAGCTTGCAGAAGCAGCCGAAAACCGCTACGGAGAGCTTACTCCAAAAGGAGCCAGACAACATCAGGAACTTGCAAAAAGAATGTTTGAAAATTATCCTGAAATATTTACAGACGGAGCACATATTGATGCCCGCTCTACATATAAGACTCGTGCTTTCCTTTCGATGGCAGCAGCCTGTGTAGAGTTGAAAGGCCTGAACCCGAAACTGAATATCACAACAGATGCAAGCCAGCATGATGAATATTTCATAAAATACAAGAATCCGATATATTCGGACAGCTGCCAGCACAACGCCGATTCGGTATTTGCAGAAGCAGAAAAGCGTTTCGTTCATCCGGAACGTATCATGAAAGTGCTTTTTAAACCGGAATATATTTCAAAAGTCAAGAATCCGGGAAAGCTGGAATGCGACCTTTTCGAATATCATGGTATAAGCCAGAGTTCGGACAATATGCCAGACCTTTCATTCCTTTTCAACGGAAAAGAGCTTTTCGACTTGTGGCAACTGAACAATTTCGAATGGTATTACGAACAGGGACCATCACCTCTAAGCAGTGGTAAAATGCCTAATCTGGCACGCAATCTGCTGAGAAACATAGTAGAGGCTGCCGACACAGCACTTGTATCAAAAAAACCTTGCGCCACCCTTCGTTTCGGTCATGATACAAACCTTGCGCCACTGGTAGCTCTGATGAACATTGACGGGTTCAACCATTCTACAGCCGACTGGGACTCTATCCCTCAATATTATCAGACATACCGTATGATTCCGATGTGCGGAAACCTGCAACTTATATTCTTCCGCAAGAAGGACAGCAATGATATTCTGGTCAAACCATTGCTTAACGAACGTGAAATACATCTGACAGGAATAAAAACAGACTGTTTCCCTTTCTATCACTGGAAAGACCTCAGAAAAACATGGATAGAACTTACAGAAAAAATTTATCTCCCGGAATTGCCCGAAGATTATGAAACAGACTAGCATATCATATTTTTTACACAAAAAGCAAAGTCTCTATTGGTTATTCATTAATAAAGAGTTACATTTGTGATAAAGTAAAAAAGACATGATACTAATAGCAGACAGTGGAGCGACAAAAACCGATTGGCTAATCAGCGATACAAATAAATCAGAGATACTCAAGACCGAAGGCATAAATCCTTTTCATCAGGATGAGGACTACATTCGCAGAATAATAGAAACTGATTTATTGCCACAAATAGAAAAAAACGACAGTATAGACAAAGCCAAAATCTCAGAAATATATTTTTACGGTGCAGGATGCCTGCCTGAACCAGCTGAAAAAATCATAAATATTTTACAGGATTTTTTCACCGGAACTAAGGTTCATGCATATACAGACCTGATGGGGGCTGCAAGGGCATTATGCGGGAAAAAGCCGGGAATAGCATGTATACTTGGCACCGGCTCAAATTCATGCATGTATGACGGGAAAGACATAATAAAGAATGTTTCCCCGTTGGGATATATACTGGGAGATGAAGGAAGCGGCGCATACCTTGGAAAAAGATTTATTGCCGACTGCCTTAAAGGACAACTGCCGGAAAATATAAAAAATGACTTTTTGAACAATTGCGGTTTAACGATAGAAGACATATTGCGGAAAGTTTACAGAGAGCCACAGGCAAACCGTTTCCTGGCATCCTTAACACCTTATATATATAATATAAGACATGAAGCGCTGGTAAAAAATTTCCTACATGAATGTTTTACTGATTTCTTCGAAAGAAATGTAATGAAATACGACACAAATTTGGAGATTTCATTTACGGGTTCCGTTTCCTGGTATTTTCAGGATGAAATAAAAGAAACAGCCAAACGGCTTAACCTGAAAACAGGTAAATTTATTAAAGAACCTATATGGGGACTGAAAGAATTTCACAATAACCAATAAATCAATAAATCAATAAAGTTATGAAAAATCTAAGATTTGAAGCCATTGTAATAGCAATAGGATTGCTTTTACTGGGTGTATACATTGAACGTGGAATCAGCAGCTTCGCTGACAAGGACCGCAGCGTAAACGTCAAAGGACTTGCAGAAATGGAAGTACCTGCCGACAAGGTTACATGGCCACTGGTTTACAAAAGTCTGGGAAACGATTTGAGTGGGCTGTACGACCAGATTAACAAATCGAACAAAACCATTACGCAATTCCTTATCAGCAAAGGTATTGACGAGAAAGAAATAAGTGTAAATGCTCCTGAAATAATAGATATGAAGGCAGAACGCTACAGCAATCAGGAAAGTACGTACAGATATAACGTTACATCAGTCATTACCGTCACTTCAGACAAGGTAGATCTGATAAGAAAGCTCATCAGCAGCCAGGGGGAACTCCTGAAACAAGGTGTAGCAATCACATCGGGCGACTACAGATACAACGTACAGTACGAATATACAGGTCTGAACAAAATCAAGCCGCAAATGATTGAGGAAGCTACAAAAAATGCACGACAGGCTGCAGAAAAATTCGCGGAAGATTCTGACAGCGAACTTGGCAAAATCAGAAAAGCCAACCAAGGACAGTTCAGTATCACAGACCGCGACGCCAATACACCGTACATAAAGAAAGTAAGAGTGGTAACTACCATAGATTATTCTCTTGAGGACTGAAACTTATTTATATAATATTGCAGGAGGCATGCTTACACATGTCTCCTCTTATTTTATATAATCTTCTATTTTTCAGCATAAAAGCGGACAAAAAGTTGCATATATGGATATAAGTTAATATCTTTGCGCCCGATTTAGATAAACAACATAAAGTCTAACACAATTAATTATTTAAAAACAATTTTTTATTTTAATGGAAAACTTAAAGAACATTGCTCCTATTGAAGATTTCAACTGGGATGCGTATGAAAGTGGTGACACACTAACAAATGTAAGCAAAGAAGAACTTGAAAAGGCTTACGACAGTACTCTTAACAAAGTAAATGACCGTGAGGTTGTTGATGGTACTGTAATCGCAATGAACAAACGCGAAGTTGTAGTTAACATTGGCTACAAATCAGACGGTATCATTCCATTGAGTGAATTCCGTTACAATCCAGACCTGAAAGTAGGTGATACTGTAGAAGTATATATCGAAAATCAGGAAGACAAAAAAGGTCAGTTGATCTTGTCTCACAAGAAAGCACGTGCTACTCGTTCTTGGGATCGTGTTAACGCTGCTCTTGAAAACGAAGAAATCATTAAGGGTTACGTTAAGTGCCGCACTAAGGGTGGTATGATCGTTGACGTATTCGGAATCGAAGCATTCTTGCCAGGTTCTCAGATCGACGTTAAGCCTATCCGCGACTATGACGTATTCGTAGGTAAGACTATGGAATTCAAAGTTGTTAAGATCAACCAGGAATTCAAGAACGTAGTTGTATCTCACAAAGCTCTTATCGAAGCTGAACTTGAACAGCAGAAGAAAGAAATCATCGGTAAACTTGAAAAAGGTCAGGTACTTGAAGGTACTGTTAAAAATATCACATCTTACGGTGTATTCATCGACTTGGGTGGCGTAGATGGTTTGATCCACATCACAGACTTGTCTTGGGGCCGTGTAAGCGATCCACGCGAGGTTGTTTCTTTGGATCAGAAGTTGAACGTTGTTATCCTTGACTTCGATGATGACAAGAAACGTATCGCTCTTGGTTTGAAACAGCTTACTCCACATCCATGGGATGCTCTTGATCCAAACTTGAAAGTTGGTGATCACGTTAAGGGTAAAGTAGTTGTTATGGCTGACTACGGAGCATTCATCGAAATCGCTCCAGGTGTAGAAGGTTTGATCCACGTTTCTGAAATGTCTTGGTCACAGCACTTGCGTTCAGCTCAGGACTTCATGAAGGTAGGTGACGAAGTAGAAGCTGTTATCTTGACTCTTGACCGCGAAGAACGTAAGATGTCTCTTGGTATCAAGCAGTTGAAAGCTGATCCATGGGAAAACATCGAAGAAAAATATGCTGTAGGTACTAAGCACACTGCAAAAGTACGTAACTTCACTAACTTCGGTGTATTCGTTGAAATCGAAGAAGGTGTTGACGGATTGATCCACATCTCAGACCTTTCTTGGACTAAGAAGATCAAACACCCATCAGAATTCACTCAGATTGGTGCTGAAATCGAAGTTCAGGTATTGGAAATCGACAAAGAAAACCGTCGCTTGAGCCTTGGTCACAAACAGTTGGAAGAAAATCCATGGGATGTATTCGAAACTGTATTCACTGTAGGTTCTATCCACGAAGGTACAATCATCGAACTTTTGGACAAAGGTGCAGTAGTTTCATTGCCTTACGGTGTTGAAGGTTTCGCTACTCCAAAACACCTTGTAAAAGAAGACGGTTCTCAGGCTCAGCTTGATGAAAAGCTTCAGTTCAAAGTAATCGAATTCAACAAGGAAGCTAAACGTATCATCTTGTCTCACAGCCGTGTATTCGAAGATGCTGCTAAGGCTGAAGAAAAAGCAGAAAAGAAAGCTGCAAAGAAATCATCTAAGAAAGAAGAAGCTCCAATGATCCAGAACCAGGCTGCTTCTACAACTCTTGGTGACATCGATGCTCTTGCTGCATTGAAAGAACAGTTGGAAGGTAAGAAATAATTTTTGCCTACTGCAATAAAATCTATAAGGCTGAATCCTCAACGAGGTTCAGCCTTATTCTTTTATATATGTATTCCATAATCGTGCTTTATCACATCCATCACAAATACGCTCTCCAATGATGCCAAAGTGTCAATCCTGCCAAGCACATTCAGTATAAATCCCTGATAATACTTCATATCCGGAGCATGAATCTTGAGGAGATAATCAAAACTGCCTGAAATATTATAACACTCTGTCACTTCCGGTATCCCTGCTATAACTTCTGAAAAACTACGTGCTATATCATAATTGAGATGCTGCATCTTCACCTTACAGAAAACCATAAAACCCTGATTAAGTTTCTCCGCATCAAGCACCGCAATATATTTCTTGATATACCCACCTGATTCAAGACGTTTCAGACGTTCAAAAACCGGAGTTGACGACAGACTCACTTTAGCGGCAAGCTCTTTTGTTGTCAGTCTGGCATTCTCCTGCAAAGTACGGAGTATCTGCAAATCCACCTTATCCAATTTCTCTACATTGTTCATAGGACTAATATTCTGTTTTATTTAATTTTCGATACTAAAATAAGAAT
>NZ_JADYTF010000092.1 GCF_021530995.1 Bacteroides caecigallinarum
TAGTAATACAAGCATTGGTCTATACTTCAAATTTACTAAATTTGTATCAGGCTATAAAACACACATCAAATGGACAACACTATACCTAAATTCGATCTGCCGGAAGACTGGCTGGCAGGCACAGACATAAGCAAAGAGCTGCTGGGATTATATAAAAACTATCCGGTCCGGCTAAAATGCGAAATAATGGCGTTATGTATGGAAGGAGAAATAGAGGCATCGGTCAATCTTAACCATATTACCGTAAATAAGAATGACATTATCACACTGATGCCAGGCTCCATATTCCAGATTAACGACCTGAACGGGGATTTGAAAATCTATTTCGTAGGATTCTCATCAAAATATGTAGAGCACAACGACAAGGCTAAAATTCTGCTTGACGCGATATATTCCACACTGGGAAAGCCCAAAATATCACTATCGGACAAAGGAGCTATGATGACAGAAAAGTATTTCAAACTCCTGATAGATATATATGAAATGTTCGATGATAAATTAAAACGGGAGATAGCAGACAACATTTTCAGTGATGCCCATAAAGGCATTTCAATGATTTACAAGAGAAAAACAGACAATGAGAATGTTACGTCATCCAAAAGCGAACAGCTATGCAAAGCTTTCACACAGCTGGTTATGCAACACTATAACGACAACAGAAACGTGGCATGGTATGCCGAAAAACTGGGAATTACTCATGCTCATCTGTGTTCCATCATAAAACAGTCTACCGGAAAAACATGTGCGGACATAATATCGTCGATGGTGATAATGGATGCCAAATCCCAACTTAAATCCACACATCAAAGCATACAGGTGATATCGGATTCACTGAATTTCGCCAACATGTCGTTCTTCGGAAAATACTTCAAACGACATGTGGGAATGAGCCCTCTGGAGTACAGGAATAAGGGCTAAAATTTGCAGCGAAATCTCTATAAAAAAACGCGGGCAAATTTAAACTAAAACGCGGGCACGTTTAAACTTAAATTTGCCCATGTTTTTTAAAAACGCCCCAGAGCCTATTTCAAGGCCTGGAACTGCTCAATAAGAGAGGTGATATTGGCCGTGAAAAGTCTGGCCGAAATGGCAAGCAGAATGATCCCGAAAAACTTGCGGATGACGTATATACCGCCTTTACCAAGGAAACGTTCTATCACATCGGTCAGCTTCAAGACTATGAATACCCACACCATGTTAAGCGTAAGTGCCAATACTATATTGATTGGGGCATATTCAGCACGCAGCGACAGCAATGTGGTAAAGGCTCCGGCTCCCGCCAACAAAGGGAATACAAGAGGAACCAGTGTGGCTTCCTTAATAGGACCTGTGTTCTTGAATATCTCAACATCAAGAATCATCTCGAGCGACATCATGAAAATAACGAATGCACCGGCTACGGCAAACGAGGCTATATCTACCTGGAAAAGACGGAGCATCATATCGCCGGCATAAAAGAAACCCAGCAACAGGGCAAAGGCTATCAAAGTGGCCTTCATGGAATTTACCGGCCTGCCCTTCTGCTTCAAATCCAGAATTATAGGTATGGAACCTATTATATCTATCACCGCAAACAACACTATGAATGCACTGAGAAACTGCTGAAAATCAAAAGCTCCGAAAAAGGAAGCCGCAGCAGGCTGAATAAATAAAGTTTTCATATTTATCGATGTATTTGTACACCGCAAAGTTAACAAAAAAATACTAAAAACAATATATACAAAAGCGATGATACAAAATAATTGGTTAACTTTGTATGTTAAAATAAAGATTTACACTCAATTAAATTTAACGGAACATGAAAGGTTCAATGTATGATACACTCCTGGAACTTCCATTATTCCAGGGACTGACAAAGGAAAATATTACAAGCATCATAGAGAAGGTGAAAATGGGTTTCCATACATTTGAGCACAAGCAGAACATTGCATTGCAGGGAGACAAATGTAACAGCCTGATTTTCATCCTCGACGGCAACGTGGCAATTACTTCGACCGACGAAAAATATAACTTCAGGATTGAAGAGCAAATATCAGGACCGTACATTATAGAGCCGTATTCGCTGTTCGGGATGCATACGAAATATCATGCTTCGTATTCGGCTATTGACGAGGTGGAAACACTTAATATAGACAAGAGCTATATACTGACCAATCTGTGCAAATACGAAATTTTCAACCTTAACTACCTGAACATTATAAGCAACAGGGCACAGAGTGCGAACATCAAACTGTGGAACTCGCACATTGGATGTACGAAAGAGAAACTTATGAACTTCCTGACACTGAGATGTCTGACAACCAGCGGAAAGAAAACTCTGACCATAACAATGGAGGATCTGGCTTCGCTTATTGACGATACAAGAATAAACGTATCGAGAGCTCTGAATGAGTTTCAGGAAATGGGAATATTGACTCTGGGAAGAAAAAAGATAACAATAGAAGATATGGCAGCTCTCATTAAGGAGGTGAGAAAATAAAGAAATATGACAAATCCATTTTTACAACCATATAACACACCGCACGACACTACACCATTTGACAGAATCTCTATAACCGACTATGAGCCGGCTATAAGAGAAGGGATGAGAGTGGAAGACGAAGAGATTAAGGCTATTACCGAAAATACGGAAGAACCGGATTTCGAAAACACTATACTGGCACTGGAACATTCGGGAAAGCTTCTGGACAGGGTTACTACAGTGTTCTTCAATCTGATGAGCGCCGAAACCAATGATGAGCTGGATGCTATTGCGGAAAAGCTGATGCCGGAACTGACCGAACACAGTAACAATATCAGCCTGAACCCGGTGTTGTTCGATAAGGTGAAAAAGGTGTACGACAAGAAAGAAAGCCTAAACCTTACACCGGAAGAAAGCAGACTGCTGGAAAAAACATACGACGGATTTATCAGAAACGGTGCCAACCTGAGTGATGATGATAAGGAGACTTTCAGAAAGCTTTCAGCTGAACTGAGCTCACTGACACTGAAATTCTCGCAAAACCATCTGAAGGAGACCAACAGATTCGAACTGCACATCACAGACAGAAATGACCTGGAAGGATTGCCTGAAAGTGCAGTTGAAGCTGCAGAACATACCGCAAAGAGCAAAGACAAGGAAGGATGGATATTCACTCTGCAGGCTCCAAGCTATGTGCCGTTCATGAAATACAGCGACCGCAGAGAGCTGAGAAAACAGATGTATATGGCATACAACACTCAGTGTACACACGATGATGAATGGAACAACATTGACATTGTGAAGCAGCTGGTGAACAAGCGTATGGAAATAGCGCAACTGCTGGGATTTGAGACTTACGCCGACTATGTATTGAAGAAAAGGATGGCAGAGAAGAGCGAGAATGTTTACAGACTTCTGAATGATCTGCTTGAAGCATACTCGCCTACAGCGCACAAGGAAATTGAAGAGATAGAACAGCTGGCAAAGGAAACCGAAGGAGATGGTTTCACTCTTATGCCATGGGATTTCTCTTTCTATGCAGAAAAACTGAAAAACCGCAAATACAGCCTCGACGAAGAGGCGCTAAGACCTTACTTCGAACTGGAAAAGGTGAAGGAAGGTGTGTTCGGACTTGCCACAAGACTATACGGAATAACATTCCATGAGAACAAGGATATACCGGTGTATCATCCCGACGTAAAGGCTTTCGAAGTGTTTGATGCCGACGGAAGCTTTCTGGCTGTGCTCTACACAGACTTCCATCCGAGGGAAGGCAAACGCTCGGGAGCATGGATGACCAGCTATAAGGAGCAGTGGATAGAGGACGACGGTACGAACAGCCGCCCGCATGTATCGGTTACGATGAACTTCACAAAACCTACAGCCGACAAGCCTGCCCTACTCACATTCTCGGAGGTGAACACATTCCTGCATGAGTTCGGTCATGCACTGCACGGCATGTTTGCCAACACACGATTCCAGTGTATGAGCGGAACCAACGTCTACTGGGACTTCGTGGAGCTTCCATCGCAGATTATGGAGAACTTTGCAGTGGAAAAGGAATTCCTGAACACATTTGCCAGACATTATATAACCGGTGAGGCTATCCCTGAAAGCCTCATCAAGAGTATAGTCGACTCGCAGAACTTCAATGTGGCATACGCGTGTCTGCGCCAGCTTAGCTTCGGTTTCCTGGACATGGCATGGTACACCAGGAAAGAAGCTTTCGACGGCAACGTGAAGGAATATGAAAAGAAGGCATGGGAAAAGACTCAGCTTCTGCCACAGGTGGACGAAGCGTGTATGAGTGTACAGTTCGGACACATCATGTCGGGCGGATATTCTGCAGGATACTATAGCTACAAATGGGCAGAGGTACTCGATGCGGATGCTTTCTCAGTATTCAAGGAAAATGGTATTTTCAACCGCGAAGTGGCACAGTCGTTCAGAGACAATATTCTGTCGAAAGGCGGAACTGAACATCCTATGACACTATACAAACGCTTCCGCGGACAGGAACCGGGTATTGAGGCATTGCTGAGGAGAAATGGAATAAAATAAAACTTTTATAACAATGAAAAAGATAATAAAGTATATACTGACACTTATGGTACTGCCATTGATCCTGTGCGGATGCAATCAGGAGGATGAC
Organism: Bacteroides caecigallinarum; assembly: GCF_021530995.1. Lineage (GTDB taxonomy): Bacteria > Bacteroidota > Bacteroidia > Bacteroidales > Bacteroidaceae > Phocaeicola > Phocaeicola faecigallinarum. The sequence continues at coordinate 4,614 of NZ_JADYTF010000092.1, forward strand.
GTGTTCGAAATATTCGCGAGCGGTACATGGAGAGTGAACAATTATTATACAGACTGCAACTGGAACAATCTGGCCTACAAACCAGGAAAGCCTGTATTTACAACCATTGACGACCTGAAAACAATTAACTCGTTCACCGTAGTGTTCGAAGAGGACGGTACGATGAGAGGAGAAATAGACGGAGGAACTTTCACTGCCAGATGGAGCGCAAATGCCAAAGACAAAAGTTTCAATATTACGAATATTGAAGCCACAATAGCTCTTAAAGGGAAAAATGCTGAGTTCATCACAAGACTAAAGAACGTAAGATTCTATCAGGGTGACAGCATGACGATGCAACTGGCACCTCAGGACAAGACTTCTTATATACAATTCAATCACAGATAAACATATATGGAACAGGAAAACAAACAGGAAATATTAGACAAAAGATATATGCGCATGGCGCGCATATGGGCAGAAAACTCATACTGCAAACGCCGTCAGGTGGGTGCACTCATAGTAAAGGACAAAATGATAATCTCGGACGGATATAACGGTACACCGTCAGGATTCAGTAACGTATGCGAAGATGAAGAAGGACTGACTATTCCTTACGTTCTGCATGCTGAAGCCAACGCTATCACAAAAATAGCACGCTCAAACAACAGCAGTGAGGGAGCTACAATGTATGTCACAACATCGCCGTGTATAGAATGTGCAAAACTCATAATACAGGCTGGAATAAAAAGGCTGGTTTATGGTGAGAAGTACAGACTTGAAGACGGACTGAACCTGCTGAAGAAAGCCGGAATTGAGGTTATATATCTGGAAAACAAGGAATAATATTTATGATATAAGGTATAACATAAAATCTACATATATGGACAATAAGTATAAACGTTTCATGCCGATATTACTGGCTGTAGGAATAGTGATCGGTATAGCTATAGGGGTGTTTTACTCCAACATTTACTCCAGCAACAGACTTGGAGTGATAAAGGGATCGTCAAACAAGATTAACGCTCTGCTGAGAATAGTCAACGACTCGTATGTGGATACAATGAATATGGAAGACATGGTAGAAAAAACCATGCCGCTGATTCTTTCGGAACTGGACCCACACTCTTCATACATTCCGGCAAAGAACCTGGAAGAGGTGAATTCGGAACTGAAGGGTCACTTCAGCGGTATAGGCATACAGTTCACTATAAAGGACGATACGATACACGTGAACAGCGTGATACCGGGAGGACCTTCGGAAAAAGTGGGACTTATGGCGGGTGACCGAATAATTGAGGTGGACGACTCTGCTTTCGTGGGGAAAAAAGTAACCAACAGCGAGGCCATGAAGAGACTTAAGGGCGAAAAAGGCAGCGAGGTGAAACTTGGTATTTTCCGTCCGGGAGAGCCTGAAACTCTGCATTTCACTATTATAAGAGGTGACATTCCGGTAAAAAGTGTTGATGCCGCATACATGATTGACGGAAAGTGGGGATTCGTCAAAGTGAACAAATTCGGCGAGACCACTTATCCTGAACTGCTTTTCGCACTGGCAAAACTGAACCAGGAGAATATGCAGGGGCTGATAGTTGACTTGAGAGGCAACACGGGAGGATATATGGCCGCTGCCATACAGATGGTAAATGAGTTCCTTCCGGCAAACAAACTGATAGTTTACACCGAAGGAAGGAAATTCCCGAGAGAAAACTATACATCGAACGGAACAGGAAGCAGCCAGTCGCTGCCTATAGTGGTTCTGGTGGATGAAGGTTCGGCATCAGCAAGCGAGATTTTTGCCGGTGCAATACAGGACAACGACAGGGGTACCATCATAGGAAGACGCTCGTTCGGAAAGGGACTTGTGCAACAGCCTATTGAGTTTAATGACGGTTCTGCCATCAGACTGACCATAGCCAGATATCACACTCCTTCGGGAAGATGCATACAGAAGCCTTACGAAAAGGGTAAAGGTGCGGAATACGAAATGGATCTGCTGACAAGATATGAGCACGGAGAATTCTTCTCGGCCGACAGCATCAAGCAGAACGAGAATGAAGTTTATTACACAGGACTGGGAAGAAAGGTTTACGGCGGTGGCGGTATAATGCCTGACATTTTTGTACCACACGACACTCTGGGTATGACATCTTACTTCAGAATGGCTGCAAACAGGGGCCTGATAATAAGATATACTTTCGACTATACAGACCAGAACAGAAACAAACTGATGGAATACAAGACAGAGGAAGAGATGAGCAATTACCTGAAGACACAGAACCTGCTCGTAAAATTCGCGAAATGGGCTGAAAAGAAGGGACTGAAAAGAAGAAACAACATGCTCATCACATCAAAAGAACTGTTCGAAACAAGTATTTACGGAAATATCATCTACAACATGCTGGGCATGGAAGAGTATATAAAATATCTGAACAGGACGGACAATACTGTGCTGAAGGCAGTGGAAGTTCTTGAGAAAGGAGAATCAGTGCCTGAAGCGCCCGCGCCCGATATGGCAGACAAAGAACAGACTGAAAAAGGGGCTGCATGATGGAAGTGAAAAGTGAAATAAGAAAGCGCATTGCCGAGAGAAAAAAGGATTTTTCGGAAAGTGAACTTAAGACATTGTCTTCCGGCATAATGGAAAGGCTGGAAGATAATGTAATACTGAAATGCGCAAAAACGGTGCTGATGTACTACTCGCTGCCGGACGAAGTGAATACACACGACTTAGTAGAGAAACTGAGCAAAGAGAAGACTGTCCTGCTGCCTGTGGTAAAGGGTGACGAACTGGAGCTGAGGGTATATACAGGCAAGGAATGCATGCAGAAAGGAAGCTTTAACATTGACGAGCCTCAGGGAGAAGCTTACAACGACCTGATATCAATAGATGTGGCCATAATACCGGGAGTCTCATTCGACAGACACGGAAACAGGCTTGGAAGAGGCAAAGGCTATTATGACCGTTTCCTGAAAAGACTGAACACTTTCAAAATCGGTGTCTGTTTCGGATTCCAGCTGAGTGACGAAATTCCACACAGCGAACTTGATGTAGCAATGGACGAGGTGTGGACAGAAGACGGATATGTCAGCAAAAAATAATATTTGTAATAACCTGGGCTCCTACACGGGAGTTCAGGTTTCTTATTAATATCTCGCGCCCCATCTGAAGTTCCTGACGGATGACCGACGAAGAGAGGTGGACATAAAGTGTCTGGTTCTTTATATATATATTGGTGGTGTGTCTGAATATTACGGGACCTACCACATCCTTCCATGAGTCTATAAGGCGGTACTGGTTGAGAGGTGTCTCCAGACCTTCCTGACGCAAAAGCTGCATTATCACATCGCCGAGTTTTTCTGTGTTATTACGCTTCATCTGTAGTCTCCTTTCTTTCTGTAATGTTGCCGTTCTCTACTTCAAACAGCTTATAGTCTCCGTCAATCTTCTTAAGTATCTTGTCCAGATGGTCGCGGTTGGTATCCGTCACAAATATCTGTCCGAAGCTGTCGCCAGCCACAAGTTTCACTATCTGCTCTACCCTATGGGCATCGAGCTTGTCGAATATATCGTCGAGCAACACTATGGGTGTGGTGCGGCTTCCGGTACGCTTAAGGAACTCAAACTGGGCAAGTTTCAGGGCTATGAGATATGTCTTGTTCTGTCCCTGTGAGCCTTCGCGCTTGATAGGGAAATCGCCTAACTTCATAATAAGGTCGTCCTTGTGGATTCCCTTGAGGGAATAACCCATGATGAGGTCGCGCTGACGGCTCTCACGGATTATGGTCAGGAGGTCTCCCTGCGAAGCATGCGACTCGTATTCCAGACTTACCGTCTCCATATCTTCGGATATGAACGAGTAATATGACTGGAAGACCTTGATAAATTCATCAATAAACTGACGGCGTTTTCTGTACACCACTTCGCCGGTGGCTGCCATCATTTCTTCCCATACGTTCATAAGCTCAGGTTCGGGCTCGACTTCCGATTTCAGGAGAGTGTTACGCTGCAGCATAGCCTTGTTGTAGCGTATGAGGGCATCGAGGTATTCGCGGTCGAACTGAGAGATTACCACATCGATAAAGCGGCGGCGTTCCTCACTTCCACCGGATATTAATACCGAATCGGATGGCGAGACCATGACGAGAGGTATCAGACCGATATGGTCCGACAGACGTGTGTACTCCTTTTTATTACGCTTGAACTGTTTTTTCTGCTTCCGCTTCAGTCCGCAATATACCTCTTCAGGCGCTCCACTGTCAGTCTGATAGAAGCCCTGGACCACAAAGAAATCGCGGTCGTGAAGAATGTTCTGGGTGTCGATGGGATTTGTAGCACTCTTGCAGAATGAAAGATAGTATACGGCATCCATAAGGTTGGTCTTACCCATACCGTTACGGCCTATTATACAATTCATTTTGGGAGAAAAAGAGAGTTCTGCCTGCTCTATGTTCTTGTAATTAAGTATGGAGATGCGTTTAAGCCACATAATTAAGTCATGTTTTAGCCACAAAATTAGCAATAAAAGCATGATTGATAAAAAAAGATGCCGACAAATTTCATTTATATACATAAATAAATTACTTTTGCTGTCCGAAATATACATTGATAATAATAATAAAAAATAATACAAACAATGAGTCAACAAAAAAACACAAATGATTTGCTGAACATGGATGAGACTATCAGCAATTCTGAGGAATTCCTTACCAAAAACAAGAATTTGATATTAGGTGCAGTAATTGCATTGGTAGTTATCGTGGGTGGATACATGGCATATACAAACTTTGTATCTGAGCCAAAAGAACTGAAAGCTTCGGAAGCAATATTCAAAGGTGAACAATATTTCGGTGCAGACAATTTTGAAGCTGCCCTGAACGGTGACAGCCTGGGATATGCAGGTTTTGTGAAACTGGCTGACGAATTCAGCGGAACTAAGGCAGGAAATCTGGCTAACGCTTATGCCGGAATATGCTACGCACAGCTTGGCAAATATGAAGATGCAGAAAAATATCTGAGCAAATTCGATGCTGATGACCAGCTTGTTGCACCTGCAGTACTTGGAACTATGGGTAACTGCTACGCACAGATGGGACAGCTTGACAAGGCTGCCGCAACACTGATTAAAGCTGCAAAACGTGCAAACAGTCTTTCATTGAGCCCAATCTACCTGATACAGGCAGGACAGATTCTTGAAAAGCAAGGTAAAAATGCTGAAGCTGTAGAAGCTTACAAGAGTGTAAAGAATGATTATGCCAATTCTTATCAGGCAATGGATATAGACAAATATATAGAACGCGCTTCTATTAAATAATAAACATATTACTTACAGGCACGGATTTCCGGCGCAGAATCAGAGAACTATGCGCATAAAGGAGTTCCGTGCTTGTTTTTTTATTTAACCCCTACAAAAACTTATAAAATCATGGCAACAGCTTATCACAATCTGTCTGATTATGACTTCAATTCAGTACCGGACGCATCGGAAATGAGATTCGGAATTGTAGTGTCTGAATGGAACAGCAATATTACGGGAGCGTTACTGGAAGGTGCTGTAAAGACTTTGAAAAAACATGGCGCAAAGGACGAGAATATACACGTACAGACTGTACCGGGAAGTTTCGAGCTTACTTACGGATCGGCACAAATGATTAAAAGCAACAAATTTGACGCAATAATTGCAATAGGATGTGTAGTAAGAGGTGATACTCCGCATTTTGACTATGTATGCGCCGGAACAACACAGGGAATAGCTCATCTGAACGCAACTACCGATACGCCAGTGATTTACGGTCTTATTACAACCAATACAATGGAACAGGCAGAGGACAGAGCCGGAGGAAAACTTGGAAATAAAGGTGATGAATGTGCAATTACTGCAATAAAAATGATAGATTTCTCTTGCAGATTAAAAAAATAGTTGTATCTTTGCATCGCAATTGGAAAAAACAACACCTGTTGTTAAGATTTCAATGGCTAAAGGGCAAATACCAGAGTGGCCAAATGGGGCAGACTGTAAATCTGCTGGCTTACGCCTTCGGTGGTTCGAATCCATCTTTGCCCACAAAAATAGAGATGCGGAAGTAGCTCAGTTGATAGAGCATTAGCCTTCCAAGCTGAGGGTCGCGGGTTTGAGCCCCGTCTTCCGCTCTCATTATTGAAACAATGTTTCACGAAAGGGCAAGTACCAGAGTGGCCAAATGGGGCAGACTGTAAATCTGCTGGCTTATGCCTTCGGTGGTTCGAATCCATCTTTGCCCACAAAAATAAAGATGCGGAAGTAGCTCAGTTGATAGAGCATTAGCCTTCCAAGCTGAGGGTCGCGGGTTTGAGCCCCGTCTTCCGCTCTACCGAGAGTCCTGATTTCAGGACTCTCTTTTTTTTGTGAAAGATGTGAAGGTAAAATATCACATGAAAATCAAACATTATTGAATAAAAAAAGACCACCCCAAAGTATGCTTGAAGTGGTCTCTATCTATTATTATAATATTATATGATTATTCTGCGCTTTCTGCGAATTCAGTAACACCGTTTGACACCAGCAGGTTATACCACTGAATAAGCTTCTTAATATCGCTGAGATGAACTCTGTCTCTGTCGTAATTAGGAAGAACAGCTGCCATGAACTCGCCCAATTCTTCTGCTGAAGCTTTCTTGTAGTCCAAAGATGCTTCCTTACCCTCTTCCTTTGTTTTTACAGCCTCAAGAACCACTGACAATGGAACTTCATCAGCATCTGTATACATAGCGATATCACCTAATGAAATAACCTTATCAGATGCGTAAATAGGCATACGCTTTCTGTCTGCTACAGACTCAACAATAAGCATATTCTTTCCCTGCGAAATCAGCTTATATAATCCCGGTTTACCGGATATAGCCAAAATTGTTTTCAACATTTTTCTATAATATTTTAGTTATTAATTTATTGAGCAAAAATACAATTCACATTCGAATTACACAAGATATTGAACATCTTTTATAAGATGCAAGTCAGAAATTAGTTTATCTATCTGACTGTCAATGGAAGCAGTACCATCGTTTTCGATAATAAAATCGGATTTGGACAATTTCTCACGGTCGTCCATCTGCGAATTTATCCTTCCTATAACCTTATCTCTTGTAGTTTTGTCGCGCTCCATTACTCTGGCGATTCTGGTTTCCAAGGGTGCATGAACCATCACTACCCTGTCAACTATATCGTCGAAACCGGACTCAAACAATATGGCACTTTCAATGGCAGCTATATGATGGCCGGCGGAAAAACATTCGTCTGCCCATCTGAGAAAAGCTTTCTTCACGCACGGATGAACGATGGAATTTACTCTTGAAGCATTATCGCCTGATGCAAATATATATGATGCCAGAAGAGGCTTGTTGATTTCGCCATTGATATATACATCATCGCCCAACAAGGCTTTCAACGATGTGATTATGTCATTGTCCATAAGCATCAGTTTCTTTGCCTCAGAGTCTGAGTCAAAAACAGGTATCCCGCGTTCACGCAATGCCTTCGAAAAAAAAGATTTTCCGCTCCCGATACCTCCTGTAATACCTAACCTGATTCTCATATTGCCTATCTTGGGATTTTTATGGTTTCTTCGATAAGATAGTCTACACTTGAAGGGGTGACCCTGATATTTGATACAGCAGGATTTGTTGTAGTTGCTACAAGACTTACATGATCCTTGCCTGAATTACTGACATCGGAATACTTCACTCCTATCAGAAAATCGGACGCATCGACAGACGAATAATCAGAGAGACCTACCTTAAAAGTGACCTTTACCTTGGACGGAAAAGTACGGAGTGTCTTGTTTGGAGGAAAATCCAAACCTACCACAGGTACGTCTACAGTCTTCTCGGAATACATGTCTATGGATATTAAAACATCACAAAACTGTGGATCATATTTCACACCATCAATCTTTTTAAAAGAAGTGCGTAGTGAGGTATTTTCTGAGATATTTCCGCAATCAAGAGGCATGGTATATGCTGTCTGAATATTTCTGAGAACCTCGGCAGGAGCATAAATTATGACAGAATCGGGACTGAGCTTTAAATCAGACACATAATACTGCATGGCAGGAACAATGTTCCCGCTTACTGAAACCGGTACTTTCTTGAAATCACCGCGAGAATAAACGAAACCTACCGAATCGGGTGATACAGACAATAGCTTGGTAGTAGAATTCAACTGCGACGAAACACGTTTGCGCAAATCGGCTGAGGGCAAAAGAACCCTAGAGGATGATGTATTGTCATAATCGGCAAAATCAATTGAAACAGGCAGAAATGACCTGCCTAACATATAATTCAACAATACGGTACCTCTATCTTCGACCTTCACTCTTACCTCATCCTGCAATTCGGATGTTATTATAACATCCTTTGGCACGGACTTTAATCTTAACGGGATACTGAATTCTGTCTGAAAAACTCCGTCGAGTGTCTGTAGCATCCAAAAACCAAATGATATAGCAACGAAAAAAGAAAAAATCAGAAACTCCCTGAACTTTTCAGTAAGCAGGAAGTTTCTGATTGATTCTAAAGTGTCGTTAAAAATATCTTTGATGTTCTTTTTACCGAACAACATATCTATATAATTTATTATTTATTTACCTGCGCCTGAGCATCAGCATAGATTGAATTTCTATCGACTTTTATTTTTACACTTGGAGCGATTTCAACTACAACAGCATTGTCCTCCAGTTCTTTTACTTTTCCATAGATTCCACCGGCAGTAATAACAGACTGGCCTACTTCAAGATTCTTGCGGAAATTTGCAATTTCTTTCTGCTTCTTGTTCTGAGGACGAATCATGAAAAAATACATAATGGCAAAGATTGCCACCATCATTATCAGAAAAGAATAATCTGCTCCACCTTGAGCCTGGAGCATCACTGTCAATAAATTCATAGTTTCTTCGTTTTTGATTAATATTAAGTTTCGCAGACAAATATATCATTATTTTGTCAGCTTATTTTCCTTTTTTAATTTGTTAACTATTGCATCCAATGTTCCGTTGATAAAACCACCGCTCTTAGGAGTACTGTAAAGCTTGGCAATCTCAACATATTCATTCAATGAGACATTAACAGGAATATTAGGGAAACTTAGAATTTCGGCAAGTGCAATCTGCATAATCACTACATCCATCAATGCTACACGGTTCAAATCCCAATTCTTGGATGTTTCGCCTATAAGGTGACGATAATACTCGGCATTCATTATGGCACGACGGAACAAACGGCGGGCAAAATCCTGATCCTCCTCATCCTTGAACTCAGGTAGGAGCTCCTGCTTAGCACCGTTTTTAGGATCAAAACGCTTGATTGTCTTCAGAACAAATGTATCTACTATTTCCTTATCGTCGTTCCAATACAGACTCTGGTCTTCGAGAACTTCGTCAAGTTCAGTATTGTTGAAAATTATGTTCTTGTATATTTTTCTCCAGAACTCACGGTCGTCATCATAAGTTACGCTCTCGGCTGCCATATATTCAGCATATATCTCGCTCTGCTGAATTTTTTCATAAAGAGACTTTACGAAATCCTCTTCATTGTCCCATGTTTTCTTCTGTGCCACAACAAATGCATTAAGATCGTTGTTAGCCTCAAGCTGGGCAATGAACTTGTTTTCCACAAACCTCATGTTAGGTGATAACTCTTCTTTTGTAGGTGCCAGTTTATTCTTCGCAGCATCAATTTTCTTATTTGCATACCGCGTTACAGCAACCATAAGAAGTAAAAGATAATTGTACAAATCGTACGCTTTGGATAGACTGAAGAACAACTCTTTCTCTGCAGTATCCAAGTTTTTACCGCCATTCTGATAATAAGCGTAAATAATCTGAACTATTTTCAGACGAATAAGAACTCTGTTTATCATATTAATA
>NZ_JADYTF010000093.1 GCF_021530995.1 Bacteroides caecigallinarum
AAAAATGATTGCAACAAGGCAATAAACTGTATTATGACAACAATCCGTCATTTCAATCTGCGTTCGTCTTGCATTGGTGTTGAGAAACGGCATAATTGCAAGTTGAGTTGTCTTCAAGTATTGGAACAGCTGCTTGTCTTCCCGTTCTTCATGGTCAAGAACTCTTTCCAATATCACCATTCGGGACTTTCCAAGTTTTTCTCCTGTCAAAAGGATATGTTCTATCGTTTCATGGAGCAGGACAACATTGACTGGCGCAAACTTGTCTATTTGGTGAGTATTCGCCTGTTGAATCGGATTTCATCGAGGAAGGACTCGAAAGAATCCCTCCAATGTCTGATAATCGACGATACCGACCTGCCGAAAACAGGTTTCAAGACGGAAATGATAGGCCGCATCTATTCACACGTTCTTCACAAGAGCGTCTTGGGTTTCAAAGGGCTGTTCCTGTGCCATACGGACGGGAAGACACATACCTTGCTTGACTTCTCGCTTCACGGGGAGGAAGGCAAGAACCCTGAAAAGAAGCAAGGATTGACCGACAAGCAGCGGAAAGCACGCTTCAGCAAGAAACGTGACGGGTATTCCGCAGTCAACACCCGTATAAAGGAATACAGACAAAACAAGATCGACCGTTCCATTGAAATGGTCAGAGAATCCATCAGGAGAGGCATACGCTTTGATTATCTGCTGGTTGACAGTTGGTTTACTTGTGCCGACTTGTTGAATTTCATCTGCTCAAGACATCTGAAATGCCATCTGATAGGCATGATTAAAATGGGCAAGACCCGATACAAGACCAGGTTTGGCAACTTGAACGCATCCGCCATCATTGACAGACTGAAAAAAGAAAAGTCTGTCAGGTACAGCCGCAAGCTGAATTGTCATTACGCTTATATAGATGCTGAATATGCCAACCGGAAAATCCGCATCTTCTTCTGTAAAAGAGGACGGAAAGGAACATGGAACGCATTCCTTTCCACCAATACCGGACTGAACTTTTTTGAAGCATACCGCATCTATTCCATGCGTTGGGCCATTGAAGTCTGCTTCTCTGAGATGAAAGGACTACTCAAACTCGGGAAGTGCCAATGCCTGAACTTCTCTTCGCAGATAGCAAGCATCAGCCTGACCGTGATGCAGTACAATATCCTTTCTTTCATCAAGCGGTTTGAAGCCTATGAAACCATAGGAGGATTGTTCAACCAAACCATTAATGGAACAATGGAACTGTCCGTAACCGAAAGGATTTGGGATTTGATCTTGCAGATTGTGTCTGCCATCGCGGACTTGTTTTCGGCAGATGAAGAAGAAATCATCCGGATGATTGCTAATGATAACCAAAAAATTGCTATCATCAAAAAGCTATGTCCAGAGAAGAAAACGGAATAAAGCTACTTGCGAAACTTAAATAATAAATAATATGAGGCATGACAATGGAACGTGGAATAATCACAATCACAGAAAACGGGGCGGTCACGATGCCGACCGCTCCCGTTTGGATGACACAACAGGAAATGTCCGATGCGTTCAATGTGTTCGGCTGCGACATCCGCAAGACTATACACACTATCTACAAAAACATGGAATTGTTGGAAAGCGAAACAAAGCGGTACATCAAACAGGACAACGGGATAAACTACGATGTTTACAGCCTTGAAATGGTGATAGCCGTTTCCTTCAAGTTGAGAAGTAGGGAGAGCGTGGCTTTCCGGCGGTTCATCATGGGCAGGCTGACCATGAACAACAGACAGTCCGTCAACCTTTTCTTTTCGCTCTTCACGTCGCGTGGAAAGAGAGCGGGAAATTGAGCAGACCTCAGACGGCGTATGAGATACCCTCAAACGGCGTGTAAGGCTACCTCTTACGCCGTTTGAGGGTAACACCGTTTTACAGGGGATTTCCGTCAGACTATCTGAACGCTTCCCGGTAATTGGCGGCAAGCATACTTTCGATGTCCGATTCCTTGTATAGAATCTTGCCGCCCAACTGGTAATAGGCGATTATGCCGTTGTTGCGGTAGTCCTGCAAGGTGCGTCGGCTCACTTTCAGCCGCGCCGACACCTCCCTGTCCGTCAGGAAACGTTCACCGCCCAATGTCGGACGACTGTTTGCCATGAAGTTCTCGATGCCGTCCAGCAGACGGTCAAGGCTGTCGCCGAACTCGGCGACAAGCGCATGGTTCTTGGTAATCATTTCACTCATTGTTACGTTGGAATTAGTGGTACATAATAATCAAACGGCTTTGTCTACCAGCTTACGTTCAACGGGCTTGACGATGCGCAGCACATCCTCCGGTCGGTAAAACACCTTGTGGTTTATCTGCGAATAAGCCAGCGTGCCGTTGTCACGCAGCGTCTGCAAGGTGCGCGGACTGATGTTCAACTGTCGGCAGACCTCTTGGTTGTCCATCCAGCGGTTTAATGACTTGCCGCCTTGCTTGGCAAGGAGTTCGTTCACACGGTCTGAGAAGCGGCTGAACTTCGCCGCCATTTCCTCAAACGCCTCTTTCTGAAAAATCAATACTTCCATTGTCGATACTGTTTTTAATGTTGATACTCGGTTTTGGACGCAAAATAAATGGGTATCGTGCATCAAACAATAGGTTGGCACAATCGTGGCAGCTTGTGGCAGGGAGTGGCGTTATCCGCCGAACCCGTGACGGCTGTTCCAAGCGTCCGTGATGCAAAGAAAAGCGAAGTCCGGCATAATCCAACCGCTTCGCACCTGCGTGGCAGCATTTGGCGTCGGTGTGGTAGCCTGTGGCGTTCTTCAGGTTCAAATAAGCCTGCTAATAAATCTGAGCTTGATGTAGAATGAAGTATGACTTTATTTTATGGAATACGATTGATTTGAAGAAACATAAAAGCTAACCCATCAAGGAGAAGTTTTGATGGGGAGCAAGTTTGTGTTTCGGGCATACCGAAACGGTTTGCTCCCCATGTTTTGGAAGACGCAAAATACCTAAAAATAGGTATTGCACGACAATTTCAAGCCTTATACCTTTGCAAAAAATTAAAAACAGACATTGTTCGTTATAAATGCAAGTGCTGAAAGAGGACATAAGGGGTCGGATATTGACGATTGCCAGACAGCAATTCGAGAAGAAAGGCTATTCCAAGACTTCCATGCGCGAAATAGCGGAATTGTCGAGTGTTGGTGTTGGGAATATCTATAACTACTTCACAAGCAAAGATGAATTATTCCGTGAAGTGGTCCGTCCTGTTTTGTGCGCTTTGGAAGCCATGCTGCAAGAACACCACGGCATACGGGGCGAAGATATTATGATGATGCGGTCGGAAAAATACCTGAAATCCTGCATTGACGAATATGTTTCGCTTATAGACAAACACCGTTCGCTAATGGAAATACTGTTGTTCCGTGCGCAAGGTTCTTCATTGGAACGCTTCCGTGAGAATTATACCGACCGTTCCACGGAATTGGTTAAGGCGTGGTTCGCGTCCATGCAGCGGAAACATCCCGAAATCAATACGGCTGTGTCCGATTTTATCATTCATTTGCATACGGTATGGATGTTCACGATGTTCGAGGAACTATTGATGCATTCCGTACCCCGGCAAGAAATGGAGGCTATTTTGCACGATTATATCCTGTTTGAAATCCAAGGTTGGAGGGCTATTATTAAGATATGAACAGACAACGTACATACGAACATTCAACCGCATCAGAACGGTTGGTAAGGAGGAAATCTTCACGGAGGTTTCCTCCTTTTTTTATGAACAATTCTGAATATCGTTCACTATTAAATATCCCAAAATATGAAACAGAAATACGAGTTTAAGAGCATTGTAGCGGAAACATTGCTTATTCCGCTATACATGAGAGCCAAAGAAAGCAGCCGGAATAATCCCATCCTATATGACAAGACTGCGGAATGGCTGGCGGACAGTTTGGAATACGATTATTCCCAGTTCGACGGGGCAAAGTTGAGCGAAGTGGGATGTGTGGTGCGTGGATGGTATTTTGATTGCGCCGTGCGCCGATTTATTAAGACACATTCGCATCCGGTCGTGGTCAATGTGGGATGTGGACTGGATACCCGTTTCCAGCGTATCGGAAGTCAGAAAGCAGTCTTTTATGATTTGGATTTGCCTGAGGTCATTGCTTTACGCCGGGAATTGATACCCGAACAGCCGGACAATGTCTATATTGAAGCGTCTTTGTTGGAGACCGACTGGATGGATGACCTGCGCCGGAAGCACCCCGAAGCAGAATTTATCTTCATCGTGGAGGGGGTACTGATGTACTTCTACGAGAAGCAAGTAAAATCCTTCCTGCATCACGTGGCAAACCGTTTCGGGGGAGGTGAATTGTGGTTTGACGTGTGCGGCACGATAATGAGCCGACATGGTGTGAAGCCCGATTCGCTCCGCAAACACGAGGCTCAAATCCGTTCCGGCATAAGCAACGGGTATGTAGTGGAACAATGGGAACCGTCTTTAAAGCTCATTGAACAGGCAAACTATATGAAGTTCTTCCGTTCACGCTGGGGATTCTTCTTCGGGCAGATATTGGGGCGCATCCCTTGGCTCTGCTACAAATTCAGTTCATTGCTCGGATATAAAATCACATCAAAATAGCGTAATAACAATGGAAAAGTCAAAAAAGAAAAAAGGTTTGTCCCGTCTGTTCGAGATAGCGGGACAAAGGAAAGGTCTGCTTATATTAGCAGGTCTGCTGTCGGCTGGCAGCGCGGTGTGTATGCTTGTGCCTTATTGGGCAGTTTATGAAATTTTGAAAGAGTTGCTGTCGAATGGCTCCAATCTTTCCGCTTTGGACGGAACGGACATGATGCGTTGGGGATGGATTGCATTTGGAGGGCTTGTTGGCGGATTGATATTGCTCTATGCCGCCCTGATGTCCTCACATGTGGCTGCATTCCGTATCTTGTATGGGTTGCGTGTCCGTTTGTCCGAGCATATCGGCAAGCTCCCGTTGGGGTATCTGAACAACACCTCTACGGGAGCCATCAAGAAAACAATGGACCAGAATATCGAGAAAATAGAGGGCTTCATCGCCCATACCATTCCTGATTTGGTCAATGTAATGGCAACGGTAGTGGTAATGCTGGTCATCTTTTTCTCGCTGGATGTGTGGCTGACAGTCGTGTGCCTGGCCGTTGTGGTACTTAGCTTATTCCTGCAATTTTCCAATTTCATGGGAAAAAGGGCAAGGGAGTTCATGGGTATCTACTACGATGCACAGGAAAAAATGAGCGCATCAGCTGTGCAGTATGTACGGGGAATGCCCGTCGTCAAGATATTCGGGCAAAGCGTCCGTTCGTTCCGTCAGTTCAATGCCGAGATTCAGGCATACAAGACATTCGCCTTGAAATGCTGTGACACCTACCAGAGCGGGATGATTGCCTTTACCGTCTTGCTCAATTCGATGGTAACGTTTATTCTTCCTATGGGCATCTTGCTGATGCAAGCCAGTCCGCAATCCTTGTCATTGGCGGTAGTATGGCTGTTCTTCATTATCATGGGACCGGGTATGGCTTCCCCCGTTTATAAACTGACATTC
Source organism: Bacteroides caecigallinarum (assembly GCF_021530995.1). Lineage (GTDB taxonomy): Bacteria > Bacteroidota > Bacteroidia > Bacteroidales > Bacteroidaceae > Phocaeicola > Phocaeicola faecigallinarum. The sequence goes on from NZ_JADYTF010000093.1 coordinate 5,545, forward strand.
TTGGGAGGTAATACGCGCGACATCGATGAAGGTGTAAACCGTATCGACCGCATACTTGAAAAGAAACCTGTGCCGGAGCCGGGACATCCGCAAGTGCCTGCTGCTTACGATGTAGAGTTCCGTCATGTATCATTCTTCTACGAAAACACGGAACAGGGAACACGAACGGAAGCCTTGCGTGATGTCAGCTTCAAAGCTCCACAAGGAAAGATAACCGCCCTTGTCGGTCCTTCAGGAAGCGGAAAATCAACGGTTGCCAACCTAATACCCCGGTTCTGGGATGTGGAGCAAGGGGAAATTTGTATAGGAGGCATTGACATTCGTCAGATAGATACGGCAAAACTGATGGACATGGTTTCATTTGTATTTCAAGACACTTTCCTTTTTTACGACACATTATATGAGAACATTGCCGTAGGTTCTCTAGATGCTACAAAAGAAAAGGTAATAGCCGCTGCGAAAGCTGCCCAATGCCACGATTTCATAGAGCGTTTGCCGCAAGGCTACGAAACAAGGATAGGCGATAAAGGTGTATTCCTGTCCGGCGGTGAAGCCCAACGGATATGTGTGGCTCGTGCCATATTGAAGAATGCTCCGATACTGGTGTTGGACGAAGCCACTGCCTTCGCTGACCCTGAAAACGAGCATAAAATGCAGATGGCTTTGCAGTCACTGATAAAGGACAAGACGGTCATTGTGATTGCCCATCGCCTTTCTTCCATCATCTCCGCACATCAGATTGTCGTCATGAAAGAAGGACGCATTGTGCAATGCGGAAAGCATGAACAGCTGTCCGTGACGGAGGGTGTATATAAAAATATGTGGGATGCCTATACGAGCGCATACCATTGGACATTGAACAAAAACTAAAAGCAATATGAGAAAGAAGAATTTCTTAAACAAGGTCTTGCAAAACACAAGTTGTCCGCAAGGATTTTGGGGACGGATGATTTTGCGAGGAATGAATTGTTTTCATGCATCTTTAGCTAATCGTGGCATGAAGCAAGTGGAATGGCAGCCGAATTGGAATGTTCTTGATATAGGCTGTGGCGGTGGTGCGAATTTGAAACGTTTATTGAATTTATGTCCGAAAGGAAATATCTACGGCATAGACCTGTCAGAAGAAAGTGTTTCATTCGCCCAAAAGTACAACGAAAAAGACTTGAATAAAAGATGTTTCATACAACAAGGGAATGTTTGTTCATTACCTTATGAGGATGGATTCTTTAATGCTATCACGGCTTTTGAAACGGTCTATTTCTGGTCGCCTGTAAACATAGCGTTGTCTGAAGTGGCGCGTGTTCTCCGAGAAGGAGGTTGTTTCCTTATTAGTCTGGAAGCGAGCGACCCCGAACTTGGAAAAATGTGGACGGAACGGATAGATGGTATGGTTGTCTATACTCCGGCAGAATTGGAAGAACGGTTGCATGAAGTCGGATTTTCATCCATCAGAACAATCCGTAAAAAGGAAGAAATACATATTATAGCATATAAATAAAATAAGATATGAATGCAATAAAGAATATTACAATAGGTCACACGGAAAGACTTTACAAGCCGGTGGGTTACACCATGCTTGCCAACTTAGTGAATATAGTACCGTTTTGTCTTTCTATAGAAGCGATACGTATCATTTTCAGTGCATTTGACGGGAGCGGACAGCCACTTGACACGACCCGCCTGTGGTGGATATTCGGCATTATGGCTGTTTATATGCTGGTCATGGCTTTGGCAGAACGGGCATCCTACCGAGCCAATTTTAGAGGAGCATACGAAATGAGTGCTTCCGGGCGTTTGTCGCTGGCGGAGCACTTGCGGAAACTATCGTTGGGCTTTTTGTCGAAACGTGATCCGGGTGATTTGTCGTCTATGCTTGTTACGGACTTCATGATGGCAGAAACCGGAATTTCGCACCACCTGCCCCAACTTATGGGTGCCATAGTCATGCCCGTACTGGCTTTTGCTTCGCTTGTATGGATAGATTGGAGGATGGCGGTCAGTATGTTTGCCGCCTTGCCGCTTGCCTTGCTCGTCCTGTGGGCAAGCACAAAAGCACAACGAAGTCTAAGCGGCAGGCAAATTCAAGCGAAAATCAATGCAGGGAACCGGTTGGAAGAATACTTGCAGGGTATTCGGGTAATGAAAGCGTACAATCTGATAGGTGATCGCTTTGTTAGGTTGCGCGATGCTTTTGCGGAACTTCGCCGTGCTTGCATCCGTCAGGAGGCCTTGTTAGGCCCATTCGTCTTGTTGAGCATCACTTTGGTACGTGCCGGGCTGACAATGATGGTGCTATGTGGAACTTACCTTCTGTTGGGAGGGCAACTTTCAATCCTTGTATTCGTGCTATTCCTTGTAGTCGGTTCTCGTGTGTTCGACCCGCTGACTTCCGCACTGACAAACTTTACCGAGTTCCGCTATTTTTCCATTGCCGGTGGACGCATCCTTTCCTTGATGAACGAGCCGGAGATGAAAGGAGAACGGCAATCCCCGGCAGCAGGCGATATCCGGTTTGAACACGTATCGTTTGCCTATCAGGACAAGGAAGTGTTGCATGATATAAACATTACGCTCCCGAAAAACTCCTTGACGGCTCTTGTCGGACCTTCGGGAAGCGGGAAAAGTACGGTGATGAAGCTTTGCGCCCGTTTCTACGACCCACAGAAAGGATGTATCTTTTTCAATGGTGTTCCGATGAATGAGATAAATCCCGAAAGCCTAATGAGCCACATCTCTATGGTATTTCAGGATGTCTATCTGTTTCAGGACACCATACGCAATAATATCCGCTTTGGTAAAACTGACGCGACGGAAGAAGAAATTATAGCCGCAGCTAAAAAAGCCTGTTGCCATGACTTCATCATGCGCTTGCCTCAAGGCTACGACACAATGGTGGGAGAAGGGGGTTGCACCCTTTCGGGCGGAGAAAAGCAACGCATATCCATAGCCCGTGCCATGCTGAAAGACGCACAAATCATCCTGCTTGACGAAGCGACCGCCTCACTTGACCCCGAAAATGAAGTGGAAGTACAGAAAGCCATAGACACACTCATCAAAGGGCGTACTGTCATTGCCATTGCCCACAGACTTAAAACTATTAAGGGCGCAGACCAAATTATCGTGTTGGATAACGGACGGATAAGGGAAAAAGGTACGCATGAAACATTGATGCAGGCTAAAGGGTTGTATGCCCAACTATGGAACATTCAGGAACAAATCTCAGGATGGAAACTGTAAAAAGCGGCATAGAAATCAATAGGATGTCTGTCTTTATAAAGCAGGCATCCTTTCAAATAATAGATTCTTAAATGAATTTACGGAATAAAGTGTTAGTAGGATATTTTATCTTAGTTGTACTTATCGGCTTTATGGCATCAATTCTGATACACGAGCGACATCGAATATCAGAAATTGATTCACAAAACAGCGAAGTACAGCAAGCTATACGTGATATTCACAATGTCCATCGATATATCACTCGGCTTACCATGTTGGGAGAGAGTGTCATTGATTGGAACAGAACAGACTGTAGTCATTACCGTATCCAACGTCTGTGTACAGATAGTCTGTTACAAGCATTGAAGTTCCATTGTGCAGCATATGTGTATCCAGCGCAGATAGACACTCTTCGCTCTCTACTGGCAAACAAGGAAGAACATCTGCGGCACATCATGTCGGTATTTGAGCGGCAGGAAGAAGCCGACAGCCTTTTAGTGAATCTCTTGCCAGAAGTAGCTAAACGTGCTACCCGTTTACAGAAAAAGCCCCTGCAAACGCATTGTGGCTTGTAGGGGCTTGCAGGGGCTAATCCTAATTCTTACTCAACGAATCAAAGCTCGCCCGGCTTCTCATCCTCCTTCTTCGCCCGCGTAGTGCGTGCTTTTGAGATAGCTTTCTGACGCTCAATCATCGTGTTCACGTGGTCGATGAAAGTAGCATATTCCGCATCACCATTTATCATTGCCAACGCATTGACGGTATCAACCAATGAACGGTAAGCGGCTTCTGCGGCGGTGCGGGTTTCCTTCACGATACCCACCTGACGGGCAGCGTCGGCTTCCGTGCGCTGGGCGGCTGCGGCAAGGAAAGCGTTTTCTTTCGTTTTTAAATCCGTAATCCATACATCAAGATTCAACGCGGTGCGCTTGCTTGAATCAAGAGCTTCCAAGTCCTGCAACAGATTGTGTAATACACCGCTTTCCTCGGTCTGCGCCAGCTTCGTGGGGTCGCCATACTTGTCGAACAATGATTTCGCTTCGGCGGCATTGGCGGCTACTTCGGCGGTCGGATGGGCGCACATCACCGTCACATAATTGTTCGCACCACGCCAAGATGCGTCACGGGCATCATCCGTCGCGGTCGCCGTGGCGGTGGCGGGATTCGTGGAGGATGCCTTCAACGCATCGTCGAAAGCATCGACAGCGGTGGTGAAATCGTTAACCTTTGCCTCCAACACGGGATTCGTAGCGGACAGCTGGCTTATCTCGCTTGGGGTTCCTGTCTCCTCGCCGATAGGCAGGTTCGCCGTTTCCGCCACGACCTGTTTCTGATAGCCGAACGACTCCTCGGTGCGAAGGCGGGCAATATTCAATATTGATAATTGTTTCATACGCTTCAATTTTAAGGATGATACGAAAATTTTACGTTGACAAATATAGTCTTTTTTCTTCGTCGGGACAAATTATATGCGGAAAACCAGTCGGCAGTGCCAGTCCTATAGGATTTGTGCCGTCGACTGAATCGACGATGCTTCTCCGCGCCGATTTGTGTTGTCGATTGAATCGACAGTACTTATCCTGACGGATTGACGCTGTCGACTGGGTTGGCGACGGTTATCGGGGCGGATTGGAGGTATCGACTGTGAAGTGCGGCTCTCAATGTCGGCGAGAGTCTTTTTTATTCCACATACGAATCCTTCTCCATATAATATAAGCCTTCGCCCCGCTCGCCATATTCCATGTCTTCCAGCTCTACCTTGAAAACGTGGTAAGGCAAATCGGTCGTGCCTTTGGGACGATCTACCGTCAGCAGATAGGCGTTGCCGTATTCGTTGGCTCCGAAATATTCCTTGATTTCCTGCTTCATCAGCACGGGCACTTCCTCACCGTCTATCCATACGGTGGCTTTCAGCTGGTCGGCGTGAGGAGCCATGATACTTCCTTTGGCATCTTTTTGGGCAGTTCCCAATTGGATTTTACTCAAATCCTCACCGTTTCTTGTGTCGAAATCTTGTTTCATAATCTGCTGAAGGCGTGTCAGGCTCATCGGGCGCACATAAATCTGATAGGTGGGCATACCGCCCGGAACACGGAACACACGCAGCCCGTACACTTCCATACGGTGGAAACGGATGTCGAGCGTCGTGTCGCGGTCGGCGATGAAATCCCATGCCCAGAACTCCAGCCGCTGGTCGGCATCGGAAACGCCTGCCTTAGCTGTATGCAGGTACACATCCATTTGGCAAGCCGCCACGCTTCGGTATTTCCCTTTTGGGATGCGGGCGGAATAATGTCCTTGCGCATCGGTCGAAGCTTGTATGATATTTCTGAACGAGGGGGCTTTCCACATCACGGTGCAACTGTTCATTGGATTGCCGTTGAAATCAGTTACCGTTCCTTGAATCGTTACGCTGTCGGCAGGCGTCTGTGCGAAAAGATTGCTGCCAAACAGCAGGGCGGCAAGGGTAAATTTTATATTCATATTCAATCGTTTTTATTTTCAAATTGCAAAAATATGGAAAATCGGAGAACAGGGCAAAGAAAATCGCCGAGAAGATACACGCAAGGAGCAAACGGTACAGACCCATAGGCGGCAACAAGGAAAAGACTGCTGACGTGCGCATCATAGCCGCCACCAACGAGGATATGCAGTCAGCAGTAGCCGAAAAGCGTTTCCGTCAGGACTTGTTCCACAGGATAAAGGAATACACGTTGCACATACCGCCGCTACGTGAGTGCCGTGAGGACATCATGCCGCTCGCGGACTTCTTCCGTGAACTTGCCAACAAGGAGTTCGGCAAACAGGTGAAAGGCTTTTATGCGGAAGCAAGAAAGCGGATGCTCGCCCATCCGTGGAGCGGCAATGTGAGAGAACTGAAAGGAACTGTACGTTCGGCGGTGCTGTTCACCGACGGGGATGTGATAACGGCTGACAAACTGAATTTTGAAGAACCTCTGCTGTCGGGAGAAGCATCCTTGTCCTTGAAGAACGTGGAAATGGAAAAGAGGCAGATAATCCGTGCTCTGAAACAGGCGGACGGCAACCGCTCGCTGGCTGCTGAACTGCTCGGCATCGGGCGCACCACACTATACGGCAAGATGAAACAATATGGCATCAAGTACAAGGAATAAGACACGATTACCGCAGGTCAGAAACAGGTTGCCCGACTTCGGAGGACAACCAAGCGGCAAGGCTTTCGGGGAGTAACTCGAAAGGTTTTGAGTAACTCAAAACATACCTTGCTGCTGCCACTTTTCGGCAGTAACCGAAAAGCCTTCGGGTAACTCGAAGGACACCTTGCTGATTTCTCGTGAAATCAATAATCCGTCAGCAAACGGATTGGAATTTGTGCTGTTATTTCGGCTCTAAAAGCATCGTTTCCCGATGCCTAAGCTGCCCAAAAGAAGAAAGGGGATGAGGGCGGTGTGCAAGCCTGCACCTTATTGAGCTTACAGAGAACAAAGCCGGATTTTCATCCATCTGAGAAACAGACAATAGTGTCAATTCGATGTCGATATGTGCCAATCACAGCCAAAACAGACATTAGACCAATAAGGAAATGCTATTTTGGGCAAATACATCCTCGCTTGTTCACAAGCTCAGCAAACCAATGATTTACAAAATCGACGATGAACAGAACCCGACAACCAAGAAAGTAATTCAATGCAGATAGGAAGCAACATGGTTTCAATGATATGCTGGTTTGCTGTCGTGTTGTTGTGCAGGTTTACAACAGCGAAACTTCAAATAAAGGTATCAGCAATGGATTGTGGCTTTAGAGAGGTGAAGTTTGAATGATATAAATCGGTGGTACAATACATCCGTCTATCAACGTAGTAATGAAGCAACAAAGGAATGGTGCAATAAACAAAAGCGTATAGGCATGGCATACACACACTGGCCTGCAAGCCTGCCCGCGCTCCAACCTGCCTGCCGTCCTGCTTGCCTGCCGACCGGTCTGCCGGCGTGCCTGCCTGTCGGCACACAGACAGGCAAACCTACCAACAGGCTATTTGCAAATGGGCAGGCTCAAATATGATGTGGAAACGGTATGGAATTAAAAGCAGGACAGTGCGACTGATTTTCATCAGCAAGATGTGCAACAAATGTACAATAATGATAAGATGTTTGATTTTCTCTATTTTTCAGAGGAATAACTTTGGCAATGAAAGAGAAAAACACTACTTTTGCAAATGAGAAAAGCGTTCTTTTGATTGATGCAGAACATTGCAGAATAGAGAAGCCCGCTGGTTTCCAAATCGTTACCTGTTAAGCTGACAATCTTTGTAAGTTTCTTATTTTTAGCAAATAAGAGAAAGTGATATGTCTTGCGACATGCCAGCTTATGTGCTTATCTATCCCGGCTCTTTTCACCCAACGCTTGACGGATTTGCAGCAACTTTCATACGAAGGCAGGTTGAAGATGAGAGCGTCTTTGTTACCGTCTGCCGGCGGTTCTCCCACAAGCGAAAGAAGACCGTCATTGAGCGGAATGACCACACCGCTACTGGCGGAATGACCTTTGGTCTTGTTCTGCTCAAATTTTAGCAGCTTATTAGCGTAGTCGATATTCTTATAGGTAAGGTCTTTCACATCACAGAAGCGCAAGCCACAATACAGGCAAAAGATAAACGCACGCCTTACGTTGGGGTTCTCGTTGTCATAATGGCACGCAATCAACCGCTGGATTTCTTCCGGCGAAAGCACGTCCTTGCGTAGTATCTGGCTATCCGCCTTGCAGGTAACGCCTTTGCAGGGGTCTTTCAGCATCACATCGTGGTCAATCGCATAGTGGATAACCTTCTTGAAACGCTGGAAGATGCTTTTAGCCCCTTCGCCCACGCTCCGGGATTGCAGATAAGCTACGAACTGTTCCATCATGTCTTTCGTGATAAGTTCCGGCTTGATGCCGAACTCGTGCATCGGGTAATGCTCCTTCAAAAAGTCCTTGAAACGGCTTAGGGCGATTTGCACCATCCGAATGTCTTTCTTGGTATAGTCATTGATATAGGCTTGAAAATAATCCAAGAAATTCACGTTCTGGTCTTTTTTCAGGCGATAGCCCAACATACTTTCCTTAAACTCCTGTTCACGTTCGGCACGTATTTTTACAGCAAGCTCCAGTGTTTCCTTGTTCTGCTGGCGTTCCGCAGGGGTACGTGGCTTCTCTATCAGATACAGGCTGAGATTCTCTTTTCGCCTGTGATGCTTGATAGCGAACTTCGGCTTTCCCCGCATCTTACCGCTTTCATAATACACCTGATTACCGTTTTCATCCAATACAGGCTTTTCCTCTCTACCCAAATAATACTCCAGATACAAACTAATTCTGCCGTCCGACAGCCTGTTTTGCGGTTCATCCGACATTTCGCGTGATAGTTGTTAATTAACGAAGAAAACCGCTGAACAAATTGTATATTTGAATCACCACAAACAAATGTACAGTAATGAACAGCAGTTTTCTATATCATGCTTGGGGG
>NZ_JADYTF010000094.1 GCF_021530995.1 Bacteroides caecigallinarum
GGATGTTTATTGCTGGCAGGTTGCTCCTCAGCAGAGCCTACTTCCTCTTAACATCCTGATACAAAGATATAAAACTAAAGTTAATTAATAATGAATTATCCAACTTTGTTTGGATTTTAAATGGAAAGAATATGAACTGGAAGACTTCAGGAAGAAGCTGGAAATCACCAACTCGCTTAACAGTATTTTCTGGAACGATATAAACCAAAAGGCTGTCAATGCGAAAAAACTTATAACACCTGACTTTTTCTATACAGTGGAGATGCAGTCATTCCTTATAAGGAACAATGTGCTGCATTATAGCTGTAATTTCATGCCTTATACCAACGATGAGATACTAAATAAGGCTTTGATGGCAATAGGTGCGCAGTTTAACATACAGGCGGGAAGGTTCGGCTATATGATATTCGACTTCTGGTTGAGAATCTCATATCTGCAATATGTTATAGAGACATTTGAAGCACCGGACAAGCTGGAAACGGTATTGAAATTCCTTGAATTCACTTCGTTGAACGAGAATGATGACCTGACGAAGAGTATAAGCCTTGCCCATGCATATTGCATGAAGAAGTATTCAAACCTTTATAAGTTTCATTACAAAACGACTCCAGGCTCTATAATAATAAAAGGGTATCCGGAGTTTCATAATTTAGACAAGCTGTTTACCATGATGTTTCATGGTACCCAGAACGAATATCTGCAGGAAACTGTTTTCGTGTCTGTTTATAAAATCCTTGCAGCAGTCAGAGACTTGTTGTTTTATATGGAAACAGACGAACATGGCGATATTATTGATGAAAACGAAATGGACAGTATATGCCTGCTGCTCAACAAGTTATGCCAATATAAGTTCTACAATGAACCTAGTGACTATATAAATTTGGGAATTAATGAATACAAGATGATACAGTCCGGAAATGACGAATATGTCTTTGCCGATTTTGAGGATGAAAAGGTAATGGAATTTGCAACAAGACTGTTCGAATGGAAAAACAATTTCAGGGACAAGAATATCAATGTTTCCGCACAACTGTTGCAGCGCATATTCACAAGGTTCTATTTCTCGGTAAATAATCTTGATATGACAAGAAAGTATGAAAACCTTGGAGACAAGATGAACGCTTATATAGTGGCTTTGCTGAATGCTGTATTGATAGAGAATGCCATCGAGGGGAATCTGTCGTCCATGGACTTAAGCAGTACAGGTGATATAGTCAGAATCTTTAAGGATAATCTGCAAAAGTATTTAGCAAGAAAGAAAAACGAATCAATATTATGCAACTTATATGAATGGATTTCACAGTGTCCTGTCTTCAGGATTTTCCTGAATCCGTATATTGTTGACATCATAGATAACAAACAGATAGAAGTGAACTGGCAGTTGTATAATTATGAAATAGACAAACGGAAAGCGAAAAGAATCAATGATGAAATAGATAATATCAATTCAATCATAAAAATCATCAAAGAGGCTATAGAATGGGCTACAAATGACAGTGACAGCGAGAATACTTTGTATTACAACGAATATAAGTATAACAAGAATATCTTTGAAATTTTTATCAACAAGAAAATGGATAAAGAAGATTTCATTGAAAGGAAAATGGAACTATATGACAAATTAAGCTTTTTCAACAATGAACTTTCTTTGAAGACGACCTTGAAGAATGAGATTCAGGAAAGGTTCAGGGTTATGTATGCTAAGTTCGTTAAAGATGATTTTAAAAGGTCGGATATGACGACTTATAATGTACTGCGTTCTATAGAAATAGAAGAACCTTTATATGAACACTAATGCGGTATGAATCCTATATTGTCAAAATTGCTGTATGATAACGAAAGTTTGTTTGAATATGAAAGGAATCTGAGCTTTTCATACAGCATCCCTTTTGAACGTATCAAGGCAAGGCTTATAGCTATGGAAAGGTTAGAAAACAAGATGAAGAATGATGCGTTCTATGAGAATCTGGGCGATATGTATCTTGACAAATACAGGAATCTTCCCGAACTGCTTTATAAAATGCCCAGGGACGTTGCCAAAGACATTTTATGCTTCAGGGACGGATTCGTATTTGTTAAAAAGGAAAAGTTTGAAAAATGGATGGAACTTATCAGTTTCATCCCTCCTACCCTGTTTATCGCGGCTTTCCTGATGGACAGATTTACATTGTCCATGTTGTCCAGACCTGCGGAACTGTGTACATTCATAAAGACACACCTCTCACAGTTTGTACATACGGCACAACCTCTGGTATATATCCCGGAACTGAACTTTCTGATATCAGAAAATGAAGGGCTTAATGACTTGCACATTCATCTTAACGGTTCTACTGAAACTGACGCTATCTGGCATTATATGATTCATAATCCATACAGGACGCTGAAGGATTTCATGTATGTCTATAACAATAATTCCATGGTGAGAAAACACACAGAACAGACTATTGCAAATTTCACTCCTGTAATCCTGCTTGAGAGACTTAAAAGGGCATACAGCCTCAGGAGCCTGATTCTGATGAGAGTAGCATCAAATACGGAATTGAAGGATTTCACATCCGGTCCTGAACCAATGGATTTGGATTTCGGTATGGAGAACCTGGCAGGGAGCATTTTCAATAACGACAATAATATCACTCCTATTCTGGACGAAATCCTGTTCTATATCATAACCTTATGCGAACTGGAGAAAAGGGAAGAAAACTGTCTGGCTGCATGGTTGCACCACTATCTGCTGATAAAAGGTATCGCACACAGGCTCACCGTGATGCAGAAATCGCAAACAGGTTTTCCACAGTTCCAGCTAATAACTGAGAACTCTTTCAGATTCGGTGTAGAGTCTTTCTATGCCAAAAGATTCATGCAACTGGCAGGAGGAGGTCCAATCTCGTATCTGAACCTTATTGAAGGAAGATTTTCCCCGCCCGACAACAGTTTCAAGCTGCATATTCTTCTGTCCAGAATAAAAAAGGGATTTGAAGAGGCGAAAAAGGGAAGTGCCTATCTGAATAATTCCAGGCTTATCCTTGTTGCTCACTTCATAAAAAAGAGAGAGCATACACATGATAAGAAAATGCCTGTAAGACACAGACTGTTAAGGCATGAACTGAAGAAAAAGGCGCTGGCACTTGTGCTGTATATGAAAAAGGATTTTGCCGCAGCAAAGCTTATCAGGGGCATAGATGCGGCGGCAAGTGAATTTGATGCCGGACCGGATGTATTCGCACATACATTCAGATTCCTCAGAAAAAACGGTATAGACAAATGCACTTTTCATGTGGGAGAAGATTTCAGGCATATATTAAGCGGTATAAGGAATATTTATGAAGCGATAATGTTTCTCGAACTGCAAACCGGCGACAGACTGGGGCACTGTACGGCACTGGGTATATGTCCTGAACTATGGGTAAACAGGACCGGCAGTACTTGTATCGTTTCACAGGGCGAATGGCTTGACAATCTTGTTTTTATATGGTATATAATAAAAGAAACCAAATGCAAGGAACTTCAGGGATACATCATACGTCTGGAAAATGACATAGCGGAACTGTCGCACAAGGTTTATAATTCTTCATACCCTCCATACATACTTGCCGAAGCATGGAAAATGAGAAAGTATAATCCTTTCCTGTATCTTGAAAGCGAGTTTTCATATACTACGGACAACTGGTATAATATTGAATCTCCCGAAGAGGAACTTTCAATACGGAAGAAACTGAATGATATGAAAGAAATTAAGGATATCTGGATGATTTATCACAGGATATACGGCAATAAGGAAAATGCCTATGATAAGCTCATTGAAATAGAGAACTGTAATCTTTTGAACTATAATGAGATAAGAATATTGCAGAATCTTGTTTTGAACATTATGGCATTGAAAGGTATAGTAATCGAAACGTTGCCTACTTCAAATGTCAGAATAAGCTATTATAAGAATCTTGGCGAATACCACCTGAGCAGATGGATATGCAATAATACGGAGAACGTGTTGATTCCTCCTGTAGTATTGGGAACAGACGATCCGGGAATCTTCAGTACGAATATCTATAACGAGTTCGCAAAAGCATATTTGCATCTTGAAGCTTCCCAGTCTTTATCCATCACCTCTGTATCCGACAGGATACTTAAAATATCGGGTATCCATAATAATAGTAGAATTTATAATTTCATCCAACATGAATAATCAAAAAAAAGCAGCCTTGGCATTTCTTTACGCTAAATTGCATTACAAGATTGGCAGACGGTCAATATTTGACATTAATATGAGAATTGTGTATAACTACAATTTCATAGTCAATAATGACAGGTATAATCTGATAGACTTAAAACACCGGAAATGCCTGACCGGAAACAGAAATTCAATGTTTGACCCTGATACAAAATCGGTGGTTAACCTGAATATTGGAGAAAACGGGCTTCAGGCTTTCGACAATCAGTCAAGGTCGTTTATAAAAGTGAGCAGGACCGATAATAGAATAACCGTTTATGATTCTAAAAGCAAAGAATTCAGTGTATACGAAATAATAGAATAGTTGTTATTTATAGATTATAGATATTGTCTTAATAAAAAATGTCACTTATGAACATTATGCGTATTTTTATATTAGGTAGTTTTTTGATGGTATGCGACATTGTATTTGCAGATTACAATATTGCAGTATTGGGAAAAGATACAATAAACGGAGCACCTGTTATACTTATTGATGATGTCTCTACTAATTTTCTTGATGACGGATTTAATTTTCTGGGAGTTATCGGTTTTTTTCTGGGACTGGCATCATTGTATTTTGCCAAAGTAACTTTTGAGGCCCAAAAGCAAACTGAGCTGCATACCTCGAATGCTCCTAAGTCGGCACAAATGGGAAAGCTGAAAGATTTACCGAGGCATTTTTACAGGAATCTGGTCTGTTCGTGTGCAATGACACTGAAATACTATGATGATTCCAACAAGAGATGGGGAGTAAGGATGAACTACCCTTCGGAAAGCAATGTTCTTAAGCTCAAGACGTTGCCTGATGAAATTATCTATGATATTGATGAAGAAGAAAAGTCATATACCATAAGGCATGAATTCAAATTGTTGCTACGTAACTATAACACGGAAGTGGATATTGCCGCCGAACATTTCTCCAGAAAAAATATTTCTGAGGATGCCATTAACCAGGATATAGACAATATCATTTTCAAGCAACTGTTTCTGCTTTACCGCTCGTATGATATACTTCTCACATTGTCAAATGTGGCATATCCACAGATTGTTGCAGATAGCTTACATACGATGATTAAAGAACATTTCAACAAATTGCATGACAACACATTACTGGACATGAAAAATGATTTTTTTCATTATGTCAACAATATTCTGCTTGATGTTAATGATACAAAAGGTAAAGAGAATGAGAAAGAGAAATTCAAAAAACACATTGACCCTAAAGGTTCTCTATACAGATCGTATGGTATGATTCTCAAATCAATAAATGAATACTATAAGAATCAAGATACTAAAAGAATAAATAAAACGGAGTTTAACGGAATATGTTTCAATATAAAAGAAGGTAAAATAGAAGTGGACAAAAAAAAATTCATTAATAGCCTCCATAATGAAGGTGGGAATAAGTCTGATGTACTTTCTAAATTTGTTAATGATTTCTGTAATATATCAGAACTTGACGGTTTATTAAAAGCATATCAGAAAGAAAGAGGAAACCTGAATGAAGAGGAAATAAAAAATAATCAGGCGATATTTGATAAAACATCTGCTTATTTCAAATACCTGGGAGAAGGTAGCAAATGGGATTTCAAGGATTTGTTACTACATATTGTTGTTTTTGATTGTGTTTTGGAGACAAAAAAAATAGGAATGGTTAATTTCAGTTCGCTGTTATGAATGATATTTTCAAAATAGCTAGCTGTACAGATAAAAGAAAGCGATTATATAAAACAATACAAAAATAAGATATCGGATGTAACCATCCAAAAATGACGTATTGACCAACGTGGCTCTTAATATTCCATACACGTCATTCTATGACTGGTTCAAGAAGACAATCATCATTCTCTTCCACTTTGTACTCCACTCGGTTTGCACTATCTTTGTGGACTCTTTTTTAGACGGATGCCTGCTGGCGCCCGTCCAAAGGGGGTACCCTAAAATTGGAAACTTACATAAAGTTACCGTAAAAGATCCGTTCATTGGACTGGTTCCGACATCAGGCAAAAGTGGCGGGGAATAATAAAATCGGATCAATAACATGAACATATATACATGGAATTCGCAAAGGAATCCTTATAATTCCACCGAAAAAGAGGAGGTTCTCAAGCAATTTATGAATATGGGGAAGAAACAGCAGCACGCACTGAACAAAGTGTGAGGGAACTTCTCGAAAGGGGAAATTATGAGTAATCATTAGGTAAAAATGCATTGCAACGGCAAGACCATGACGCTGGAATCGGAGTATGCGAGGCTGGAACTTAGGAAGTTCTGATGAGAAATGACTGAGAATATATGATATAAATATTTGTCATTATCGGGGGAAAATGATAAATTTGCGAAACACTACAAAAACCAATCATGATAGAAAACATAAGAATAAACAATTTCAAGTCGTTGGTGGAAGTGGAACTGACAGACTGTAGAAGATATAACCTACTGTTAGGCCGCCCAAATGTGGGCAAAAGCAATATACTTGAGGCTCTCGCATTGTTCTCTGTTCCTTACCTGGTGTATTCAAAACGTGAGTTGCGTGACACGGTGAGATACAGCAACAGCATGAACGAACTGTACTTTAACGGCAACACATCGGAACCTATAAGCGTGACGGCCGGTAACTATAACTTGCGTATCGCAAATAATGACGGCATAAAATATACTTGGGACTACTCTGATGGCGATAAAAAAGAAAGCCTGGTTATCAATGGCGGCAAGATAGCGGCAAAACGCAACAATGCTGTGTTGATGCCTGAATTCAAAAAATATGATTTCAAGAAGCTTGACAAATTTTTTATATCGGAGTTGCCTTTTCTTTTGCCTGCAGGTGGGGAGAACATAATGCAAATAATACAAAACGATGGTGGTCTGACGGATGAGATAAGAGAGATTGTGGCAGAATACAATCTGCAACTATTGTTTGACACTGCGACAAAGGAAATAAAGTTCCAGAAGCAGCTTAACGAGACTACCGTATTCTCCATTCCGTTCTTCTCCGTATCGGATACGTTGCAACGTCTTATTTTCTACAAGGCAGCAATAAGCAGCAACAAGAACTCTGTTATTATGCTTGAAGAGATTGAAGCGCATTCATATCCTCCGTTCATAACTAAAGTGACCGGAAGCATAACGGACGACAAGAGCAACCAGTATTTCATCACTACACACAGCCCATACGTGGTAAACGATTTCCTGGAGTTGCAAACCGACGAGGTAGCGGTGTATCTTACAGACCTCAAAGGCGGAAAGACTATCATAAAGCGTCTCTCGGATGAAGAGCTGGATGAGGTATATAATGCAGGAATAGATTTGTTTTTCAATTACGAAAGGTACTTAAAATAAGATTATGGGAGACAATTTCATTATACCTGAGTGTTACATTGACACTAATCTGATTGAAGCATTGGTGCCACCACTGAAAGCATATAACCATCAAAAAGGCTGTCCTGCGGTAGCAAAATGTATGAAAGAAAAATTTGGCGAAAAATTTGCTGTCGGTATAACGGACAAAGATAAGAGGAAATTAAAATATCTGGAAGAGTTTAATCTTCTGGCCTACGACGGAAGTATATATTTATACAAACATAAAGTAAAACCACACTTTATTATACAAGTTTCACCGGCTGTTGAGGTCTTTATTCTGAATGCTGTAAAAGAATCAGGTATTGAGTTGGAAAAGCTTCATATTCCTTCAGATCTTGAGAGTATGAAAAAGGAAACGAAGAAGATTGACGCAATAAGTTCCGTGAAATATCGCAATCTGTTCAAGTCTTTAAAGAAAACATCAACTTTTGAAAAATTAGCCAATATTGTGAGATATCTGAAAGAAAATCAATATAGAGCGGATGAAGAGGTGTTAAGGGGATTGCTGTTATAAAATAAAAATCGTTTGGAGGAAACAAAGTTCCGAATAGTGCATTGCAACGGCAAGACCATGACGCTGGAATCGGAGTATTCGAGGTTGGAACTTAGGAAGTTCTGAAAAAAGCTGGAACGGGGATGCAGTAAACAGAAATGACGAGCATTTAAGTATTAAAAGCCTGAAATTTGAGTTTTCGCTTTGTACTTCGCTATAAATTAGTTATCTTTGCAACCGAAATACAAAGTTTTTTGTTTAAAAACGTAACATTTTGTAAAATAGTAAAATAAAATCGAAAGCGAATGATTATAGCCATAGATTTTGACGGGACGATAGTGGAACATAAGTACCCGGAAATAGGAAAAGAGATTCCTTTTGCAATCGAGACACTGAAACGTCTGCAGGCGGACAGACATAAGCTGATTCTCTGGACTGTGCGCGAAGGCAGGCTGCTGGACGAGGCGATAGAGTTCTGCCGCGAACGTGGGCTGGAGTTTTATGCCATAAACCGTGACTACCCTGAGGAGGAGAAGGGCAAGAACAGCCACTACTCGCGCAAGCTGAAGGCGGACCTGTTTATAGACGACCGTAACCTGGGGGGGCTGCCGGACTGGGGTACCATATACGAGATGGTGAAGAACAAACTGAGCTATGAGACCTTGCTTGACCACTACGAACAGGACCGCGAGGACTACGGAAAAGAGAATAAGAACAAAGGTCTGTTTAAAAGATTATTCGGATAAATCAACTTATAAATATGAAAAAGTATTTGTTTATCGCACTTTTGGCTGCGGGAATGATGAGCAGCTGTACTTCGTATAAGAACGTTCCTTATATGCAGGATATTGAGACTGTGAACAACTATGGAAAAGTAATTCCTCTGTATGACGCCAAGATTATGCCGAAGGATCTGCTGAGTATAACTATTAATACTACTGATCCGCAGGCGGCGGCTCCATTCAATCTGACGGTGCAGACTCCGCTGAATGCTGCACTAACTAATATTAATACTACAACCCAGCCTACATTGCAGCAATACCTTGTCAATAATAAGGGGGAAATTGATTTCCCGGTAGTAGGACGCCTGAAAGTGGGTGGACTGACTAAGAATGAGGCTGAAGACCTGATACGCGAAAGGCTGCAGCCTTATCTGAAGGAGAAGCCTATAGTGACTGTGCGTATGGCAAACTATAAGATTTCGGTGCTGGGTGAAGTAGCCCGTCCGGGTACTTTCACTGTCAGCAACGAGAAGGTGAATGTGCTGGAGGCTCTTGCGATGGCAGGTGATATGACGGTGTACGGTGTGCGCACAAACGTGAAGCTGATTCGTGAGGACGCGGAAGGAAAGCGCGAGATTGTGCAGTTGGACCTGACGAAGAGTGACCTGATTCTGTCGCCGTACTTCTATCTGAAACAGAACGACATTCTGTATGTCACTCCGAACCAGACTAAGGCGAAGAACTCTGATATAGGTACAACAACCACTACATGGATTTCGGCTACATCAATAATGGTGTCGATAGCCAGCCTTATTGTGAACATTCTGAGATAAAAAAAAGAGAAACAACTAATAACGCACATATAATACTGAATCATGCAGGAACTGAACAACACTCCTATACAGGAGAATCAGGAAGAGGAATCTTTCAATATCTATGAGATAATATTCAAGTATCTGGTGTACTGGCCATGGTTTGTGGCAAGCGTAATAGCGTGTCTTGCGGTGGCATTCCTATACATGAGATACCAGACTCCGGTGTATAACATTTCGTCGGCTGTGCTGATTAAGGAAATGGACCCGAGACAAAAGGCGATGAGTGCCGCAAACGGTGCCCTTAGCGCACTGCAGGACATGGGGGGATTCTCCATGACAAGCAGCTTTGACAATGAGGTGGAGATACTGAAATCGCGTACTCTGATAAGCAAGGTGGTGACTGAGCTGGGGCTTTATATCAATACTTCGGAGAAACGCTTCTTAGGATATAATGTTCCGCTGTACAGGACATCGCCCGTAAATGTGTTTCTTACCCCGGAAGAGGCAGAGAGACTGTACGGAGGGGTGAAGCTGGACATGAAATATACCGTAGAGGGCAAGCTGTCGGTTAAGGCAAAATATTTCACCGAGGATGAAGAGGAACATGAAGCGGAATGTGAATTTGACAGTATTCCGGCGGTATTCCCTACTCCTGTGGGTGTGTTCTCGTTCAGCAGGAATGATTCGGTTCCGGCGTTGGAAGAGGATATCGAGTTAGTGACTTATATTTCATCGCCTACGGCTACAGCAATCGCATACGCCAAGAACATGGAGGTATCGCCTACATCGAAGACTACTACAATTGCGGCAATAAGCGTAAAGAATACAAGCAAGCGCAGGGCTGTGGACTTCATAAACAGCCTGGTGAGAAACTATAACCAGGACGCGAACGACGAGAAGAACGAGGTGGCTCGCAAATCGGCCGAATTCATAGATGACAGACTCGCGATTATCAACTCCGAGTTGGGCTCGACGGAATCGGAACTGGCGGCTTTCAAACAGCGTTCGGGACTGACAAATATTACTGCGGACGCACAAATGGCTCTGGAAGAGAGTACAAAATATGAGCAGCAGAGAATACAGAACGCCACACAGATAAGCCTGGTGGAATTCCTGCAGAACTACATAAACAATCCGGCAAACGCGAACGAGGTGATTCCGGCTAACGTGGGACTGCAGGACCAGAACCTGACTTCTGTGATTGACCAGTATAACACAATGATAATTGAGCGCAAGAGACTGCTGCGCACTTCGTCGGAAAACAACCCTGCGGTGGTGAACATGAACACGGGTATTGAGGCGATGAGGAAGAGCGTGCATACCACTGTGCAGAGCGTGCTGAAGGGACTGCAGATAGCAAAGGCTGACCTGGACAGACAGGCAAAGAGACTGGAGACAAGAATAAGCGACGCTCCGCAGCAGGAGAAGGAGTTCCTGACCATCTCGCGCCAGCAGGAGATAAAGGCTACGCTGTACATAATGCTGCTGCAGAAGCGTGAGGAGAACGCCATCACTTTGGCTGCTACGGCAAACAACGGACGAATAATAGAAAAGCCGCTGCCGGACAGAGCGCCTGTTTCGCCAAAGAAACCTATCATTGCTCTGGCTGCACTGGTAATCGGACTGGGTCTGCCGGTAGGATTCGTATATCTGAGAGACCTGCTGAAATATAAGATTGAGACACGCGAGGATGTGGAAAAAATCACAGACGTGCCTATCATAGCGGAGCTGCCTACAGCGACAAAACCTGAACACGGGGCGATAGTGATACGCGAGAACCATAACAACATAATGGAAGAGATGTTCCGCGGACTGAGAACAAACCTGCTGTTCGTACTGGAAAAGAACCAGAAGGTGATTCTGTTCTCGTCAACCCAGCCGGGTGAAGGAAAGTCGTTCGTGGCAGGTAACACTGCGGTGAGTCTGGCATTCTTAGGCAAGAAGGTGGTGATTGTGGGTATGGATATCCGCAAGCCGGGACTGAACAAGGTGTTCAACCTGAGCCGCCGTGCGGAGGGTATAACAAACTATCTGAGCGATCCGGAACATGTGAACCTGTTCGACATGATACAGAAATCGGACATCAGCGACAATCTGGACATTCTGCCGGGTGGTCCTGTGCCTCCTAACCCGACGGAACTCGTGGCACGCAATGTGCTGGACAAGGCAATAGAGCTGCTGAAAGAGAAATATGACTACGTGATTCTGGACACTGCCCCTATAGGCATGGTGACGGATACGGCTATCATAGGCCGTGTGGCTGACGCATGTGTATATGTGTGTCGCGCGGATGTGACTCCGAAGGCGGGATATGAGTTCATCAACGTGCTGAAGAGGGAAAAGAAGTTCCCGAAACTGGTAACCGTAATAAACGGTATAGACATGAGCAAACGCCGAAACAGCTATGGCTATGGATACGGACGCAAATACGGCTACGGAAAGGGCTATGGCTACGGATACGGATATGGTTATGAGGGAGAAAAGAAAAAGAATTAAGAATTAATAATTAAAAATTAATGGGGTGCCAGGGGCTGGTGCTCCATTATTTTTTTGTACTTTTGTTCCAAGTAACGAAAATGGAATTCGGAATATGAAAAGAAAAATAGCAGTAGCAGGAACAGGATATGTAGGTCTGTCGATAGCAACATTATTGGCGCAGCATCACAGGGTGACGGCTGTGGACGTGATAGCGGAAAAGGTGGAGAAGATAAACAACAGGGTCTCTCCTATCCAGGACGACTATATAGAGATGTATCTGGCGGAAAAGGAACTGGACCTGACTGCCACTCTGGACGGAGAGGCGGCATACAGGGACGCGGACTTCGTGGTGATAGCGGCGCCTACGAACTATGATCCGGTGAGGAACTATTTCGACACTTCGCACGTGGAGGAGGTTATCGACCTTGTGCAAAGCGTGAACATGAACGCGGTGATGGTGATAAAGAGCACTATCCCTGTGGGTTACTGTGAGGGTCTGTACCGCAAGTACGGAAGGGACCTGAAGCTGCTGTTCTCGCCGGAGTTCCTGAGGGAGAGCAAGGCGCTGTATGACAACCTCTACCCCAGCCGTATAATTGTGGGGTGTCCGAAAGACTCTGTGTGCGACCATGCGGAGGAACTGAGGCAGGCTGCAAGGACTTTTGCAGGGCTGCTGCAGGAGGGGGCGATAAAAGAGAATATCGACACTCTGTACATGGGACTGACGGAGGCGGAAGCGGTGAAGCTGTTTGCCAACACGTATCTGGCGCTGAGGGTGAGCTATTTCAACGAGCTGGACACTTACGCCGAGATGAAGGGGCTGAACACCGTGGACATCATAAACGGTATAAGTCTGGATCCGAGAATAGGAAACCACTATAACAACCCGTCGTTCGGATACGGGGGGTACTGTCTGCCTAAGGACACAAAGCAGCTGCTGGCAAACTATGCGGACGTGCCGGAGAACCTGATTCACGCCATTGTGGAATCGAACCGCACAAGGAAGGACTTCATAGCGGACCAGGTGCTGAAAATGGCGGGATACTACTCTGCCAACTCGCAGTGGGACATGGATGTGGAGAAGAACGTTACCATAGGTGTGTACCGACTGACAATGAAATCGAACAGCGACAACTTCCGACAGAGCTCAATACAGGGAGTGATGAAGCGAATAAAGGCGAAGGGGGCAACGGTAATAATCTACGAACCTACGCTGGAGGACGGCACTACTTTCTTTGGCTCGAAGGTGGTGAACAACCTGGAGGACTTCAAACGCATGAGCGGCGCCATCATAGCGAACAGATATGACGCGGTGCTGGACGACGTGAAGGACAAGGTATATACGAGGGATGTGTTCAGAAGGGACTAGGAAGCAATTAAAAATTAATAATTAATAATTAAGGGCGGTCACCGCGATGATGTGGTGGCCGCCCTTATTGATTTAATCCGAGAAATGTTTTTTACTGTCTGTTTTTTTGTTTTTTGATTATCATACCTGTTCCAGTATTAACTCCATAGGAATGCTCTCGCCATCCCAGTCGGTAACCTTGAGAATTATCTTACCGTCGCGAAGCTCTGCCTTCTCTGTCTCACCCTCGATGGTGAGATAGATGTAGTTGCCATCTACTGTATATGTACCTGTGGATACTTCTTCTTCATCGGCCGTAATCTGACCGTCGCCATTCAAATCCATCCTTACAGAAGCTGTAAATGTGGTCTCCTGAAAATTCAAACGAAGAGTGGCAATTACAAGATCGCCAAGACCGATATTTCCTTCCCACTTTGTTCCGGCAAGATCGTCGGTTGATGAAACTTCGTCCTTTGAACATGATGTGAACGCAATGAAAGGCATAAAGAATGCCAGAATAAATAATAACTTCTTCATAACTCCGGTTTTTAAAATTAAAGTAAATGTAATTTCGATTCCTCGGATTCCCAAAGTTAAATATATTTTCACAATAAAGCGAAATTTATTGGTATTATTT
>NZ_JADYTF010000095.1 GCF_021530995.1 Bacteroides caecigallinarum
AAATAAAGCATATATAAATCATATATTCTTATATAATTATATAATTATATAGTTATATAGTTTCATGGTTACATAATTAACGATACTATATCTTATTTTGTGATGACCTTATCAATAATAAATGTTATGCCATTTTTGTACAAAAATAAATGTGTTCTTGTGTCAGCTTATTTACATCACCTTTCCCAATATAAGGCAAATATCGCCGTATCTTTTCGGCAGACCAATCCCACCATTGCAGCGTTTCGAGTTTCCGAATCACTTCTTCATCGAAACGCTTTCTTATCGGTCGGGCAGGAACGCCGCCGACTATCGTATAGGGCGGCACGTCTTTCGTAACAACGGCACGGGCGGCTATGATTGCCCCGTTGCCGATGTGGACGCCAGCCATAATCACCGCTTCGTAGCCTATCCACACATCGTTGCCTATCACGATGTCGCCTTTGTTGTCCCAAGCCGTTGCCACGTCCGATTTTTCCAAATCCCAATCCTCATAAAAGAGCGGGAAGGTGTAGGTGGATAGGGATTTCAAGGCATGGTTGGCACAGTTGAACAGGAATTTCGCACCGCAGGCAATGGAACAGAACTTGCCGATTATCAGCCGCTCGTGGTTTATCGGGTAATGGTAAAGCACATTGTTCCGCTCGAAAAGCAACGGGTCGGACACGAAATCATTGTAGATGGTATAGTCGCCCACTTCGATAGACGGGTCTTTCACAACTGCATTCAGGTACACGGTCTGCGTGTCGCCTGTGCGTGGATATATCTTTTTCATCATGACATTCAGTTTTAATAGTGTTTATATTTCAGATAAATGACAGATAACAAGCCAAGTAATATCACATACAGATATTCTGCCGTCCAATAAACGGACAGTGAAGTACTGAAACCGCTTATGCTCCACAAATAAATCTGATAAGCCGCGATGGTTATCAACTGGAAAATAAAAGTCATGCGTGTCGCCCCTGTACCTGTTACGCCGTTCATATAGACGTAACCGGGCAAGGCAAAGACATAATTCAGTAGCATAACCACAAAGGGCAGATGAGCAATCTGCATCAGAAACGCACTTTCCGTATAGATGCCAATAATCGGACGGTAGAAAATCAGGGCAAGGATAACCAGTGGAAAACCGATGGCATATCCTAGGCGGATAACCCGGTTACACAGCGGAATTACCTGTTCCTTCTGTCCGGCTCCCAACAAATTGCTCACCAGCGAACCGGTAGTAGCCGCCAGCGAATTGACAATGACGAAGAACAGCGTCGAGACACTTCGTATGACATTGGTAGCTGCCAGTTCCATTTCTCCCAAATGCTCGATAGCAACGAAGAAGGCAAGCCACGATGCCACTCCGATAAACGAATGGAACATACTCCATACGGACACACGACAGATAGGAAGCAATACATCTTTGTCAAAGCTCCAACGCAATCCATATAACCGTTTATCCATTTTACGTAAAACATGGATTGCCAGCACTGCCAGCGAACACGCTTCGGCAAAAGACGATGCGATGGCTGCACCTGCTATCCCCATGTCCCAATGGAATATGAGTAGCCAATTGCCCGGAATGTTCACCAATACAACTGTCAGAGCTGCCATGTTCAAGGCTTTTGTACGGGTGATGCCGACCAAGAACGAGCGCAAGGCAAGGAACGGAAAGGAGAACAACAGTCCCCAAATTCGTCCGTCCAAATAATCAATCACAGCATGATAGACTTCCACAGAAGTAATCAGCCGACTTAGAATCATCGGGGAAAACAGTTTGGAGAGCAGACACAAAAAGACAGCAAGTACCGACAGGAAAAACAATCCTTGAAAGAATGTCTTTCCGGTTTCGGAATAATGCCGCTCGCCGTTGCGCCGTGCGACAACGACCTGCAATCCCAGACTGAAACCGAAGCCGAGCATATAGATAGCCAGATACCAAATCCCAGCAAGGGCGGATGCGCCCAATTCTATTTCTCCCACATGCCCCAAGAAAATGGCATCGGTGATATTGATAAGTTGTTCGATAAGGATGCTCATCATTACAGGAAAGCTGATGAGCCAGATATTCTTGTATGTATAGTTCATTGTTCAACTTGATAGGATGCGACAAGTCCTGCTGCACGAGGCGGCATGACATATCGCATTATTATGAATTTGGAATAATGGCAAAACAAGAAAGGACAAACCGGTTATAAGTCTGTCCGTTGCCGAATAGCTATGACTAAATGCTATCCGTTAAGCGCAGCTATATGCACACTTGCCATTTCATATTGGTTGAACAATTCTATTTTTTCTGTCAGTTCCGCAAAGATAGCATTTGTTTTTGATTATACCTCCAAGTTTCCAGTTTCTTTTTGTAGGATTTCCAACATTTCCCTCAATTTGACTTCGCTTTTTTGGGGATATGCACATTCCGGGTATTCACATCTTGTTTTTAATCCACTTATAAATTCTGGGTGTTACGATTTGCATCAGGCAAAGATTGGCAATACAAATAACCAGGCTTAAAACACCTAACAAAACGTTTTCTACATTGGAATATTGCTCTTGACCAGCACTTATTGCCATGACGCAATAAGGCAAACATAACACGGTGCTGACAATGGCAGGAATATATTTGCGAATGATAAAGAATTGTATAATGTGGGCAACGAAATGCAAACTGAAAGCCAGTAAACAAATATACCAGAACAACATGTTTCCTGTAATGATTGTAGCCATAGTACAAGCACTTACAATAACAAACTCCTCACATACGGCAATGCCGAATGCAGGACTTTGTAGAAAAGACAATTTTGATCGTAATGCGGGAAACTTTCGGGATAATTCTTTTTCATTCTTTTCAATCCATGCAGGCAGCATAACCATTTCCTCAAACTCATGGAGCATAAACAGGATAGGGAGCAAATATATCAATATTAAAGTCATTCCATTCTATATTTTCGTTTCAAATTCAGCAAAATCAGTGTTGCTTGCTTCAATCCGCATCTTGCAATGTTGGCTTCCGCGTAAAATGGATTCACAAATGGTTACTTGGAATGTCCTGTCTTTCCACAACGACTGCAAGACATAAATGATGCTCTGCCTTGAGCATTCACAGAGCAGAGGTGTAGAGACATAGCCCCGCTTGTGCAGTTCACATGTACATTCCAGAAAATACAGGTTATAAACAGCGTCTTTCTCTACCGTTTCACATCTTACGCCGGGCTGTTCATCGGCTATGGCGAAAAACCGGTCAAGGTCTCCGGCCGCCTGTTCAAACAGGTCTTTATAAACCTGAAGTGTACCGCACTGCACGCAGTTTCTACCGCACTCGCGGAAGAAAGTCTCTCTTTGCTCTTCCGACAGTTTGGCGATTCCATCCTCAAAACCTTTGAACCAATTCGATAATTCCATAAAATTGATATTTTAGGTAATCAAACTATTATCTTTCTTTTGATATATAAACAGGGTAATCGTCTTTAGACAAACTTTTCACCAACGTGTCTGGATTTACATCCCAAAGCGTAGGAAGATACTCAAACACGGCTTTCCCCTTATCAAGATGGAAACGGACTTTGGCATCGAACGCAGCAGGCTTATAATTGCCATCTCCTATGGGGCTGTCTCTATACAACAACTGGTTTTCTTGCCATTTCAGCTCTTTGCCGTCAAAGTTCACATCGAATATTCCGCATACCACGGCTTCCATCGTCTGATTTTTAACTGTCGTTGAGATACAGCGCATATAGCCGGTAAGCTGACCGGTGCTTTTCCGCATGGCCAGTTCATAACAGAACACGCTCGTCCCGGTGTAATCCTTGGCAACAGTTGTCCTGTTGTCTTTATTATCCACATTATATATCAGTTCATGAGTAATGGTTGTCATATTGAACTTAAAACCATTTCCAGTCTGCATCAAATCAGAGAAAATCATTCTGTCACTATATACGCCTTCCAATTTCCCGTTTTCCAGTTTGTAGACAACATCCTCGGTAAACAAGTTCCTGCCAATGATGTTTTCCTTCAAAAATAGAATTATTCCGTCTTTCATATCTGTCATTTATAATACGATGTGCTTGAATTTTCGGTCTATCCAGAAAGTGGCTTCTTCTGCATGAAAGCAAAGAATACAGTAGTCCGGATCGTCCGGACCTTCCGGAAAATAATGCTTCATAAAGTCTTTCCAGAAAGCATGGCGGGTTTCCATGTCTGAAATGATTTCAGCCGTTCCAGTTAAGGTAACGCTGTCAGCCTCATGGACATAACAGATTCCGGCCTTTGGCTCCTTTCTCAAATGTTTCACTTTTTCCGAAGACAACGAGGTCGTCATCCACAGTGTTGCTATTCCGTCATGTCGCAGCACATCTATGGCCACAGGGCGGGGGAACCCGTTCCCGTCGATTGTCGAAAGTATGACATATCCGCACCGGTCGAGTATCCATGCCGCCTGTTGTACAGCAGGCATCCAGCGCTTCAGGTTACTGAGGTCTGCATGTCCTTTTAGTCCAGAGACGGCAATGGCTTTCTGCTGTTCATCAAGCGAAGCTGCTGTGAAAAATCCTTTTTGAAAGCAATTCCTGCAATATTCTGAACACGGATGCCCATCTCCATGAGTACCGAACATATATTCTCCAGACATAGGTAATCCGCAACTTTGGCAGATTTGTATTGTTTTTATGCTCATATTTCAATAGTTTAACTCTTTCTTCATTACATAATTGGTCAAATAAAGCCGGTTTGCCTTCGCTTTCTGTTCTTTCACCATCTTGTGGCCATGCTTCTCAAAGAAAGGTCGTGCGGTGATGCTAACTTCTACGCTTATTTTATACACGCCATATCCATGAGCCATCTTTTCAACCTCTGAAAGCAGTAGGCTTGCCACGCCTTTATGTTGCCAGTCTTTGTGGACAAACATGGAGTGCAGATAGCCTTCGGTGTTCATGGAGGAAAAGCCGATAATACCGCCTTGTTCGTCAAGCGCACCGATATAATTGTTCTTTGCAAACAACTCTTTCCAATGCTCTATGCTGTCTCCACACGAAGCCCAGTCTTCTACTTCCTCCTTCGTGTAGTCTTTGGAATTGACAGTAAGAACCGTGGCGCGGAACAATTCCCGCATTTCCGGAATATCTTGTTCCGTCAACAGACGTATAGATATATGTTGAGCAGATTCCCATTCCTCCTTCGTCATCCGCATGAAATGCTCCGTGCGGACATCGCCAAGCGGAGATGTCTTGCCTTCTTCCGTATGATGAAAGCGGAAACCGCATTTCTCCATCACTCGGCGCGACTTCGTGTTGCCGTCATAATAGCCGCACCAGACGGCGGTCACTCCCAAATCCTCAAAACACCTTCGCAGCAGGCAGCGCACGGCTTCGGGTATCAGGCCTTGCCCCCAATAAGGCACGCCTATCCAATAGCCTATTTCCGCCTCGCCCGCCTGCATTTCAGCACTGTGCAAACCGTCTCCGAACATGATTCCCACACTGCCTACCGGCTCGTCCGTTGCTTTCAATACCACCGCATACGTTTCGGGAGCGGCAAATACCGTGCGAATTATTTCCAAACTATCCGCTACCGAAGTATGAGGAGGCCAACCCGCAACAGGACCGATTGCCGGGTCTTTGGCGTATTTGTACAAGGCCTCCGCATCCGATTCCCGCCAAGGGCGCAATACAAGCCGTTCTGTAATTATCTCTTTATTCATATCTCAAGAGTACTTGATAGTCCGAGTTTTGTGTCACTCTGTTTCGTCCATTCCCTTCTTGCGCCTCGGTCCTTTGGTCCGGCCTCTGTTCAAATCGACATTGTATTTGTTCAGAATGCGGAATATTGAGCTTTTGCTGCTGAATCCGCTTACATTGGCAATGTCATCTATAGAATAGCCGCTGTTATACATGTCCACGATGCTCCTTTCCCGTTCAGTCCTGGATAAGTTTTTCCCCGTCTTGGCCGGCGACTTGATATTTTTCTGGAACAGCATGACATGGCTGGATGACTTGCGCAATGCGGCGATTTCTTCAGGAAGGGCTCCCACCATTTCAAGAACATCGGCAGCAGTAGTTTCCTTGAACAACTCGTTATGGCTGTCAATCCTGTCTTGGATGGAAATCAGGCGCACGACCTTTATCCGGCACATTTCGATGCAGACCGACAGTTCCCGCACCCCACGAACTGCATTGCTGAACTTGGAAACCACAAGCACGTCGCCCCTGTAAAGGGCGTTCATAAGTTGTTTCCACTGGGGACGCATCACTTCATGATCAGTCTCTTCCTCAATAATTTGTTCACACCCGAAATTCAGCATCCATTCCTTGTCCGCCTCGTAAGTGTCATAGTGATTAGCCTTGAATATGTATCCTACTTTTGCCATTTTTCGTATGCCTTAAAATTTGCCCGCAACAAAGATAATAGTTTTTTCTGTATGAAATCATACTCTATCGAATTAGTTTAAAAAATCATATTCAAAACTTGCTTTTTCTTTCACTTGTTTTCATTGTAAATCATACTGTTAAGTATGAAATTAAAATGTCGTCAAAATCTGATTTTTGATGGTGGAAAGTAGGAAATATTATATAGATTTGCGCCGTTTTTAAGATGAAATCACAGTATGGTATTTATAAAATCATATTCAAAATCAAGGTCGCTTTTGACCGGGATGATTGCCGTTTCGGTGGTCATGTTCCTGTCCGCAGGATGTACCGGAAAAATCGGCAGCGGACATCCGGAAATGGCGGATGACCCGGTCGGAGTTTACGGGAATTATCTGTCCGAAGTCCGGAAACTGGACGATCTTTCGACGAAGGAACTGGCGGTACATATAAACCGCTGGCGGGCAGCCAGGGACTCAGCCTTTTCTCATGCGATACGGGACACCTCCGGCAATCCTCATTCAGACCTGTACGGCAGGTGCGAAAGGATTCACGATTCGCTTCGCACGGAGTTCATCCGTCTGGCACGATCCGTCAGCCGCACCTGTCAGGACGTGTTTGTCCTCAAGGAACTTACCTCTCCTTATTATGGGGACAAGGACTTGAAGGTCGCAGCCGATAACGCAAGGCCGTTTTTCAGTTCGCTTGACAGCACTCCGCCCCTTGATTCAGACCGCAACAATATTCTTTCAGCATACCGACGGTTGCTTGCCCGGACATTGCAGGACGGGATACATGACCTTGCAGGCCTGAAATCTTTCATCAGGAATGAGGATGCAGTGTTCCGAACCTTCCTAACTCACCTTAACGATCTGGCCGGAGAGGATATGTCGGACATATCCAAGGATACGGAGCAATGCTGCTCCCGTGTTTTCATTGCAGCGGAAAACGAGGAGATTTCCTACCGGGATGCGATGATATACATGGCTATGCGTACCAACCGCCGCCTTATACAGAATGCGGCAGTGTGCCTCAAGGATATCCGGGAGGACAGGATAAAGTCCAAGTCCCAGGCGTGGGGCTATGCGTGTATGATGCTACAGCCTTACATCTCGATGGACGGCATTTGTGCGGTTTTGCTCTCCGATGCGGAGAAAGAGGAGCTGCGCAGAATCGCAGAACAGACGCCTGCGGCATTCGCAAGGTTGGGAGATATCCTGCAGTCCGACATGGAGAATCCGGACGAGTTGCCGGCCACGCTGATGGAAATTTATATCCAAAGATTGTAAACGACACACAAATATACATGATTATGCTACGACATTTCCTGAACGATTTCCTTTCTTTCGTCCCGTTACAGCTGCCGCAGCTTCTTGATGTGACGACAATGGAAGAACCGCAGTTCTATGGCGATTATGTACTGCTCACATTTCCTCTGCGCGACACCTACGAGCTGGAAGAGGTCATGGACATGTTCGAGGACGATATGGAGCTGATAACACTGTACCACCATATCCCGATGCGGACGGAACCATACGGTCACAGCACTTGCGCCTATTCCAATCCTGCCTTCGGGCAGATGTTCAAGATGAACGCGAAGACGGATGCCGACGGCAGGG
Source organism: Bacteroides caecigallinarum (assembly GCF_021530995.1). Lineage (GTDB taxonomy): Bacteria > Bacteroidota > Bacteroidia > Bacteroidales > Bacteroidaceae > Phocaeicola > Phocaeicola faecigallinarum. The sequence goes on from NZ_JADYTF010000095.1 coordinate 7,967, forward strand.
TCAGCTGTATCCTCGCCACGATTTATGATTCGCTGGAGCTGATGTACGGCGACCTTTGCATCGATCTTGACCTGCACTCCAAGAGCGGCATAATGAAGTACAAGAGGAACAAGGACGATGTCCTGATGGATTTCATATAATTCCCGGCTATGCGAAACACTCTCTACCGGCAGATGGTCTATTGGATCAGGGCTAACAGGACATGGATTGAGGTCGTCGATGACAATCTTTTCAAAGAGCATATCATTGCGCGACCTGACAGGACAGACTACCTTGTTTCACGAACGCTGGTACTGCGGGCTTACAAGCCGCGCGGGGCTTGCGCCGAAGGCACGGCATGGAACATCCCCGAGCACGATCTGGACAGGGCGTTGGCCACGCTGCGCAGGCAGGACAGGCAGTTCCGCCAGCGGATCAAGAAGGCGGCCATGTATCTCACGGCAAAGGATGCGGAAGCTATAATCGCTCTTGCCACGCACGGTATTGTCCGGTTGGAACTGCTGGAACAACCCATACACATGTCACATAACTCAAATTACCTATGACCTGGATAGTATTGCAGTTTGTATTCCTTTTGCTCCCAGTCTTTCTGCCGATGGTGTTGTACAGGAGCCGCCGCCCCTTCATGGCAGCATTTTACCGTGTCATGACAGGCAATGCCAAGGCCCGCAAACTCTACACGCAGGTGCTTGTGGTTCTGCTGCTCCTTTTCCACTATGTCTATACGACCAGGCACCCCGGTCAGTTCGGGCCGGTGTTGTCCACCATAGTATCTGCCATGTTGTTATCTTCAAGGAGGACAGAACGATGGCTCCGCAAGCTACTTGATCGTCCAAGGGCATTTGTCTTCTGCGGCATCATGGCATTGACTATATGTGCCGTGCCTCAGTTGTTCACTCTTTCAGTCACCATTTCGTATATCCTTCTGGCTGCCCTGTTCTATCCCTCCGGCAAGATACTGTCCGAATGGGAGGACAAGGACAGGCGGTTTTACCTGTCGGAGCATCCGGATGCGATGTCCGACTGCTACCATTGCAATCATCACGCGAGGCTGCAATGTTAATGCGGGCAGAAGCGGCCTTATCTAATCCGCACATTAGTCAATCATAAAAAACAGAATGAAGATGAAAAATAAAGAAGAAATGACCGCTACCATATCGGCGAGTACCGGACTGTTCGACTTCCTCAAAGAGAAGGTCGGCGGCCGAAAGACAAGGACGGAAGCCTATTGCGACTTGTTGGACAAATCACTGGCAGGCTTCGTCTCTCCATTTTTAAGGAAACAGGATTTTCAACTCCAGCAGGGCCAGTGTCATGTGACCGTTTCAGACCTCGCTGCCGAATGGCACTGGCACAGGGCGACTGTTCGCTCTTTCCTGGAAACGCTGGAATCGTTAGGACAGCTGGAAAGGACAAGGTTGCCGAAAAGCATGGTCATCACCATGCGCCTGCATGATGGCAATCATGTGACGCCTGACATTGCACAAGGAAAAACAGGCATTGTCCGTCAGCTGAACGGAATCCTGTCCGGATGGGTAAACGGCAGTATCACTTCCGATGATGCCGGTATTGCGTGCGGGAAGGTTGTACACAAGGCTATCACCGATGCCGGACTTAAGGACGAACTGCCGGAAGACGACTGCCATGTCACTTTGATGAAGTTGTCGGAGAGAATGGACAAACGGGTATTGGAAATCCGGAATACCGCCATAGAGTGCATCGTCCTTGCCGCCATGCGGAAGGTGCTGTGCCGGGCAAAGCCGGACGAAAGAATGGAACTCACGGAATACCTGTGCTGCGACCTGGAGGGAAGATGGCCGTCGCTTATAGACCTGTCAGAGGAGCTGGCGGAGCACATCATCAACCTCTCCAAGGACAAGGACATCGACTACGACGATGACCGTCAGGTGCTCCTTAACAACCTTCACGACCCGTTCATGTCGGTTGCTGCGAAAGCATTGGTAAAATCCGCAGATGCGGACTGCTGAAAACCTATTGTATAACCACGGATAATCCGACGGATAACCGGCGCAGCCGTCCTGCCGTTTATAACAGGCATCCGGGCTTGCCCGTCTGCCATCGAACAAAGGGAGAGGGAGCCTAATACCCCAAATGACTACGTCTTTGGGAGCGGTGTCCGACCGGGCAGCAAGCTGGGACACGAAGGATTGTCCGAAACAATACAGGAAAAGTATGGCAAATGCAAAACAGGTTCTCGACATTCGGGTTTCCAAAGGCATCACTGCCGCCCAAAGTAATGAACATCTGCGCAACCGCAGTCAGAAGGCGGCGGAATATGCCATGAAGAAAGGCAACTACGACCCGACAAGGGAACATCTGAATTTTGAGATAGTGAACGGCGGAAAAGTACGCCCTGTGGACAAAAGCCGGAGCATTCCGGAACGCATGGCAGACAATCTCCGTCAGCGTGGTATTAAAGACCCTAACGAGGGATTGTTGGAGCCCAAATACAGGACGGTGGTCAACATCATTCTCGGCGGCTCCCGTGAGTTGATGCGTCAGCTCGCCTTCGGCAAGCAGGAGGTGGATTTCGAGCAGGGCGCGGACAATAGCCGCATAGTGCGGAAGCCGGAAATAGAACTGTGGGCGAAGGATGCCTATAGGTTCATCTCTGACAAATACGGAGAGCAGAATATCGCAGCTTTCGTTGCACATCTTGACGAGCAGAACCCGCACATACATTGTACGCTTCTGCCTATAAGAGACGGCAAGTTTGCATACAAGGAGATTTTTGCCGGAAAGGACAAATACGAGTACAGCGCAAGGATGAAGCAGCTGCACAGCGACTTTGCCGAGGTGAACAGAAAATGGGGGCTTTCCAGGGGAAGCAGTGTCTCTGAGACCGGTGCCCGCCACAGGACGACCGAGGAGTACCGTCGTATGCTGTCGGAGGAATGTACGGACATTGAGGAACAGATAGCCAGGCATAAAGAGGTGCTTTCCGCACTTCGTTCGGACATAAGGCTGGCAGAACGCAAGGTCAAGGGCTTGGGTTCTATGGTAGAAAATCTCCAGAAAAAGCAGGCGGAAAAGGAAGCAAGGCTGGCGGTTCTTGAAAAAGAGTTGACGGAACACAAAGGCGATGCAGCCGCCATATCCGCCGAGACGGACAAGCTGAAAAAGGAGCTTGCCTATATCCATCTCAAACTGGCAGACAAGCAGGAGAAATTGCAGACGGCTGACCGACAGCTGACCGATCTTAAGGAGAATATGGATGCCGTTCAGGAACGGACGGAACGCCTCAAGGAGGAAGCCTACAAATACTCCCGTGATGTCCATTCCAAAGTGGACAGCCTGCTCAAGGATGCAATGCTGGAGAATATGGTGAATGAGTTCCGTGACCTTTCGGCACGGATGACCGTACCGGAACGGCAGATGTTTGACGGCTCGCTTGTCCAATCCATAGCGGAGCAAGGGAAAGAGGTCATGCACTGTGCCACCCTGCTGTTTTTGGGTATGGTCGATGACGCCACCACCTTTGCCGAAACACATGGCGGAGGCGGAAGCAAGAGCGACCTCAAATGGGGACGGGACGAAGACGAGGACAACCGTGCATGGGCACTCCGCTGCATGAGGATGGCGAATCGTATGATGAAGCCTGCAATCGGCAGGAAACCCAAACGCTGACCGGCAGTTTTGTCCCATAATTCAAAAGAATCAACCAATAAAGTATCAGATTATGACGAAACATATCATTTTATTTTTTGCAGCAATATGTTCGCTGCACAACTATGCGAATGCGACGCCAGCGGACAAGGATACTGTCCGGTATGAAGGCTTCAGCTGCCATACCGAAATGCTCCGACCGATGCAACCCTCTTATCTTGACGGAGTGGTAGTCCCGATGCGCAGGAGTGGCAACTGGTTTGTCAGCCTGTCCGGAGGGGCATCGGCTTTTCTCGGCACGCCGCTCGGCTGTGAAGACCTCTTCGGGAGGCTCAAGCCCTCGTACAACATTGGAGTAGGGAAGTGGTTCACTCCGTCGGTCGGGGCCCGTATCAATTATAGTGGTCTGCATTTCAAGGACGGCCAACTGTCCACACGGGAATATCACCATGTCCATGTGGATCTGATGTGGAATCTGCTTGGAAGTAGGTACGCAAAACAGGACAAGGTTCGCTGGAGCCTTTCACCGTATGCGGGTCTCGGACTGCTGCACAATGCGGACAACGGACACAACCCTCTCGCCATATCATACGGCATACAGGGGCAGTACCGAATATCCAAGAGGGTAAGCGTCCTGATGGAACTTTCCGGGACGACCTCATTCCAGGATTTCGACGGATACGGAAAAGCGAACCGTCTCGGGGACCACATGCTCTCGCTGACGGCGGGATTCTCTTTCAGCATCGGAAAGGTCGGCTGGAAACGAGCCGTTGACCCCCGCCCGTATGAACGGCGCAATGAGTGGCTGACCGACTATGCAAACTCCCTGTCTGAACGGAACAGGCAATATGCCGGAAAGCTGGACAAGGAAAGGAGAACTTTGGACGAACTGAAGAAGATTTTCGAAATCGAAGGACTGCTCGATACTTACGGACACCTGTTCGAGGACAAGGATGACGATGAGCGGAAGTTTCCCGTAAACAACTACAGCGGACTGAACTCCCTGCGGGCCCGGTTGAAGAACCGTCATTGGGACGGCAATTCGCCTCTTATAACCGAAACGGACTCAGACAGCATTCAGGGCGTAAAGACGGACAGCATCTGCAAATCCGCACATGACAGCGTGAGCGGAGCACGAAATGAGGCAGTCAATCATTCAGACACCATTTCTGCGGCCGGTTATTTCGCCCTCATGCAGCATGGGGAAGAATGTATTGGCTCTCCGGTCTATTTCTTCTTCGACCTTAACACTGCCCATCTTACGGACACCTTGCAAAAGGTCAATCTCGATGCGCTCGCTCATGTGGCCAAGAAATACGGATTGTCCGTAAAAGTTACGGGAGCGGCGGACAGCGCAACCGGTACAACTTCCATAAACAATGCGTTGAGTGCCGCCAGAGCCGATTATATCGCAGGCGAACTCGTCAAGCGGGGCTTACCGGCAGAAAGCATTACTAGGATATACGAAGGCGGCATCGCCGACTATGTTCCTGACGAGGCCAACCGGCACACGAAAGTGGAACTTTATTTCAGATAAGCCTTTTTGTTCATAATTGAAAACAACTTTTTCATTTTTAAGAGAGCCTGTCCGCGACGGATCGGCTCTCTTTTTTCTAATATAACTCGATATATTTCCTTGGATTGAAGGTCGTGTGTTCATTATGGGATACATATCCCAACTGGTTTGTAATGCAGCTCGTTCTTCCTATAATCTTGTCAATGTTTCGGTGTGAATGACCGTATATCCAGTAGTCAATGGGACTTTTTTCAATAAAGTCGTCAAGCTCCACAGTAAAAGCACCGTTAAGCGGGCTTCCTATGAACTCCGGTGCGAGTAGTTCAAAGGATGGTACATGGTGTGTTACGACAACAATGTGTCCTGTATTACTTTGGGATATGCTTTCTTTCAGAAATTTCAGGCATTTGTCATGTTCCATGTTGAAGCGTGTCCAACCGAGCGTATCGTCACCGTATTTTATACGCCTGAAATCAGATATTGCCTGTTCGGTCCGAAAAGCATTCTTCGGTTCGATATTGGACCATAATGTAGTCGCTATTATTTCCGTATTTTCGGATAACGGGATTACTGCGTTATAATGACATGTGACATTTGTTCTTATTCTTAATGTCCATCCGTTATATAATGAGTCCAAGTCAAACATCTTGTAAAACTCATGGTTTCCCGGGACAACAATTACTTGCTTGTAATTGTCGGAAGCCCAATCCCAAAACGGATGGCGGCTGTAATTTTGGTTCATCCGACATTTCGCGTGATGCGGCAATCATGGAGTGCATATAACCTTAGCTCAAAGTATCGTTCATCCCTAAATCCGTATGCCGCTCTCTTCAAGACCTTTATCTTGTTGTTGATTCCT
>NZ_JADYTF010000096.1 GCF_021530995.1 Bacteroides caecigallinarum
AGATGATTATGAGCCGATTTAATTTTATGAGAATTAAATTTAGAATTATCGGAGCTGTATGCGGTGAAAGTCGCACGTACAGTTCTTAATGGGGAAAGCGGCAGCAATGCCGCCGACCTACATAACAAACTTCAACATGTCTTTTAGGTAAAAATATACCGACGTATAACATAAACCTTACAAATAATTATCATAATGGAAAACGACTGCAAATATCTCCATCCGGAAATGGAAACAATGAGTAGAGAGGAAATTGAGAGATTGCAATTGGAACGATTGCAAAAAACAGTGAAGCACTGTATGAACTCTCCTTTCTATAAAAAAAGATTTGAAGAACATAATCTGAAACCTGAAGATATAAAATCACTTGACGACATAAGAAAGATACCGTTCACAACAAAACAAGACTTGCGCGACAACTATCCATACGGGCTAGCCGCAGTACCACTGAAGGACGTAGTAAGACTGCACTCGTCAAGCGGTACGACAGGAACACCAACTGTAATACTCCATACACAGAAAGATCTTGACGAATGGGCAAACGCTGTGGCACGCTGTCTGCACATGGTAGGACTGAGAGCCGGAGATATATTCCAGAACTCATCCGGATACGGTATGTTCACCGGTGGACTGGGTTTTCAATACGGTGCAGAAAGACTGGGTATGCTGACTGTACCGGCTGCTGCAGGAAACACCAAACGACAGATTAAGTTCATTACAGACTTTGGAACAACAGCTCTCCATGCTATTCCCAGCTATGCGGGACGTCTGTATGAAGTTATGGAAGAAATGGGTATAGACCCTGCTAAGGATACAAAACTCAAGACTCTTATCATAGGCGCCGAACCTCACTCCGAAGAACAAAGAAAGAGAATAGAGAAAATGCTCGGAGTGAAGGCTTACAACTCGTTCGGAATGTCGGAAATGTGCGGTCCGGGAGTGGCTTTCGAATGTACCGAACAGAACGGTCTGCATATATGGGAGGACTATTATATAGTGGAAATAGTTGACCCAGAAACACTGGAACCTGTACCAGACGGAGAAGTGGGTGAACTTGTTCTAACAACAATAAACCGTGAAGCAATGCCACTTCTGAGATATAGAACAAGAGACCTTACAAGATTCCTTCCTGGAGAATGCAAGTGCGGACGCCATCACAGACGCCTGGACCGTATGAAAGGAAGAAGTGACGACATGATAATACTGAAGGGCGTAAACATCTTCCCTATCCAGATAGAGACTATACTTATGCAATTCAAGGAGCTTGGTTCCGACTACCTGATTACTCTTACAAACCTTGATGCAAACGACGAAATGACGGTAGAAGTCGAACTGAACGAATTTACAGACGATTTCGGCTCACTGCAGAAACTTACAAAAGAAATTACACGCCAGCTGAAGGACGAAATCCTGATTACTCCAATCGTTAAACTTGTTCCGAAGGGAAGCCTGCCGAAACAGGAAGGAAAGGCTGTTAGAGTGAAAGATTTACGTAAAACATTAATTTAAAGACATATACATCATGACAGTACATCAATTATCTGTTTTTGTAGAAAATAAATCGGGAACTCTCCTCAAAGTTCTCGAATTGCTGAAAGAGGCTGAAATTCAGTTAATAGCCTCTACTATTTCAGATACTGTAGAATACGGAATTTACAGAATAATATGCTCTGATCCGGAAAGAGCCTATCAGACGCTAAGCAAGGCAGGAATATCAGCAAATGTTTCGGAAGTATTTGCAATCACATTAGACAATTATCCGGGAAGAGCCGCTGATGCAATAAAAAGTTTCACGGATGCAGGAATAGGAATATCGTACCTTTATTCATTCCTTCTTGCGGGAAAAGGTATTCTTGTGTTCCGTACTGACGACTCAGAAAAAACAAGGGACGTTATAACAAAAAAACAAATGAGCTATCTTGAGGATAAGGATTTGAACAATATGGCATAAAAGATGCCATATTACCTATTTGAAAGTAATCATCTTGTTGCTTATAAAATTTACAGCACCATAAACAAACAGTCCGAGGAATTGGGCAAGATATTCATTGAAATGAAGGAGTTCCACCAATACAAGAAGGAACACAAACTGTGCGCTGTAGGCCATGGCAAAAGCTATAAGAAAGAATAGTATCTGACGCCGGATGCTGTTCTTTTTTGTTTCCTTGTCCAAAGGAAAAATCCAGTACTTGCACCACAGGAAATTGTTTATCTGTGCGGCTGTATATGCAGAGATGTTGGCTATCAGATAGTCAAGTCTGCAGATATGCATAAGCACCCATACCACCAATGCTGCAATCACTGCATTGAGAGTACCTACTATGACAAACCTTATGATACGTACTGTTTCTTTCATTAATGAAATTCAAAAATACGGCACGGAAACAGGTATAATCCAAACACACCTATATCCGTGCCTAATTATATTTAAAGAAGTTTTATCAGTTCTTTTCCTTGATGTCAACTACCAGGTTAAGCTCGTCAAGCTGTTTCTGGTCAAGATAACCAGGTGCATCAAGCATAACGTCTCTTCCTGAGTTGTTCTTAGGGAATGCTATACAGTCGCGGATTGAATCCAGACCGGCAAAGAGTGATACCCAACGGTCAAGACCGTATGCAAGACCACCGTGAGGAGGTGCACCAAACTTGAAGGCGTTCATCAGGAAGCCAAACTGTTCCTGTGCCTTTTCAGGAGTAAATCCAAGGATTTCGAACATCTTTGCCTGAAGCTGAGAATCGTGAATACGGATAGAGCCACCTCCTACTTCGACACCGTTGATAACCATATCGTATGCATCTGCACGAACTGCAGCAGGATCTGTATCAAGAAGTGCGATATCTTCATCCTTAGGATGAGTGAATGGATGGTGCATAGCCATCAAGCGACCTTCTTCTTCGCTCCATTCGAACATAGGGAAGTCAACAACCCACAGACAAGCAAACTTGTTCTTGTCGCGCAATCCCAACTGGTTACCCATTTCAAGACGGAGTTCGCAAAGCTGCTTGCGAGTTTTCATCACGTCGTCACCGCTGAGGATAAGAATTAAGTCACCCGGTTTAGCACCGAACGCTTCTTTCATCTTCTGCAGAACTTCCTGTGAATAGAACTTGTCAACGCTTGACTTCACATTACCGTCAGCCTCAACACGTGCATAAACCAATCCCTTGGCACCGATCTGAGGACGTTTAACAAATTCAGTCAACTGGTCAAGCTGCTTGCGTGTATATGTAGCAGCACCTTCAGCACAGATACCGCCAATGTATGCGGCATTGTCGAATACAGAGAAACCGTATCCTTTCATTACATCCATCAGCTCGACGAATTTCATTCCGAAACGCAAATCAGGTTTGTCGCTACCGTAGTACTTCATTGCATCTGCCCATGGCATGCGGATAAACGGTTCAGTAAGCTCAACACCGCGCAATTCCTTGAACAGGTGTTTTGCCATACCTTCGAATGTATTGATGATATCTTCCTGTTCAACGAAACTCATTTCACAGTCAATCTGAGTAAACTCAGGCTGACGGTCGGCACGAAGGTCCTCGTCGCGGAAACATTTTACTATCTGGAAATAACGGTCAAAACCTGAAACCATCAACAGCTGCTTAAGTGTCTGTGGAGACTGTGGAAGTGCATAGAACTGTCCCGGATTCATACGTGAAGGTACGACAAAGTCGCGGGCACCTTCAGGTGTAGAACCGATAAGCATAGGAGTTTCCACTTCAAGGAATCCCTTGCTGTCAAGATAGCGGCGTACTTCCATTGTCATGCGGTGACGCAATTCCAAGTTCTTACGAACAGCCGTACGACGAAGGTCAAGGTAACGGTACTTCATACGAAGGTCATCGCCACCATCAGTATTATCTTCGATAGTGAAAGGAGGAGTCTGAGCCGAGTTCAGAATATTAAGCTCAGAAACGATGATTTCGATATCACCTGTAGGAATATTATTGTTTTTGCTTGAACGTTCGTTCACAGTACCTTTTACCTGAATAACGAACTCACGTCCCAGATGATTAGCTTTTTCACAAAGGTCGGCATTAACATCGGTATTGAAAACCAACTGTGTGATACCATAACGGTCGCGGAGATCGACGAATGTCATTCCTCCCATTTTGCGTGTACGCTGTACCCATCCGGAAAGCGTTACATTTTTGCCTGCATCGGCAAGTCTCAACTCGCCACAAGTATGACTTCTAAACATATTATGAGTATTTTAATCTTTTGAACGACAAAGTTAGTACATGTTTTTGATTTATGCAATTATATTCACTTTTGAGTTTCTTCAAGCTTAGCCTTAAGACGCTCAAGAAGATATATAGATCCCTGCATTTTGGGGTTATCACAATTTATTTCTGCCTGAATCATAAGTCGACCAATGGTATCTTTAACATTGGGAATATATGTAGCCTTATCTAATTGAATATCTTTCGGCAATTCCCTACCATTGAACCACTCCTCCAATTCACGCAATTCATCGTGAGTATAAAGTTTTGTTTCTATCTTAGCCATATATATTTTATTATGAATCTGATAATTTTCATTTAATCAAAATGGATATCCAACAGCAAAATGGAAAGCAAAATCGCGTGAAAAATCAGGTTTTATCAATGGAAATCTATCTATTCCTGTCTCCATAGGGTTTACTGCTTTCATACCTCCATCAAATCTTAAAATAAGGAAATCAAGGTCGAACCTTATACCCAAGCCATACGAAACAGCTATTTCCTTATAAAACCGTCTAAACGAGAACTGTCCTGTAGAATCAGAATACCGGTCTTTAAGCGTCCATACATTTCCTGCATCAATAAATGCGGCACCATTTAACTTCCAAAACAAATGAGTCCTATACTCGACATTCATATCGAGTTTAATATCTCCCGTATGATTTACATAATCCAATGAGCCCGACGCTCCACGATATCCTCCCGGACCCAGCGAACGTACACTCCAGCCCCGGACACTATTGGCACCTCCGGAAAAATAAAGCTTTTCGAAGGGCAAACTTTTTGAATTACCATACGGAACGGCTATCCCAGTACCGATATGAAAGACCAGCGCATTTCTATCATCAATCATTATGTTCTTGGCAAAGTCAAAATCCATTTTAACGTATTGTGCAAAACTTATGTTTCCCACCCTGTATGACTCTCCATCAGAAGGTTTCTTATGTATTAACTTTGACAATCCATATATAAGATTACCGGACTCCTCGATATTGAAACGTATGGAATACGAACTTTTCTTGGCTGTTTGCTGTGTAGAGACTCCTGCACTGTTATAAGTATATGTATATCCTAATCTAACTATGAATAAATCTTCATAACTATATCTCAAAAGTGGATTAATCTCATCCATATAGTTGAGATATTCTATAAAAGTATTAGACCTATACGGCATGTATATATAGTTGATGTCAAGCACATCAAGCCTATGACTGGCTCTCTTTTTGCTATTCCATCTATAACTCCAGGCTGCCGAAGCTAATGTTCTCTCAAATTCCGGTCTTATCTGCCAGTTATATTTTGCACTGACCTGTGATTTTGCATTAACACTTTTCTTAAAATCCGATTTCAGGAAAGGAAACATAAATTCAGGAAACTCCAGACTACTCTCTACTCCATATTCCGTATAGTTATTGTTGGCATAGCCTTCAAGTCCTGTAACTGCTTCGTATGCTCCCCTGACCTTGATATTAAAAGTTTCCGATCCTTTAAAAAGATTTCTGTGAGTGTAAGTAACTGAAGCTGCCGCTCCAAGGTCACCGGCTGAGTTGGTACCTTCAATCTGAAAAGCCAATGTCTTATTTTTATTCCTTGATAAATAAACGTACGCATCAAGATATGCAGAATCGTTTTCCAGATGCTCGACAAACCTTATGTTGGAGTATTTAAGTATACCCAACCTTGCCAAAGAAGAGTAAGTAGCCATTACATCGCGATTAGAATACAATTTCCCTGACTCTATCCTATTATGTGAAGCTATCACACCGGGACGGAGAAATAACTTATCATTGTAAATAATACTGAGCTGATTATACTCTACTGTATCTGTTTCAGGATTATTACGGACTGCTGCCAGATTATCAATATCCATCAGATAATTTACTTTTCTAATTTTATACTGACGATGCAAGGAATTATTGTTTCCGTTATTCTGTTCATTCAAAGCTATATTCATAGTCAGGTCTATACGGTATGTACCATTTACTGTATCGGCCTGAAACGTAATATAATCTTTATTAAATCTGTAAAATCCTCTATTGAGAAGATATTGTGTAATTCTATTTCTTTCCTCTTCAAGCACATTAACATTGAAGCGCATACCCTCCACAAGATTGCTATGGATGGAATCATTCATCAACAAATCCCTAATAACGTAGTCTTCAATATTATAATTAATACTTGAAATCATATAAGGATTTCCTGTTGATATCCTATAATAAGCATCAATTTTATTCTTCTTTAATTTTTCTTCAAGGACAACCTCCGCTCCCAAGTACCCTTTATTCTGTACTGCACTAAGAATCTGCATTCGGGTTTCCTCTGCCACAGATGGGTCATATATTCTAGGAGCATCACCCATCTTACGCAGAAGCTTGTTTATCCATTTTGTAGAATCCTTACCTGAAGCACAATAAATGTACATAGGCAATTTGACAAGACTGAACCATTTTGAATTTGGCTTTTGGCGTACGTATGAGTACATTTCGGACGATTTTATCTCCTTGTTGTCGCTTCTTACATGAACCTCGTCAAGCAAATACTGTCCATCTGGGATAAATTTACTTACGGAACAACCGCTCAACAGTAGAAGCACTGTTAAGAAATATATGTATATACGAGCCTTCTTCACCATTCCTATAAGTAAACTATTTTATTTGCAAACTTACAAAAAAATCCACTAACAGTGAATATGTAACTGAAATTTATCCAATTATAAGATACAAGATAACCATTTATTGAAAATATCTTCTTAGCTTTGCCTTCAAAATATATAAGACCAATAATATATGCTCAGTAAAAACAAGATAAAATTCATCCGCTCTCTTGAATTGAAAAAGTTCAGAAAAGAAAATGGAGTATTCCTGGCAGAAGGTAACAAACTGGTTTCCGACCTTGCACCACATTTCAAATGCAAGATTCTGGTTACAACCGAAGAATGGCTGTCATCCAATAAAAATATAAAAGCTGACGAAACAATCATTGCCGAAAAGGAAGAGCTTTCACGTGCCAGTCTACTGAAAAGTCCACAAGATGTTCTGGCTGTTTTCGAGACCCCATCCTATCCTTCATCTGAAGATTGCCCACAAAAAGAATTGTGTCTTGCTCTCGATGATGTACAAGATCCGGGTAATCTTGGAACAATAATAAGAATAGCAGATTGGTTTGGAATAAACAACATTTATTGTTCTCATGGCACTGCAGACGCATTCAGTCCTAAAACAGTACAAGCCACAATGGGAGCATTGGCTAGAGTAAAAATACACTATTGCGACATTAAAGAACTGATTTCAAAACTCAACGATACACCTGTTTTTGGCACATTCCTCGACGGAGATAATATTTATGAGAGCACTCTGTCGTCCAACGGACTGATAGTAATGGGGAATGAAGGCAACGGCATCAGTAAAGAAGTTGCGTCATTAATAAACAGAAGAATCCTGATACCTAATTACCCACAAGGAAATGAAACCACAGACTCGCTCAATGTAGCTGTGGCAACAGCAATCGTTTGTTCAGAATTCAGAAGGCGACAACTTTAAACAAGTTCCAGAATTCTACTGTCAGGCGAAAAGCTCATTTCTGATACATTAAACATTGTAACATAATAAGCTTTCAGCGTAGGGAATGTCATATTTGCTCCATGCGGTATGACACTCCTTATTTTTTTATCCTGCCCTATATACAGAACCAAGGAATTATCAGCCGAGTTTGGAACAGGATCTAATGAAATAATAGGTTTATAATAAGACAAGACTATTATACCGTTCAACCATTCCGTATAAGGAATCTCCTCGGTAAAAGGGTAATAGCCAACTACCTCTCCCTTAACTTCAGCCACTTCAACCACATGATTCTTCAGAAGCAAATCCAAATGCGGTATATACAATCTGTGAGAAGCAAATTTCTTCACTTTAAGATTATTTATTTGTTATAGGTTTCAACTCCTGAATTTCAGTGTTTGCCGGTCTGATTTTCCTGTCCGACACACGTATATCCTCTTTTTTTACAGCAGAAGACGGTTCTTTGTCAGTATCCGTTTTCTCAGTTTGTGATACATGATTACCTGAAGACATCACCCTATAACTGCCGTTTCTATAACGCATAAGCCTGATTTTATTGATTAATACAGACGTTTCCGCACTATCAGGATTACTGAAATAGACAAAACCATTTATGCTTTTATATTCGAATGCAGAATCAGGTTTCAAAGTCAAATCCCATTTGCCTGAGTTATCAATTACTCTTGATATACCCTGAGTACTGTCATTCTTGAATGTTATATTCATGGCAACAACAACATTCGCACTACTCTTTTCTTTCGACAGGAAACTATAATCCGCTTCAAACACCAGAATATCGTTTTCGTGGAATGTAGTATCAGCCTTAAGGTCAAACATTAGCCTGTTTGTAAGAGGCGAGCTGGTCAGCCAATATAAATTTCTGTCAGACCAGACATCAACAGAGTCACCTGAAAGAGACACTGAAATCTGTCCGCTTCGTTTGTTAAGTTCGGACCTCATCTGTTCCTCTGCCATCTCGTATCTTTTCTGCAAGTTCTTATATATATCTGTAAGCATCTTGCCGTTTCTAGTATACCAGACCATAGAAGAGTCAAACTCTGCTTCTGTCACACCATGCTTATTAAATACGTAGTTTCTATAAGACTCACGCTTGTATCTGTCATTATAGTTCAAATCATTTCCCATAGTAAGAGCCAAATGATAATCGTACAGCAAATCTTCCATCTCGGAAGGCTGTATAATATCACCGGGAATCTGCTTCCCGCAGGATACACCAACAAATACGATACTAAAAAGCAATAAGCGCAAATATTTATTCATAAAAACTACTTATAGATTATTTCTTTTCTGTGTGAGACAATGAATTAAGATACCCGCTATAGAAGATAAGCAAAGCTATGATTCCACAACTGATGGCAGCATCGGCAAAATTAAATATCGGACTGAAAAATATGAAATGCTCTCCACCAACAAACGGCATCCAGTCCGGCCAGTACGTATCAATTATCGGGAAATAAAACATATCCACCACCTTGCCGTGGAGCCAGTCTGAATATCCATCACCCAAAGGTACAAAACTTGCTATCTGAGTTCTGGTACTTTCGCTGAAAATCTCGCCATAGAATACACAGTCTATTATGTTACCAATAGCTCCCGCAAGGACCAATGACAGACAAGCAATATATCCGTTCTTCACTTTTTCAGTCTGACGCACCAGTCTGGCAATATACCATGTTATTAAAATAACTGCTACTATACGGAATATGGTTAGAAACAGTTTTGCAAATATCTCCAATCCGAAAGCCATTCCGTTATTCTCTGTGAAATATATATAGAACCAGTCAGTTATCTTGTAATTCTGATGCAGGAACATTGATGTTTTAACCCATATTTTGATTATCTGATCAATGATCAACACCGCAATTACAATGATAGCAGCCATCCTGCCTTGTGAAAAAACTTTGTTCATATAAAACCTATGCAATCTGTAAAACTTAAAACTATATGACAATGAATTTTATCTTAAAAAATTGAGAACCGAAAAGACTTCGATTCTCAATTTCAAAAAACAATAAAAATTACTTCTTTCCTTGTTGTTTAGCTTCAATGCTTAGAGTAGCATGAGGTACTGCACGAAGACGTTCCTTAGGAATAAGTTTGCCTGTTTCACGACAAACTCCATATGTTTTGTTTTCGATACGTACCAAAGCAGCCTGCAGATTCTGAATGAACTTAAGCTGACGTGATGCAAGACGGGTTGTCTCTTCCTTCGACAATGTGCTGGCACCTTCTTCCAGCACCTTGTATGTAGGTGATGTATCGTCTGTATCGTTACCGTCAGTATTCATAATACTGCTCTTAAGTTTCTCATAGTCGCGTTCTGCGAGCTGAAGCTTTTCCATGATAATGGCACGGAACTCCTCGAGTTCAGCGTCAGAGTACCTTGTTTTCTCAGCCATAGTGTTTAAGTTTTAAAATTAATAATAGTATCTGCCAGGTGTTACAACATCCGGCAGATGGGAACATTTATCACTGTTTGGCAACCTTCACAAACAGAGAGAAGTCGTCAAAGTTGAGTTCTGTACCTTCAGCAACTTCGTCTACCAGTTCCAGTGAGTTAGCCAAAACTTGGTTGCAAATATAATTATTATATTCATTTACAGCATCATCTGTATTGGAATTTCTTGATAAAGTGATATTTATTTTATCAGTTATTTCAAATCCGCTACTCTTTCTGATGTTCTGTATACGATTTACAAGTTCGCGTGCTATACCTTCACGTCTGAGTTCTTCAGTTATAGTTACTTCAAGAGCTACAGTCAGACGGCCTTCGTTGGCAACAAGCCATCCCGGAATGTCTTCGCTGAAGATTTCAACATCGGCTGTTTCGATAACGGCGTCACCTCCGTCAAGCGCAAATGTGTAAGAACCGTTCTTTTCAAGTTCTGCAATAGCTTCCTGCGACATTTCTGCAACAGCAGCGGCTACAGCTTTCATCTGTTTTCCGAATTTAGGACCAAGTTTCTTGAAATCACACTTAACTTTCTTGACCAATACGCCTGATGCTCCTTCAACGAACTTGATTTCCTTAACGTTTACTTCACTAAGAATCAAATCCTTCACAGCCTCGATATGACGTTTCTGATCTTCGTCAACTACAGGAACCATGATACACTGCAGCGGCTGGCGTACCTTGATGTTTACCTTACGACGAAGTGCAAGTACCATTGAAGTGACATCCTGTGCCATCTGCATGCGTGCTTCAAGTTCCTTGTTAACAAGACTTTCGTCAGCTACTGGGAATTTAGCAAGATGTACAGAAACTACGTTATCGCGTCCTGTTACATTTATAAGGTCCATATACAGGCGGTCTGCATAGAACGGAGCTATAGGAGCCATCAGTTTTGCAACTGTCTCAAGACATACATACAGAGTCTGGTAAGCAGAAAGCTTGTCTGCTGACATTGAGCTACCCCAGAAACGCTTACGGTTCAGACGTACGTACCAGTTACTCAAGTTGTCGTTCACAAAGTCTGTAATCAGACGACCAGCCTTGGTTGGTTCATAATCATTATAGCAAGCATCAACATCCTTTATCAATGAGTTGAGCAATGACAATATCCATCTGTCGATTTCAGGACGTTCTTCCATCGGTATATCTTTCTCTGCATAGCAGAAACCGTCAACATTTGCATAAAGAGCAAAGAATGAATATGTATTATAAAGTGTTCCGAAGAATTTACGTCTCACTTCGTCCACACCTTCAGTATCGAACTTCAGGTTATCCCATGGAGAAGCATTGGTAATCATATACCAGCGCAATGGGTCTGAACCGAACTTCTCGATTGTAGCGAACGGATCTACCGCATTACCAAGACGCTTAGACATCTTGTTTCCGTTCTTGTCGAGTACAAGACCGTTAGAGATTACATTCTTGTAAGCCACACTGTCGAACACCATAGTAGCGATTGCATGCAGAGTAAAGAACCATCCACGAGTCTGGTCAACACCTTCGGCAATGAAATCGGCAGGATAGTAAGAACGGTTGTCTACAATTTCCTTGTTTTCAAACGGATAGTGAAGCTGTGCATATGGCATAGCACCTGAGTCGAACCAAACGTCGATAAGGTCTGATTCACGTTTCATCGGCTTGCCGCTTTCAGAAACCAGAATGATATCATCTACGTAAGGACGGTGCAAATCTATCTTATCGTAATTTTCCTTGCTGTACTGTCCTGGAACGAAACCAAGTTTCTTATATGGATTTTCTGTCATGAAGCCAGCAGCTACAGACTTTTCTATTTCATTATAAAGTTCTTCTACAGAACCGATACACAATTCTTCGCCTTCATCGTTACGCCAGATTGGAAGCGGAGTACCCCAATAACGTGAACGGCTCAAGTTCCAGTCGTTCAGGTTTTCAAGCCACTTACCGAAACGTCCTGTACCAGTTGATTCTGGTTTCCAGTTGATAGTCTTGTTCAATTCTATCATACGGTCTTTAGCTGCAGTAGAACGGATAAACCAGCTGTCCAACGGATAGTAAAGCACCGGTTTGTCTGTACGCCAGCAGTGAGGATAGTTGTGTACATGCTTTTCAATCTTGAATGCCTGATTGTTCTGCTTCATCATCATGCAGATATAGATATCAAGCGATTCGGCAGCCTGAGCAGCCTTTTCGTCATACTTGCCGTCAACAGTGAACTGAGGGTCGTATGCATTCTTAACCCAGCGTCCCTGATATTCCTTGTAAGCGTCTACATTCACACATTCCTTCACGAAAGCCTCATCAAGTTCTTCCAACAGATAGAACTTACCTGTCAGGTCAACCATAGGACGAGTCTCACCCTTCTTGTTAATCATGAACAATGAAGGAATTCCTGCAGCACGAGCCACATTGGCGTCGTCAGCACCGAATGTAGGAGCGATATGTACGATACCTGTACCGTCTTCTGTTGTTACATAATCACCTGGAATTACACGGAAAGCTTTTGCAGAAGCCTCAACCCATCCATCAGCAGTAGCCTCAACAGGTTTAACCCATGGAATAAGCTGTTCGTATTCCATACCTACAAGGTCAGTACCTTTGTACTCGCCTACCACCTTGAACGGTATAAGCTTATCGCCCGGTTTATAGTCTTCAAGAGCGATTTCTTCTGCTTTCTTGTTGAAATGAGTGTAAAGAAGAGGTTTTGCAAGAACAACAGTCATCTTTTCGCCTGTATAACCGTTGTAAGTCTGTACAGCTACGTAGTCAATCTTCGGACCAACGCAAAGAGCTGTATTTGAAGGCAATGTCCATGGAGTAGTAGTCCATGCGATGAAGTAAGGAGTACCCCACTGAGCCATTTCAGGTTTAGGGTTCTTCATCTTGAACTGTCCTACGACTGTTGTATCCTTAACATCACGGTAGCAACCAGGCTGGTTAAGCTCGTGCGAGCTAAGTCCTGTACCGGCAGCCGGAGAATATGGCTGGATAGTATATCCTTTATACAGCAAACCTTTTCCGTAAAGCTGTTTCAGGAGCCACCACAAAGTTTCGATGTAACGGTTATCGTATGTGATATAAGGATTTTCAAGGTCCACCCAGTAACCCATCTTGTGAGTCAGGTCAGTCCATTCCTTAGTAAATTTCATGACGTCAGTGCGGCAGTGATGATTGTATTCAGCCACAGAGATAGTTTTACCGATATCCTCCTTAGTGATTCCAAGAGCCTTTTCCACACCAAGTTCCACAGGAAGTCCGTGAGTATCCCATCCGGCCTTACGCTTTACCTGGAATCCCTTCATGGTTTTGAAACGGCAGAATGTATCCTTAATAGTACGAGCCATAACGTGGTGAATACCCGGCATACCGTTAGCCGAAGGAGGACCTTCATAGAATACATACGAAGGATAGCCTTCACGTTCTGTCATACTCTTTGAGAATACATCATTCTCATCCCATTTCTTCAGCACCTCTTTATTTACTTCCGACAGGTTAAGCTGAGAATATTCAGTAAATTTGTTACTCATAGTTTATGT
>NZ_JADYTF010000097.1 GCF_021530995.1 Bacteroides caecigallinarum
GCTTTAAAAGATATTCAAAAGGAGTTTCTTCCTTTATGGGATAAACAAGATAGTTTTCGTTTTATTCCAGAATATGAGGATGATACCATAACGGCTCTAACCCAATCGCAAAGGGTTGCTTTTCATGCGATTTGCAGATATTTTGAATTAGGGAAATATGAAAAAGAAAGTTTCAATCGTTGGATGCGTGTCGTTTGGAATTTAGTAGCGAATGGAAATATCAACAGCATCGAATCTATGATTGGAAGCTTAAGGCTTATTGATGAATTGGGCTTGCATAGCCATGAAATTTATGGATTTTTGGCTTCTGATGAAACTATAAAATCGAATGTTGCATCAGAGCAACAAAACGAGGAACGAGAAAAAGCCAAGAAGATTATCGAGGATATCAATTGGGAGGAAATAATTGTTTCAGCAGAGAAATATGCCTTTTTCAAAGGAGCGGTACGTTTCCTGTTCCGTAATGAAAATGGAGAATGGAATTGGAGGAATTTTAATCGGAAATGGAACAATACACAAGTGTTCTTTGGTAAGGAGGGTGCGTATCAAAAAGATACCATGCTATTGCGTTACTTCATTAGCAAGTTTATGGATTGGTCTTTATTTGAGGGTATGACTTTTGATAATGCTGGTAGCTCTTGGAGAACTGTCTTGTTGGATAAGAAATGGATGAAGCCTATCCATGAGATTTTAATTTCGGATAATATTGAAATAGAAGATAATTATCAATCAGTTTTGATGAGTTCTGATAATATTCAAAAAAGATTGCAAGAAGACCTCGTTTCCACAAACTTATTGGATTATATAGTCAGTGATTGTCTTCTTCATAATAATGTCTTATATCCAAGTAACGCCAAAGCTGATTGGAAAAAATATGTAATAGCAAATAAGCGGAATGAAATATTATCTTCGTTATATGGAGGTAAAATTTTAGATAATGATAAACAGGAAGGGAAAATATATACCAATCAAAAAATTGAGATAAATTGTGATTTCTTTTGGGGATGGAATATACAGTTTGAATATGTACATAAATCTTTTCCATATAAATTCCATTGGCAATCGTGGGGATGGATTGACATGTATGAAGGAGATATTCGTCTTATTGATAAGAAAACCCCTTTTACAGATAAATTGGTAATAGACGCCTGTCTAATAAATACTACAGAGGATTTAACAAGAGAATTAGAACGGTGTATTAACGATTACATGGAATACAAAAAAGTTTTTGTTGATAATGCAATACCTTGACTTATCATACAGGGAAGATTTTGTTGTAGTATGTGGCGACATTCATGGCGAGTTTGAAACGCTCGCTTTCAATGTCGTGCAGAAAGGAATAGAGAATGCGCTTGTCATTATTGCCGGAGATTGCGGATTCGGATTCAACAAACTGGCCTATTATGATGACCTGTATAAACAGAAACTGCATATGAAGTTGAAAAAGCAAAACGTGATTTTGCTCATGGTACGTGGCAATTATGACGCCCCTTTGTTCTTTGAGAAGGAACTGATTGACTATTCGTATATGAAAACTTTGCCGGATTATACCATTGTGTATACGAAAGGGCACAATATCCTATGCGTAGGTGGTGCCGTTTCCATTGACAGGCAATTCAGACTTTCGCAGATGGACTATAATCGAATACTTGGTAAAAAGCTGTTGCCTTTATATTGGAAAAACGAATCTTTCAGGTATGATGAGGAAGAGTTGCAGATTCTTCAAATTGAAGATATAAAGATTGATACGGTAATCACCCATTCCGCACCGTATTTCTGTCCTCCGCTAACCAAGGTAGATGTAGAACATTTCTGTGCCAATGATAACGAATTGGCTTCCGACTTGGATAAGGAACGGAAAGATTTTAGCCGGTTGTATGAATGGCTCATAGAAAACGGACATCCTCCTTTCCAACTGGTTCTACGGTCATTTTCATGCTTCTGCTGAGAGTTTGGATGAGATAACGGGAGCTAAATTCCGTCTGCTTGATATTCAAGAACTAACAATGTTGAAATAATCACAAAAGGATGAAGTTAGTGCACGGCAAACCGACTTCATCCTTTTAATTTTCAGACCCACAAGTTACGGTAGTAATCAATGAACATCTGCATTCCCTCTCTGATACGATCACGTTTTTCTTCGTCAATATCGTATTTGTCATTCCGCTGGTATTCTTCAAAAGCATAAATCATTTTACGGATTGTGTTCAGCCATACATCGTGACATTTTTCCGAGCCATATTTTTCAACAATTATTCCCGGACATCCGCCTCAAGGTCCTTTTTCTGCTTTCAAGAAAGCACGAAGATGATTAGCTATGATACGTGCCAATGTCATATCCAGACACTATGTATCCTCATAGCTCACATCGGCATAACCCTCTTTGCTCTTTTTGTAATTAACCTTGTGCTGCCATTTGTTTTTCTCTTTCATAAATACAATATAAAATTGAGTTGAATCAAGTTTTGTTTAACATTAACATCACTTCTATTTCTTTAGAATCATCGGTTGTCTTTATGTTACCCCAAAGAATATTCTTATATCCTAACAGTTGCTGTACATTGCTCTTGAAAGAATCCGTTTCCGTTTCATCAACCGGATATTCGGATGGCATACTGATGAAAACAATAGCACTGTCATAACGGCTCAAATCAAGTTGTTGATATTTCTTTATGGATTCGAAGATATAGTTCAACCGACTTCCATTTTCGTTAGTCACAGAATTATAACAGTACCGACATCCATATTTTATATTAAATATAAATTCTACATCTCTATATGAAAAACTACTACCCGGAGCGGAAAGGATGGAAATCAACCTTTCACGTGCAGACATTATTTTGAGATATTTCTCTCGTTTATCTTGACGGTATTCACGTTTTCTTTTAGAACGGTTCATTTTTCTGTCAAATCCGAATTTACGTGAGGAATTACAGATTATCAGTCTTCTTCCATTCTCATCCTTATGTCGCAGTCTGCGAGGTGTCTGATGTTTCCATATACTTTCCTCCAATTTGTCAAGCGCAATCTCGTAACGCAATACCGGTTTACATCCGTTAAACATTTTATCAAAAGTAGAAATTCTTTGAGACGGAGAGAAACCGTAAAATGTCAACTCCCATAAACAGCGCATGGCAACTTCACGCATATCCGGCTTGCTGTCGCCTTTAAAGTTTATTTCTTTTGCCAGTTCATTCTCCCAAACATCGTCATCCAAGTGGCGGATGTTAATAATTTGATGATTCACTTTGGTATTACAACTTATGATTACTTCACCCTGATAATCCGTGTTTGGCTCCATATTCCTTAAAATATCATACGCCTCACGGAATGCATAGATATTGTCAAGATGATCTTCCTCGAAATCTTTCAAAAACGGAAGAAGTTCATCAAAACTGACACTCATAAAAAGTTCTTTTACTGTCATATATGAATTGGTTAATCTGTTTACCCTGCAAATTTATAAGACCACATATGCCAAACTGAGGCATTAAAAATAAAAATATATTCGATGCCTTGGTTTGGCATATACCGAGTAACAACTTTGTATTGACAATAAAATCAAAACCATGTATTTCAACTATAAAGGACAACGCATCTTTGCATTCTCGGATACGCACGGGATGCACCGGAATTGGAGAATACCCTCAGATACCGACATACTGATTTGTGCAGGAGATGCTATCTCAAACTTTTCAGAGGAAGACCTGAAAGACTTTCTGAGTTGGTATTCAAAGATACCAGCTAGGTTACGTATATTTGTTCCGGGCAACCATGAGATTCTGTTTGATTATTATCCGGAGAAACTCAAGTCGCTGTTCCCGGACAATATCGTATGTCTATACGATAACGGAATGGAATATGAAGGAATATCTTTCTACTCTATAAGTTGCAAGACTTTACGGAGTAACCTTTATTCGGATACTCAATCTCCTGTTCCAGCATATACCGATATACTTATTACACACTTTCCTCCAAAAAGTATACTTGATGAAGATGACGGTAACGAAAAGCTGAAAGATTGGATGGAAAAATCAAGACCAGCCTATCATCTGTTCGGTCATATTCATTCACAAGGAGGGAAAAACTTGGATTTGTTGTCAACTCATTGTTTTAACGTATCATGTTTCATGAAACTAAAAGATGAAAAAAATTCTTCTTTCGGGGTTGTCACCTTCAAATACTTATTAGAGCAATACGAGTTTGAAGAAATTCTACAACCTTTTTTGAAATTATGGAGATACAATGCTCCTGAACTCGCAAAACGGTTGGATTTGAATAAATGGAAGAAGATTTACCAGTCCATTCAAGCCATACAAGAAGAGCCTTCAGATTATTATATAAAGTTGGTTTGCCGTTGGGAAAGCTGCACCCCCATGATTGATATGAACTGTTCGGTTTATTCAAAAGCAGATAACCTGCGAGATTGTCCTATGGCAAACTATCATTCATGGGCGGAAATTTTAGGAATGGATATCCTCATTGATGAAGATGTGGAAATTACTCCACTGGAACTTACAGCCGGACTATTGTGGGAAATAACCTATTATGGGGGAACAGAAGAAATGTCGCATGAGAACCAAAAACGGATATTCAATCTCAAAGAATAGCGAAAATTTGCGTCGAAAAGAAAAAATATTTTTTTTCAATGCCTCAATATGGCATATCACGGGCAATAACTTTGCATTGTCAATTTAAAACAGCAGCGTTATGAAATTAGCAGAAGCACTTAGCAACAGGGCTGATTTGCAAAGAAGAATCAGCCAACTGAAAGGTAGATTGAAGGACAGTGCCAAGGTTCAGGAGGGCGATACTCCTGCCGAGGATGTAAAAGCACTGTTTTTGGAACTGGATTCCTGCCTTGAAAAGCAGGAGAAACTGGTCTATCAGATAAACTGTACCAATATGCAGATTACGCATAATGGGGAGAATCTGACCAGAATGCTTGCTCGTCGCGATTCTCTTTCAGCAAGAGTCTCACTGATGCGTGAAGTACTGAAACACGTTACAGAAACAGAAACCAGATACGGAAGAAATGAAATCAGATATGTGAGGACAGTAGATGTGGCGGAATTGCGCAAGGAAACGGACGCATATTGCAAACAGCTCAGAGAACTTGACAACCTTATACAGAGCATCAACTGGACTGTGGATTTGCTATAAAATAATCTGGTGTAATTCTTATATGAAGGCAATACGGCTTATCATTTGATAAGATTAAACTTCTTTTAGCTGAGGGATATAGGCGAGTCGTTTTTTCGTGTACTTCTTGTATCATTCACAAACGTATATCTAATAGCCTTGCATAGTCAAGCATTTATCAATAGCAGTTCATAGCTGTTATCATTACCGTGTATTGATCATATAAAGAATGAGGGCGGGAATAGAGGGAAACAAATTGAGGTAGTTTTGCATAAAGGCGATATTCATCCAATCTGTCTGGAAAAATCTGAAATCTTATGGCTTGGGGACACAAGCAAGTTATTTTGTCGGGCATTTCCAGCATTGCGTACATGAGCATGTAGTACAGCCTTGAATGTGGCAGAACAACGGTATTACCATATATCGGTTATGTAGAAACGAGGGTGGGTAGTGGGAACCTTAATTGTAAACCTTTAAAGTGAAAGCATTATGTCAAAAGTATTCAAAGTAACTCCAAAGAGAATAAAAAGAACAAACGGAACGGTACTGACTCCTGAAATGGTGGTGACAGTTACAACACAGCAACACACTACTGACCCGTTCTACAACGGTGCAAAGGAATTGAAGGAAGCGTATATGCGCCTGTATGGATTCGACTACCAAAAAGCGTGTTGTAGCAAAAATGATTTTGAATTTAAGAAATTGGATTAGCTCAGATGAAGATCCCCCTGACATCATTGTTTAAAAAGAATAAAGTAAATTCTGCGAGTCAGATACTACATGAAATCTCTTTCAATCAAAATCTCATGAAAGAGGCTCTTTCAGTTATTTCATTAAAGAATGAGATTATAGAAGAAGTGCTTAGAGGTCCTATATCTGAAGCTTTAAAACGGGTTGGGAAAAAGGTCGAAAAATTGCATCCTTCCTTACAAATAGATTTTCATGGTTTTTCATACTTTGAACATCCTTGCCTGATAAGGCATTTCCGTTATCGGATAAGTAGTAAGAAAAGGGTTTTATGGCTTATATACGAATTTGACAATGAAGGTGACTTTGCAATTTATTATGATTTTCTCGAAGAACCTTATGACACTTACCCATGTAGGGGTAAAGAATGGGTTTGGGGGACAGGTTGGTTACCAGAGGAGTATAGAGACTGGAATGAAAGAACACCTTGTCTAATTATGGATGAACTAACAAATAATATAATTGAGGATTCGTGCTTCTGTAATCTGATTTTTGATAATCTCATGATGGCATCAGTTGGATTTATAAACACGGAGGACAGGTCATTTGAAATAACTCCGAAGCGGATTAAAAGGACAAGCGATACAGTGTTGACTCCTGAAATGAAAGTAATCGTTACTACAGATATTCATACAACAGATCCGTTCTATAACGGTGCAAAGGAAATTAAGGAAGCATATATGCGTCTGTATGGATTTGACTATCAGAAAGCATGTTGCAGTAAAAACGATTTTGAATTCAAGAAATTGGATTAATATTTATGGAGAAAGTAAATGAGGTATTCTTTTCGGAAAAGGGGGTGACTTCAACTTCTGCATCCCATTTAGCTGACCTTGCGCAGGAAACCATTTTGGGCAATGAAGCAAAACTCAAGAATATGAGTTTCATTACTACGAAAGTGGATATTGTCGGCTCACTCTCCGAAAGCGGAAAGACAGTCAGCTTAGGTTATGATGAGAAGAGTTTATCTGAAGTTAAGGGGCTGCTTGAAGAAATCGCAGAAATGAATGCTTTTTGTGCCTGGATGCGCGAAGCTATAAAAGCCAAAGAAAGGGAGATACAGCATTTGATGAATGGTGTCAGTCATTCGGATATCCTGTTATTGAAAAGACAGAACTTCCGAAAGAAATACGTGCGGAAGACCTTATTGCTGAAATGAATGTGAAAGAACGAAACCGTTATTTTACACTTGAAGCTATAGCCGCAACCATAGGAAAATATATCCATCCCGGAGGAAAGTTTTCGGATGCCAGAGAAGAACTTTTAACCAAGACGATGAAACCTTATACAGCAGATGGAACAGGAAAGGATACCTTAATTTACTCCCATACAGTTTCGGTAAGCCAGGAGAAGGTGGAAGAAGTCTTCTTTGAACTGCAAAAGATACACAGACAGAATGAGCGTAAACTTAACCGTATCAAGTTTGCATTGAAAAGGGAGTCTGACCGGTTGAATCTGGAATCTCAACAGAAATATAAGTCTGAACTAGAAAAAGCTTCATTGCAGTACAAACGGATGTTTTCACAATATAAAGAGTGGCAGATAAAGGAATCTGGTCGTGTATCCAAACTGAAGATTATCGTTCCAGATGCACTTCAGACTACATACGAGAAGTTATCCTTATTGGAAGAATAAATCAGGTTGGAAGAAGCTGATGTCATAAGGTATATCAATTCTTTCTTTACGGGAACAGTATCATCAGTCATTATTTATGAGGATTAGTTTGAGACATGTTTAACTTAAAACACGACGGGTAATATATACCATATGAGGTTTGAATGTTACCCGGTCTTTGACTTTGCTTTTGTCCTTGTCTTTGTCCTGGCATCACAAACTGATGCCGAATGGATGTTCCTGTTCCCAACCTGATTGTTTAAATATTAAAATAATGAAACCTTTACGCAGTATATTGTCACATCCTGATATTTCTGGATTTACAGTATTTCAACGCACTGTTGTTTATGTATTGGCATTTTTGGTATTTATGTTACTGCCAGTTTATTTTCTTTTAAGAAGAAGGATGTTTATTGTGTATGATATAATAAAGAAAAGTATATATGGAGGATAATAATTTAGAATTTCCATTTGTTTTTCCAAAAGAATCTAAACCTGTTATTTCAATAATTGGTATTGGCGGCGGAGCCGGCAGAATAGTGAACAAAATACAGACTTGTAAGTTGACCGATACAGAGTTAAGTGTGTTTGGTATGAACAGAAAAGAAATGGAGGAACTGTCATTACCGCATAAATACCTGATAGGAGCAGATGGATTAGGTAGTGGAAATGACAGAAGTCTTGCAGAATCAGAGTGTCAGAAAATATCACCAAGCATAGAGAAAATCATTACCGATAAAATACTGTCCTGCTTTATAGTATGCCTTGGTGGAGGTACAGGAGAAGGCTGTATAAGAGCTTTTCTACAAAAAGCTGTTGACATGCAAATAAAGGTAAAATTACTTGTTGTCACATTACCTCACTCGTCCGAAGGACTGGAGAAGAGGGAAAATGCTTTACGGCTTCTTGACGAAATAGGAAAATTAGTAGATGGGATTTTTGTTGTGGACTATGATGTTTTGCCTTGCAGCACCATTTCAGATTTATATAATGAGGCCGACAGAAAAGTAATTAGTTTTGTATGCTCATTTATAAATATGATAGTGAAACACAGTCTTATTTGTTTTGATTTTAATGATGTCAGAAGTTTCTTGAGATACTACTCTGATACAAAATTTATAGATTTCTTTATGTTGTCTGGAAATATTGATTATCTGGATGTGGAATTGAGTGATCTGCTGAAAAATCTTCCAACGAAATATCACACTTTAGATGATATATCCAATTTGATTGTGGCAATTTATTATAATAGAGATACCAATGATGATTTAGTTCGCAAATTTCTGGATATGATAGTATCTGCTGATATTATGAATAAACTGACAAAAGACACTCAGACAAAATGGACGATGATTCATGACCCTGATATGGAGAAAAACATCTTCAGAATCGATATATTCACCAAACGTAATTAAAAATTCTTATGAAGACGATATGCGGATATGATGTGAAGATATTCACAGACAATATAGAAGATACTGCTATTGAACAAATCAGACAGCTGCTGTCCATTGATGTATTCAGTGACTGCAAGATTCGTATTATGCCGGATGTACATGCCGGAGCAGGATGTGTTATAGGTTTCACCGGTAATTTGGGTGACAAGGTTATTCCTAATATCGTGGGAGTGGATATAGGGTGTGGTATGTTGGTTCAACCGTTCTCCTGCAACAGTTCTATCGACTTCCATGCTTTGAATGAATATATCCTCCATGCTATTCCTTCAGAACGTGATTTTAGGGATGAGCAGTATCTGCCATTGCCGCAAAAATATTCAGATTTGTATCATAATGCAAAACAACTGATATTGCAGTTGCGCTGTTATCGTGAATTGAAGGAAGTTAGCAGATTGTATAAATCAATAGGTTCACTTGGTGGTGGAAATCATTTTATAGAATTGGACAAAGACGAATCAGGTCTTTATTACCTTGTGGTGCATACCGGAAGCCGTAATTTAAGAAAGCAGGTAGCAGATATTTATCAGAAACTTGCAGTAAAATGTCAGTCCGGATGGGACAAACTGATGGAAGAAAAAAATCGTATTATTGCAGAATACAAACTGGCTGGGAGAAAAAGTGAATTACAGGGTGTCATCAGAAATCTTCACAACTCATTTAATACCCATAAACTGACCATACCATAGGATTTATGTTATTTGGAAGGTCAGTTTAGGGAATACTATCTGCATGATATGTGTATCTGCCAGTATTGGGCACAGATAAACCGTAAACTGATCGTAAATCTGATTATGGATTTTATCGTGGAAAAAGGTCTTGTTTCATCTGAAGAGGATTTTCAGCCTTTTGAAAGTGTCCACAATTATATTGGTAATGATAATATAATCAGAAAAGGTACTATATCGGCAAGATTGGGTGAGAAATGTATCATACCGTTGAACATGCGTGACGGTTCTTTGATTTGTATCGGGAAAGGCAATGAAGACTGGAACTTTTCTGCACCTCATGGTGCAGGAAGAATCATGAGCCGTAGTCAGGCATTTAAGGAGATAAGTCTGGAGGATTTCAAAAAATCGATAGAGGATGTATATAGTGAAACAGTAACAGAATATACCAAAGACGAGTCTCCTATGGTTTATAAATCAAAACATGAAATCATGGATAACATTAAGGATACTGTTGATATTGAAAATGTAATAATGCTTGTATTTAATTTCAAGGCTGCCGATATCTAATATGATTTCGATATCTGCTAAAGGCTAAGAATATACTTCAAGTCATTCATTTTAAAACGTCAGTTCAGTTACTGGAGGAATATTTTTTTCAATTCAATACCAGAATTCTTATTAAACTTATCAATAACACTGAAATTTTTCATAACTTTATCCTTGGTAATCATTTTGTTAATTTGTAGCTTGTTGCTTGTCAAATTTAATACTACAAAATAATACAGTGACTATCAACTTTTAAGAGAACTTTTTTATACCGAATTCATGTGATTTTTATTGGGAGTATTGCGGTCACAAGTTCCCTAACGTTAGATTGCTTGTGACAGATACTTGTAAACGCCATCCCGATGACAGTAATAAAGGAATTCAAACACCTGCATTATAAAAATATTTAAATGATAAAATTTTAAAAATACAATTATGGGATTCTTTAAATCAATACTTAAGACAGCTAAAGATATTTATAAAGCGGATTCAAACAACCAATTGGGAGATTATATATCCTCAAAAGTAGGGGATGTGGTGAACAAACTTGACGGAACGGAAGAAGACCAATGGCTACAAGAACATGAAGCGCAATGGGAAACAATCCAAGAATCGTATGCTTCAGACGATGTTGACAATGATACTTTTCAATCGATGGCAGATAATTGGATAGAAAACGAACCACTTCTTGCTTGCGAAAAGATGGTGACATATTATTACAAAGCCTGTAGATGGAAAATAGAAGTTAATGAGTTGCATGAATACAGAAAAGAAAACTACATCAGTCTCTCTGATGAAAAAAATAATGAGCTTGATCAGATGATAGAAATTGCCAAAGAAGAAGCTTTGAAGAATGTAAATGCGGCTATTAATTTATTAGATGATGATACTGAAGATTGGATATGTACGTTACTAAATCTGAAATCAAGATGCCTTCATAACAAAGGAGAATATGTAGAAGCGGTACGGACTGCAATTCTGGGACTGCCTTATGCTCAGAACGATGATGAAAAGCAAGAAGCAAAGTGGTTGATTTCAGGTAAACAAGGTGAAGATTTCCTAATACAATACTTAGGATATGGTATTGAAGGACGAACTAAAGAAGAGCTATTGGCATCATGTATGAGCAAAGATTCGTTTATACTCAACCAAAATTCCAGTATGGAAGAAAATATCGATATGCTTGAATTTTGTGGTGAGCTTGTTCCCTTAAACGTAATGGACATTATAAATGGAGAAGGAACATTTTTTAACCGTTCTTATCATGACCGCCAATTCATTTTTACTGTACAAGATTTAGACCATATAGGAGGATGCTATGACGAAACAGATACCATCAAATATGTTTTTGCAATAAACGAGCTACCAAAAAACATGTCCTTCCCTGTCGGCCATCCACAACCTAACACCCTATATTATGCCCATCCGTTGCGCCCAGTTTATTTGCCTTTCGAAAATGCACAGATCCAGTTATTCCATGAAAGGATACAGGAAATGTGTAGATTATTCCAATGCTTGGGGGCAACTCAAATTACGGCTCGTTGTCTGAAAGGAGAAAAGATTTCGCAGTCTGTTATTTCTTCTTACGATGTTCATGCAGAGGGAGGATATAAATTTGCGAATGGATCTTTCAATACCTCAGGAAAAGCCTCTCATTCATTGAACAATAGCAGCAGAAACGAAATGTTTTTGGAGCAGACTTTCTTGCCGAAAAGATACCCCTATTGTCCCGATGATTTGATTTGGGCACTCAACGACTCGGAGATTCAGACTTTTATCCACCAACGCCTTGAAGGCAGTTTATTAGGTTTTAATAAGCGAGTGTCTTCTTTTGAAACATCCAATCTGTCACAGAACCGCATCAACGAAGTCCAAGGAGCATTCCAAAGTCTAATGGCAAATGTGTCTGCCAATTATTCTACGTCAACAGATAGTACGTTCAGTTCTGTCAATGAAACGGAATGGGAATTGAATGTCCGGTTCAAGCCTTTAGATGAATTCGATAGCTCTACTTTACCGCAGGATACAATCAAATTACCAGAAAAAGAAAGATTGCTGATGCCTATTGAAAAGTTCTGCCCGATAGGAGAGGACGGAGCATTGGGTGTAGGCATTATCGGTACATTAATTAAGAATGTCAAGAAAGGAGACAAAGTAATCGTGGGCGATGAGCATTCTGTATTCAAATCGGAAGTTAAGGAAGTCAATGTTAACCTCACTATGATAGGAAAAGGTGAAGCGGGGAATGAGCATGTGATACTATTTCTTGACGGAGTAACCCTTACAAATATCCGGCAAGGTATGAATGTCTATTTGGATAACACAGAAACTTCTTTTTTAGAACAAGATACGTCAGATGTGTTGACTTCAAATGAAGAAAAATATAAAGAAGAAGTACTCTTCTGTATAGAAGATGGTGGTGACATCACTCAGGAAGATCGTAAATATCTGGAGCGTAAAAGAATTAAATTGGGCATATCCGAAGAAAGAGCCAAAGAAATAGAAAATCAAGCACTACCTTCACTTACAGATAACGAAAAAGAATATATCGAGACTTACAAGGAAATGTGCGAAAACGGAGATATAAGTGAACGAGTACGTCGATTGTTGGATAGAGAACGTGAAAGTCTTGGCATTTCTAAAGAAAGAGCAAATGAACTTGAGAAGATGGTACACTAAATCTTTAAAAAAATAAAATAATACGTGGGTTAGGAGGATGTAAATTAAACTGTGTTAGCAAAGAATAAAATATTAACTTTGCTAACACAGTTTTTTATAAAAGAAGAATTTGATTTTGAGAATATCAAGAACAAGACTATTGAACAGCTAAAAGTAGGCAAGCCTTTGGTTAGGTAAAGAGTAAGCATTGTTTGCCTAAAATCAGCTCTTCTTTTAATGAAGACGAATGACTTTTCAGAGTTTGGTATCTTTGGCATTTATACCAATTTTCTAATCAAGAAAGGTATGTATTATTAGTAAATGAATTGTGTAAAAAGCATAGAACCCATATTTGGCTATGCTTCCCTGTACAAACCCTCTTGTCCCATTATACAGATATAAAATCATGCAGGCCATTACAGCACTAATTACTCCATAGTGTATAATTAAAGCAAATGTGCAAAAAAATTGCATACCTCTACTATATGGGAAAGACTGACCATATCCATTAAAAAGGTAAAATATAACAATAATAAGAATCCCTCTCCACTCATAATCCACTCCAAGCCATGAAGCGAGTCCGGCCATGCCAACTATCCAAATAAACCCCAGTACCAAACTACGTTGCAGAAGATTTTCAAGAACCATAAGCGTGGCCACACCTAAAGCCAGTGTAAACATCACATTATGTGTCCCGTCAGAACCATTCAGCAGATACCAGGGTATTTCACTGATTACGGCAAAGCCCAACAGAGTAAAGAAATACCTGTACCTGTTTCTGGTTCATCCGACATTTCGCGTGATGCGGCAATCATGGAGTGCATATAACCTTAGCTCAAAGTATCGTTCATCCCTAAATCCGTATGCCGCTCTCTTCAAGACCTTTATCTTGTTGTTGATTCCTTC
>NZ_JADYTF010000098.1 GCF_021530995.1 Bacteroides caecigallinarum
CAGCAAGAAAATATCATAGGAACAATTGTAAAAAATTGGGTACATAAGGTCCTATTGTACCCTATGTACCCAATTAATGCTGTTATTTATATGAAAAATACTCTATAAACAACTGTCAAACCATATTTCCAATCGGTCTAACATTTAACATAAATCAACAAATTCTCATTTCTGGAAAAGATATACGACATCCGGTGAGAGCGTTCCATTGCATGGCGTATCTCACATTATGATGTAAGAATAATCATTTCATGAATGCCGGTACTGGCAGATGCATTCCTGCCATCACAAGACCGTTTTCACGGGCATACTGAACATAATGCTTACGGCTTTTTACAGCTCCGGACTTATCCATATCGTATGTGGCACAGACGTCAGGATATTTCAGTTGAAGTGCTGCCCCGTGCATCAGGTCGCCTACTACGAGCAACTTGCCTGCCTGGAACACCGTATGTCCGGGAGTATGACCGACAGCATCCATAGCGACGACTTTACAAGGTAGTGTATCGCCGAAAGCGAACAGATGAAGACGGTCTTTATAGGCTTTCATTGTACTTTCCACCTGCGATTTCTTGTCAGCCGGCATTTTCATCCATGCATCATATTCAACTTTAGAGCCATATACTTCCGCATTGGGGAATACAGCAACGCCATCTTTCATCATACCGCCAATGTGGTCGCCATGGAAATGTGTGATGAAGAGATAGTCAATATCTGCAGGATTGATATTCAATGATTTAAGTCCTTCAAACAGTTTACTGTCAGGAGCTCCCATACCTGCATCAAAAAGTATCCGTTTGCCGTCCGTTTCTACCAGGAATGTACTGATTGAGGCAGGCACACCATTCTGGAGTGAAAGGCTGTCTATCTGGGCATCAGTAGCATCAGGAAAGAGGGAACGGGGCATAAGACGGTCGTTGGCATTGTCGCGTATCCAGGTGACTTTCATTCCGTCCAGCTCCAGAGTAGATAACATACTGTCTTTCTGCTGTTCCTGTACACTTACTGCGTTTTCAGCATTCGTTTCACTATCTTTAGACTGTTTTGACTGTACTGAACAACTGAACAGGAACATCGGTGCAATCATCAATACCTCACCGTTTGCAATAATATTCTTCATAGACGTTTCTTTATAAATTCTTTGTCTCACAAAATTACAATTCTCATATAAAAATCAATTATCCAATACATATTTTTAATGCATGGTTTTATTGATAAAAAAACGTGACCGCGTTTAAGATAAAACGTGACCGCATTTAACCTTAAACACGGGCACGTTTTAAAAACAATGTTTCAGGCCTATTTTTTATAGTTTACAGAAAATAATTTGCAAATAAGAAGCAGAATTATTACCTTTGTATGTAATATGTAGCCGGAATAAAACGGCGACATTATTTCTTATCATTTTTCATAAACAACAAAACAATGTCGAAGATGCAAAACAGCTGGTTTATGGATTAAAAAATCATTCATTAAACTCAAACTTCTCCCAGTGGCCGCAATGAAAAATTGTGCGACAGGGATTGCTGTGCTCTTTGACTTACGGGTTCATACTCTACTCTTCGGCCGGGAAGAGGGAGTTCTATGTTGAAAACTATTTGTTAGTTTTTAGTTATTAGTTTTTAGACCTAATTATCAAAAAAATCATGTTGTTTATGAAAAATTTATACTTATGCGTAAAACGCAATTTCGATTCTATCTCAAATAATTTTGCTCCTGAATATGCCGACTGCCACCTCGACGTGGAGATTTCAGCGCCTAAAGGCCTGGGAGGAGTCAAAGAGCTGTCGGTACGTATTTACTCTTCCTCATACAGGCTTATGGGAGTGGGATGCACCACACATGAGGCCGGTAGGACATTCAAGAAAGCTGCTTTCGACATGGCGAATGATGATTTATGGGACGCGGGGCTGTATAGGGCATACGTCTATATAAACGGGGTTCCCAAATGGTTATGCCAAGTGGAATTGCCTGTAACGTCAGATTACCGGACTAAAAGTTCTCTGGAGCCGATAGAAAAATATCCCATAGAAATGTTCTTTGCAGAGAATCTTGCCATGACAGGATGGTGGCCTAAACTTTACTGTGGCCGCTTCAAGGAACCGATTATCCGCTTGCTTATGGAAAGGCTGATGACATTCAGCAATAATATAAGGAACAGGACGGCAAAGAAACTGCCTCATCTGCTTGTCACAGGCGAGGGCGAAGCATGCGGGGCAAAGGCTTTCGCTTCGATGATATTGGGCGGATTCATCACTGAGGATGATGTGGCGCGAAAATACAGTCTGTCGGTTTCGGAAATATCTACAGGCGCCTACGGATGGAAAAACATGGAGGAGAAGGTAGCTAAAGCCAAGGCGGTGATTGTAGAGGTATCGGACCTTGACTATAATGCGCATACAGTGAACATAGTAAATCTTCTGGCGAGCATTATACGTTACGACACGTTCAGGGACACTACTTTCATACTGCACGGAACGGACAAGGACATCCGGATGATGATGGAGAAATGCAAACTCATGGACGGACTGTTCACTGAAGAGACAACTTTCCGACTGTCGTCGGACAGGTCGATAGGCTCCGAATATGTTTACGACCGGGAGCAGGAGGATTTCACCAAACTGGTAGAGGGAATACTGGACGAGAAATATGGCTGCAAAGAAACTGATAGCGACTGTGGCGCATCACCCTGCAAGGCAGAAAGAGACCTTCAGTCGATGGTAGGCCTGCAAAGGGTAAAGGACGATATGAGGGAAACCATGATGATGGCGATGTTCAACAGGAAGAGGGCTGAGATGTGTCTTCAGACAGACAGCGAGCAGAGGAACCACATGCTATTCTTGGGAAATCCAGGTACAGGAAAAACTACTGTAGCAAAGCTTGTGGGAGAGATATATCACAATATGGGACTGCTCAGCAAAGGACATACCGTAGAGACAAACCGCTCGAAATTAGTAGGCGAATACATAGGGGTGACGGAAAAGAAAACCCTGGAGGCGATAGAAGAGGCACGTGGCGGAGTGTTGTTCATCGACGAGGCTTATACGCTTGTATCAAACGAAAGTGACACAAAGGATTTCGGAAAGGAAGTGCTTAATGCTCTTCTCACAGTACTGTCGGAACCTGAACCGGACATGATAGTCATATTTGCCGGATACGAGGACAAGATGACCGCCATGATGAAAACAAATCCAGGACTGAAGGACCGTTTCCCGCTGACATTCCATTTCGATGATTACTCGGCGGCCGAACTGATGGAAATGGCTTGCCGGTCGCTCAAGGCAGGAAACTACAGACTTACGGATGATGCCCACAAATGTCTGGCTTCGCTGATAGAGAAAGCGTCGTCGCGCCGTGACGAGTATTTCGGCAATGGCCGATGGGTACATAATCTGATTAATCAGGGTATCATCAAAAGCATGGCACGAAGGGTCATGACATCCTCTACTACCGAAAGGAATATCAGCATCGACCTGTTGTGCGTAATAGAGGAATCGGACATACTCGATGCTGAACGTAACTTCCTCTGTCTGAAAACAGCAAAAATCTCATCACCACGCCCCATTGGTTTCAGGGCGTGAGTGGTATATACTATTTTTTTAGTAATTTTGGTCCGGGAAATAATATATAAGGAAATGATATCACTGGATAAACTTAAGGAAATAGTAATGGATGCCTCGGAACTCATGGTGACCGATGGGTTCGACATCTCGAGCAAGGAAGGATATTCCAACATTGTAACATCATCGGATATAGCTGTACAGGATTTCCTGTGCAAACATCTCGCCGAGGCACTGCCAGGCAGCGGATTCCTATGCGAGGAAGAGGACATGCATGACGCGAGCCATGAATACACATGGATAATTGACCCTATTGACGGTACAGCCAACTATAGCCGCGGAATAGCCGAATGTGCCATCTGTGTCGGACTGAAACATAATTCGGACATGGTGATGGGGGTTGTATATCTGCCAAGAGCCAAAGAGATGTTCTATGCCGAAAAAGGGAAAGGCGCTTTTCTCAACGGACAGAGAATTCACGTTTCGGACCGTACTTTCGGAAATGCCATAATGTGTACCGCCCTGCCGGTCTATCATAAAGAATATGCCGAAATATGTTCCGGAATAATACGCGAAGTGTTCGGAAAGTGTAACGACATCCGCCGCTTCGGGGCTTGTGCTCCAGAACTGTGCTACCTGGCTATGGGAAGATGCGAACTGTATTTTGAGTATCTGCTGAGCCCATGGGACTTTGCTGCCGCATCACTGATACTTACTGAAGCGGGCGGAGTGATTTCTGGTCTCGACGGTAAACCTCTTGACTTTGTTTCTCCATGCGGAGTAATAGCCGGAAACAGCGCGGAAAATCTGAAAGAGCTTTTCACCATCATACAGAAACACATCTGATAAATCCAACATACAGGTGTCTGACTGCAGAAAATGCCGACCAATTCAACCGTGATTTTGGTCGGCATTTTCTGTTTTGTACATCATATAAATCATCAAAGCACTGATAATCAAGGCATAGAGTTCCGGCTTTGTACATCAGAATATCATTATCGTCCTACAGAATCTATTTATCTTTGCCTCCGGAAACAAAAACAGAACCGGACCTGATATGAAAAAATCATTATTAATCATTATTGCAGCCACAAGTATGTCGTCGTGCTGCACTGTATTCACGGCATCGAAACAGAACGTAACGTTTATGGCTCCAAACGGAACAAAAATTTATGATGCGGAGACTAATATAAAAATAGCTGAAGTGGAAAAAGAAAACATGGTAACCACAAAAATAAAGAAGAAAGTTTCGGACAAACAGCTGATTGCACGAAAGGATGGCTACTCTCCTACTCCTTTCATGCTGGAAACGGCCTTTAACCCTTCTTCTTTATGGAACATCCTTTTCTGGCCGGGATTCCTGGTTGACCTAGGTACGGGAAAGATGTTCAAATGGGATAATACTATAATAAATCTGGAACTGGAACCTGCGACAGGAACCGAAAAATAAAAAGAAACTAGACTAAACTTAACTAAACTGTATCTTTAAAAACTGACTGCTCAAAAATTTAGGGTTAAAGAATATCTGTAAGGTACGGATACAAAAAATCCTGCTTCCATTTTCTAAATAACGGAAGCAGGATTTTATTTTGTCAGAATACGGAAAACCGGATTCGTGAATTATTTGATATTTGATTCTTCAAGCTTATATCCGAATTTCTTGTCGGCCACTTTAAGAGCAAACGCTACCAACAGAGAAAGTACGGCAAAGCCTGTGAAAATACACATCGGGAGTGTATAATCGTATGAATTAGTACCAGCAGCAGTCTTTCCTGTGATGCAATAATTATCAAGAACAAAACCAATAAGAGTAGGTACTCCCCAAAGACCAATGTTCTGGATAAAGAAGATGAGCGCATACGCTGTTCCAAGCTGATGTGCAGGGAATATCTTCGCTACTGACGGCCACATAGCCGATGGCACAAGCGAGAATGCTATACCCAAAACTATCATAAGAATGATGGCAATGTATGAACCTGTAACGAAAGGCAATGCATAGACAAAATGTACGAATATCAGCATAGCGGCTCCGAACATCATGATGGATGCTGCCTTTCCGCGCTTGTCGACCATTCCTCCGAATACCGGTGTCAGAATCAAGGCTCCAAGAGCAGGAAGTCCGGCAAAGAATCCGGCTACGTTTTCATCAATACCGTATTTTGTTATCATCAACTCAGAAGCGAACTTCTGGAACGGGAATACGCATGAATAGAACAATACGCAAAGCAAAGCAATAAGCCAGAATCCGGGATTTGAAAGGATTGTAGCTACGTCCTTGAAAGAGAACTTTTCATTGTCGGCAGATTCGTCCTTGATTTCTTCCATCTGTGTGTCAAGCTTCTTGTCGAGTACAGAGAATGAGAAGAATGCTATCATACCGCCTACAAGGCACACAAGACCGATAAGAACCGGTGTTGTAAGCTCGAACGAGCGTGCCACAGGGATGGCTACGGCGTATGCGGCCTGCGAACCTACACGTGCAAGGGCTACCTGAACACCCATAGCTGTTGCCATTTCCTTACCGCGGAACCATTTGGCAATCATCTTTGTTACGGTGATACCTGCTACCTCAGCTCCTACTCCGAACACTGAATATCCGACTGAAGCGACGAAAACGTCGGCCTTATATCCAAGGATTGTATCGGCAGTTCCCACCATGCTTGTCATGGCATAATATTCAAGCCATGTTCCCACCACCATAAGTATAGTGGCAAGCTTTCCGGTGAAACGTATGCCGAAGCGGTCAAGGATAAGTCCTCCCCATATCAGCATGAGGCAGAATACATTAAGGAAACTGTATGCGCCTGTGTAGATACCGAAATCGCTACTGGTCCATCCCAGACCGTTTTCTGACGGTGATGCCTCAAGCATACTCTTGAGAGGCGCAACCACATCATTCACATAATAAGCAGCCATCATTGTGAAGGCCACAATAGCCAGAGCACCCCAACGCATGCCCCACGAATCATTTAATTTTTTCTTTACCTGTTGTGTCATTTTTATGTATATCTATTTATTATTTTTCAAAAAAACGATGCAAAGATACACTTTTTCTTGCATTCAGGAAACAAATACACATTTATGCCAACGATAATATCAACAGCTGTGCCGTGAGTACGCGAAGGAACATTGTGAGCGGATAGACAGTGGCATAACCTACTGCAGGAGCATCACATGATGTCTGATCGTTGGAAAAAGCAAGTGCGGGCGGATTGGTTGTAGCACCGGAAAGAACACCTATCAGTGTATAATAATTGAGCTTGAATGCATATCGTCCTACCAATCCTGCTATAATTAAAGGTACAACTGTGATAATAACTCCGTAGCCAATCCATACATATCCTCCGTGATGTACTATAGTATCAACAAATCCGGAACCAGCTCCCAAACCGACACAGGCAAGGAACAGCGAAAGACCTATCTCGCGGACCATCAGATTAGCACTCATGGTAGTGTAAGTGATGAGCTTATACTGCGGACCGAAACGGCTTATCAATATAGACACAATCAGCGGACCTCCGGCAAGACCTAACTTGACAGGCTGAGGTATGCCCGGGAATGCAAAAGGAATACTCCCAAGAATACATCCTAAAGCTATACCAAGGAAAATAGGTATCAGATTCGGATGGTTAAGCTGTTTAAGTGAGTTACCAAGAACCTTCTCTGCCTGACCTACAGCCAGTTCATTACCTACTATCATCACACGGTCGCCTATCTGTAGCTGCAGGTTAGGCGAAGCCACAAGGTCCACACCGGAACGGTTTACTCTGATGACATTGGCCCCAAAACTGTTTCTTATCTTAAGCTGTGAAAGCAACTTACCGTTTACTTCGGAACGGGTGATAACGACGCTTCTTGTCACCAGGTCAGTTTCTTCTTTTTCCCAGTTCATCTCTACCTGACAACCGATAAATGCTGTAATGGCATCGATATCTATAGGTGCGGAAGTCAGAAGAATCCTGTCGTTAAGATGTAACACAGTATCTGCGCCTGCCATTTCTACCGCTCCTGTAGAAGCATGGTATATATGCGAAACGACGAAATATCTCTTCACAAGTGGATGTATCTCACGCAGTTGTTTACCTATTACAGACTCGTTATGAACCTCAATCGTTATCGGTCGGACAGTGAGTTCCTGAAGATGTCCTGAGCCACGCTGGGCATCTGCCTCTTCTTTGTCAAGCTTGACACAGAGAACATATCTCAAGCCCCAAAGAGAAAGAATACAGCCTATTACACCAAGCGGATAGGCTACCGCGTATCCAAGAGCAATCTCCGGAGCATCTATGCCATTGAGGTCGCTGTTTGCCTGCTGTGCGGCACCGAGTCCCGGTGTATTTGTTACGGCTCCTGAAAGGATACCTACCATAGTGGTGATAGGAACTCCTGATACAAAATGAAGTACTATTGCCAGAATAACACCCGTAAAGACAACCGTCATGGCTACCATATTAAGCGTCAGCCCTCCTTTCTTGAACGCTGAAAAGAAACCTGGTCCCACCTGAAGACCAATAGAATAGACAAACAGTATAAGTCCAAACTCCTTAAGGAAATGAAGCAGATGCTCATTGAGATTCATATTGAAATGGCCGAAAACAATACCCACGAAAAGTATCCATGTGATACCTAATGAAACACCGGCAACCTTTACCTTACCAAGCGCAATACCTATCGTTATCACCAGCGACAAGATAAGTACGGAGTGCGCTACTCCCCCTCCCCATAAATTGGGATAACCCATAAACAGGTTTTCAATCAATTCCATAATTTTAGTTTTTGTATTGTTTTAAATTTCTATTGATTTAATTTTCGGGGGGCAAAGGTAGTAACAATATCTCTATAAATAGAATATTTATGGAATAGAATTATTTAATTTAAAACTCTGTTATTGGAACTACATCTATTTTATATCCGTCCTTCTCTATTGTGCGTTTGTCACTATAAGTCACTATAACAAGATTATCACACTTCAATTCTCCGGCACACTCAATAATACCATCCACTTCCCGCTTTTCCGTTTTAGGACTGCTCATGTCATAACATACCTGGACAAGACGTAATATGCGAGTACCCTCACGAAGTACAAAATCGACTTCCTTATCATTCCGTGAACGATAATAAAAGATTGTTTTCTCCACATCATAACCTCGACGAACAAGTTCTATGAAAACCTGATTTTCAAGCAATCGTCCCAAATTGTCACTTAAAGAAAAAGCCTTTGATGCCACAAAACCATTGTCAACTACATATACTTTTCTTGGAGCCTTTTTCATCAACCTAAGTTTATTATTATAACGTGACAAATAATAGAAAAGGTATGGTTCATGAAGGTAGTCCATATATTTCTTGGTAGTATTGACACTTGAGAAGTCAAGTTCATAAGTCAATTCATTAGCACTGACAGGATTACAGAAATTAGAGACAAGATACATGGCCAAATTATTTAAATCTGTCACATTACGTACATTATGGCGTTTAGCCACATCTTTCCATATGATGGAATCAAATAACGTGTCAAGATAACTGCGGATCAATTGACGTGAAGCAACTACTTCCGGATAACCTCCATTCCTTAAATAGTCATCTGTCAGAACAAGGGACTCTGTTTTGTGTTCTGATTTCAGTAAATACAGTTCAAGATTGTTCCAATTGAAAAACTCTTCAAGACTGAAAGGCAACATCTCTATCTGGAGATACTTACCTGTCAATACTGTAGCCATCTCACTGCTGAGCATTCTGGCATTACTGCCCGTTATTACGAGATTTTTTCCCATTCTATATAGTTCACTGACCCACAAATCCCACCCATCAAGGTTCTGAACTTCATCCAACAAAATATATTCATAGCCGGGATAAACATCATCCAACATCCGCATAACCAAATCCGAATCCCATGCTTCCAGTAATTGATAACTATCGAAGTTCAAGTATGCAAAATTCTTGTCACGCAGCATTAATAACGCCTGAG
Organism: Bacteroides caecigallinarum; assembly: GCF_021530995.1. Lineage (GTDB taxonomy): Bacteria > Bacteroidota > Bacteroidia > Bacteroidales > Bacteroidaceae > Phocaeicola > Phocaeicola faecigallinarum. The sequence goes on from NZ_JADYTF010000098.1 coordinate 9,529, forward strand.
TTGATTTTCCCACACGTCTTGGCCCTGTTATCAACTTAATCAGATGACTGCCCAATAACGATTTTGTATCTTGGAGAGTCTTGCGAATCAAATACGGACGAGACATCAGCTCATCACGCTCTTTGCGTTGGTTCAGAATGATTGTTTTCATCTTCCAGATTTTTATTCGAATTCGAATACAATATTAATACTTTTTACTCAAAAATCATTGCTTATTGCACAAAATATATACTATTTTATGCAGTATAAAAATATTATTGAACAAAATCAAATCAGAAAGCCCGAATAATATCAGTTTAGATACAAAATCCGACCTAATAATAAATGATTAGTAACTGAATGTTTCTGTACTCTCCAGCTCCCTTAGAAACAGTCTGGCACACATTTCCGCATCATCACCTGCTCGGTGGTGCATACCCTGCTCAATACCAAGCTGCTCACAAAGATAATCCAGTGAATTACATCCAAAGGAGTAAATCTTACGGGCCATCTGCAAAGAACATATCCAGTTCAACTTGGGAAGATGAATGCGGTAAAGCTCAGCAGAATGCTGCAAACAGCTTCTGTCGAAAGGTACATTATGTGCCACAAAAGTGTCGAACTCATCAAGATAAGTTCGTTCTATCTCTTCCCATACCTGACGGAAGTCCGGGGCATTCTCTGTATCCTGCGGACGTATGCCATGTACCTTTATATTCCAATACTGATAATAGTTGTCTTCCGGACGTACCAGCCACGAGCGAGTCTCTGCTATTTCTCCATTTCTTACCACACAGATACCAACCTCGCATATTGAAGCACGTTTGGAAGTAGCGGTCTCAAAGTCTATTGCTATGAAATTTATATCTGACTTGTCGTACATGATTATCCTTGATTAAATAGTCATTATTAAATTGTATCTCAAAAATACATTATAGGCATGAAATTAACAAATATAAAATATGTAGTTCAATATATAAAAAACAAAAAAAGTGCTGCAACTTTGTCACTCTGACAAAATTGCAGCACTAAAATTATCTGCGTAGTCTATAGATTACTTGCGCTGTCCCAATTTATCATCCAGATAAAGGATACCTGAGTGGTCGCCGCAACGTTTCAACTTGTCAACGATACCCTGGGCTGTAGCTTCTTCTTCAACCTGTTCGCGGACATATCCCCACAAGAAATCCTGTGAAGCTTTATCTTTAACTTCTGAAGCGATGTTTACGAGTTCGTCAATAAGCTGTGATACATGGCATTCGTGTTTGTAAACATGTTCGAATACTTCAAGCGGGCTGCCCCATCCTTGAGGAACAACATCAATCTTGTCAACCTTAGCCTCACCACCACGTTTCATCAGGTAGTCAGCCAGATTGTATGCATGGTCAAGTTCTTCCTGTGACTGCTTTTTCATCCATGTAGCAAATCCGTCGTAACCTTCTTTCTGAAGATAGAAAGACATTGAAAGATAAAGATTAGCCGACCACATTTCGGCAGTAATCTGCGCATTGATTGCGTTCTGTAGTTTTTCTGAAATCATAGTTTATAAATTTAATATATAAGTTGACTATCTTATAGCAAACTCCATGCCACCGTCAATCCTGCCATTACTATTGCTACCATACTCATAAGCTTGATTAGTATGTTCAGACTCGGGCCGGATGTATCCTTGAAAGGATCGCCCACTGTATCGCCAACAACCGTGGCACGGTGTACCTCGCTGCCCTTACCTCCAAAATTACCTTCCTCAACGTATTTCTTGGCATTATCCCATGCTCCTCCGGCATTAGCCATAAATACAGCAAGCACAAAACCTGATGACAATCCTCCGATAAGAAGACCTATCACTCCGGAAACTCCGAAAAGTAATCCGGTAACTACCGGAGCTATTATAGCGAGTACCGACGGAAACACCATCTCGCGCTGTGCTCCCTTAGTGGAAATCTGTACGCAACGCGCATAGTCGGGTTCTGCCTTACCTTCAAGTATTCCTTTTATCTCGCGGAACTGACGGCGTACTTCTTCTACCATGTGGGCAGCTGCGCGTCCTACCGCATTCATCGTAAGACCGCAGAACAAGAATGCCATCATACTGCCTATGAACATTCCAGAAAGTACTTTAGGATTCATAAGTGTTACATCGTAGTATATCATGAAATCGGTAAATGAAGCTTCATGTATTGCTACGCTGATTCCGTTTGGAAGTTCGAGAACCGTATTGCCTATCCTTTCCAGACCTATTCGTATTTCTTCGATATACGACGCAAGAAGGGCCAGTCCTGTAAGAGCAGCAGAACCTATGGCAAACCCCTTACCAGTGGCGGCTGTAGTATTACCAAGCGAGTCGAGGGCATCTGTACGCTTGCGGACTTCTTCGCCCAAAGCACTCATTTCGGCATTTCCTCCTGCATTGTCGGCTATAGGTCCGTATGCATCAGTTGCAAGTGTTATTCCAAGCGTAGAAAGCATTCCAACCGCTGCTATGCCTATTCCATAGAGTCCCATTCCGATGTTTGACAAATCGAATCCAGAAGCAAGCCAATACGAAAGAATTATTCCGGCCACGACAGCTATCACCGGTATGGTGGTTGAAACCATTCCGAGACCAATACCGGAAATAATAACCGTGGCAGGACCTGTCTTGCCGCTTTCGGAAAGTTTCTGTGTAGGCTTATACGACTGAGAGGTGTAATACTCAGTAGAACGACCTATAATGATACCAACTATCAGACCTACTACCACCGCAAAAGATATGTTTACCCAGTTCTTCATATCAAGAAGCCACAATATGAGAAATGTTGCTATTACTATAAGTATTGAACTGAGATTTGTCCCTACAGAAAGAGACTTAAGAAGCTCCTTCATACCCGCATCCTCGCGAGTACGTACAGCAAATATTCCAATAATTGACAATATGATACCCACTGCGGCAATAAGCATCGGCGCTATCACAGCCTTGAACTGCATATCTGTATCGCCCGTACCGATGAATGCCGCTGCTCCAAGTGCCGCTGTGGCAAGGATGGAACCGCAATATGATTCATACAAGTCGGCCCCCATACCGGCTACATCACCAACATTGTCGCCCACATTATCGGCTATCGTGGCAGGATTACGCGGATCGTCTTCGGGGATTCCAACTTCAACTTTACCTACAAGATCGGCACCTACATCGGCTGCTTTAGTATATATACCTCCTCCTACTCTGGCAAACAGGGCTTGAGTAGAAGCTCCCATACCAAATGTAAGCATTGTGGTGGTAATCATACATAGTTTTGCTGTAGGATTGGAAGAATCGGCATCTATAACTTTGTCAAGGAGCAGATACCAGAAAGAAATGTCGAACAGACCAAGACCTACCACAACGAGTCCCATAACTGCTCCGCTACGGAAAGCCACACGCAATCCTTTGTTGAGTGACGTACGCGCCGCATTGGCTGTACGAGCAGAAGCGTATGTTGCTGTTTTCATTCCCAAATATCCGGAAAGACCGGAGAAAAATCCACCGGTAAGAAAAGCTACAGGCACCCAATGGTTCTGGAGATTGAATCCGTATGCCATGATAGAAAATAAGATTACCAGCACTATGAATACCATGGTTACTACCTTGTACTGCTGTTTGAGATACGACATAGCTCCCTGGCGAACATGCAGTGCAATCTTCTGCATCTGTGGAGTCCCTTCACTTTCCTTCATCATCTGCCGGTAGAAATACCATGCAAGTACCAATGCCAGAATTGAGGCTATGGGCACTATCCAAAATAAACTTGTTTCCATAAGGTTATGATTATAAGATTAATAGCTTTTGCCAATAAATATAAGTATTTATTTTGGAAATTAAGAATGTTTGCCGGATTATCGCATAATAATGTAACAAGAAGGCACAAAAAAAGGCGTCATCCAGTTACCATGAATGCCGCCGGCCATCTAAAGAACCCCCCAATTAAGGGTTCTTTTCATCTTTGGTTTTTCAAGTGTTACGTTATCCCTAACCTTTTTTCTTCTTACCTGGTTTTCCTAAAACCTATTAAAAATCTAATCCCTAAATCCTGAAAACTAATTAATCTCTCTCTTAACCTTAATCCAAAAAACCAATTCCTTGAAAACCTCTTTACCTTTTAAACTAATAACTTTAACCTAATACCTTAAAAAATTACCTTAAGTCTAATCTAATACCTTAATATCTTTTG
>NZ_JADYTF010000099.1 GCF_021530995.1 Bacteroides caecigallinarum
GAATACAGATATACAACAGGTCCTTTAATATATGGATTAATACTTATCGAGATTTATGTAAGTATATATTCGTTATAATTATGGCTATAGCAACCGATAAGAGTCTAAGAATGTTTGAAATCATACCACCTGCAGCTACAGAATTTCCTTCTATAATAAACAATTGCCAAGATAAATTCATAAAGAAATGTAATCCTATAGGACACCAAAGATTGAAATTCCACTTCATATAAATCCAACTGAAATACAATCCTCCCAAAAATGTTACTCCAAATGCCATCAGAGAAGATATTAAATCAGAACCTTGATAAAGATGAATAGAACCAAACATTAAGGAAGGAATCAGGACCGACCAACCGAAACCTATTTTACAATATCGGAATAGTTGCCCAAAGATAAAACCCCTAAAAATGATTTCCTCAAATACTGCTACAATAACAGTTGAAGTGATCAGTTTTTCTAATGTCAGTTCATTATTAAATTTTCCAACAATCGGGAAAGCAATAAAAAGAGGGAGCGTACTTATTAAAGCAAAAACCATTCCTTTGAGAAAATTGCCATCAAGTCCAAGCTGATTAAAAAAGTTCTTAGGCTTGTACAATATGAGTAATACAATTCCAATCGGCAAACATACTATCAGATGCATTAAAAATGAAGCCAATATTCTTTGCAAATGTAATGGAGCAACAATTAAATGTACTTGTTTATAAAGTACAAATATAATCATAGAAGAAACTACTATGATTAAAAATTTAAGTAACTTTTCTTTAATAATCATGATGATAAACTATAAATATAAATGCCAATACCGTAAAGTTTCACAAGAAGAAACTCTTTGAGAAACTACACGCAGAAAACATCACTGAGGCCGTGGGCATCGCAGCCAATATGAGGCTGATTTAGGAAGACGATGTAGAACTTCGGCAAAGTAGCTATAGGAGGATGTAAGGATATATATTCCTCCATCTTCTTCCGTCCAAATTCGATGACTGTTTCATCGTTACATCTGTTCATCTTTTCTTTATCAATAAAGGCAATATGCCAGAATCCAAGATAACCTATAACATACCTTTCAATGGTAATTTCTATCGGTTCGTTGGGACGCTTCATGGATTGAAGGGAGTTGTGGACATCCTTATCGATGATGCCCACAACTGCCCATGAGAGATTTATATAAGATATTGATGCTGTCATAATTTACATACGGTTTTTCTGGCTGTCTCCAGCTCCGGTTCCTTTATACTTACTCTTTGTTGTGTTGAATTTGTATCGTACCGTCATACCGAAACTGCGGCGTGATTCCGGCTGAAGTATTGTAATTCGGTTACCGCTGTACATCAGTATGTCTGAGGATGAAGTATTGAAGATGTCGTTGGCTTGCAGTTGAACAGCCAGTTTTCCGTTCAAAAATCCTTTATATAAAGAAATGTTGACCGAACTACCGGGTTCAATTATACGGTAGCTGCTGTCTTCTCCTCGTGTGGAAGTCTCCAAATCTATATTCAACTGAAAATCCTTAGGTAAACTGAATGTATTGTTCCACTGGAAGAAGCAGATAGGATTATTAAGATTTTTGGGACCGTCCGGTGTATCCATCACAAACCATTGCTGGCTGTACATGGCTGTGAACTGTGGCGACCATATACCTATCGTTGGCGATGCTGACAAGGTGGCATTCAATTTGTCCACCTTAGGAACATTGGTATGTGTGAACAGAGAAATAGAAGGATCTGCATCCGAATAGGATTGGCTTACCTGTATCTGCATGTCCTTGATGCGACTGTAATTCATATTGAAATAAAGCCATTTCCATGATGCATTAAGTGACAGGGTATTCAGTATCGAAGAACGCAGAAGCGGATTTCCACTCTCGTATGTATATTTATTACCATAGATTACTGCACTTGACAGCTTGTAGTAGCTTGGTCGTTCTATATTGCCTGAATAACTTATCATTAATTGGGTTTTAGCTATAGGATATGAAAGTGATATGGAAGGAAATACATTGTCATATTTACGGCTTTGCTCATCCATTCTTTTCCCGAATTCATAGTAGTCGGAATTCAGATGCTCATATCTCACACCCGCCTGAGCTTGCAACTGGCCGAAACTACGTGCGTACATAGCAAATGCGGATACAGCATTTTCCCTGATTTTGTTGTCGTTGTCAGGTATAATATTCTCATCGTTTACGTATTGGTTAATACGGCTGCTGTAGGTATATTCACTGCCTATGGAGAAGTTACCCTCCCATAACGGATGCTCCATTACAAGTTTGGCAGCATAAAGTTCATTCCTGTTTTTACCCAGTGTATGGATAGTGCTGTTTACTTCCGTATTGTCCGATTGCTTGACATATTCTTCAGCTACGATAGGATTATTACTATCCGACCACATTCCATCCATATTCAAATCCACATTCCAATCATTGAAATTGCCATTATAATAAGCATTTACGGTATGCCTGTTGTTTGTGGTTATTGAATTGGTGTTACTTTTACTTTCTTCTTCTAATAGATTATCCACATGAATGTAAGAATTCATATCCAGACACATCTCAATCTGAGGATTTCTGCTAAAATCATACCTTACACCCATCACATGATTTTCGTTGAACTGATAATTCAATGAAAGCATGGCAGCAATATCCTGCGTGTGAAACGGACTTTTCATATCCGAATTTTGTGTCCATACTTTATCAAGGTATGTTTTCTGTGTCAGTATCTTGTTCTCTTCAAACTTGTTGTCTCTGCCGAATAACATTCCTCCGAGATCGAATCTTCCCTTGCGGTAATTAAAGTTAAACTGGTCGAGCAAAGCAAGGTCATATTGGTATCCCACGTATGTACGATTGTTGAAACCGAATCCTTCTCCTTGTGTTTTCTTAGTTATGATTCGTACAACAGCTTTTACTGAAGCATCGTATTTGGCTCCTGGATTACGAAGGACTTCTACACTTTTTATATCATCGGACGACAGTTGGTCAAGTTCCGAACTGTTTCTCATTTTTCTTCCGTTGATGTAGATTTCCGCTACTCCGCTTCCGAATACATTCACTGAGCCGTCTTCGGCAGACAACCCCGGTATTTTGTTGAGCAGGTCATTTCCTGTTCCGGCTTTTTCAAGCACACTTCCTGCGACAGTTGTTATCATTGCATTACCTTTCACGCGTGTTTTAGGTAAGTCTGCTTTTACAACAACTTCCCCCAATTGTTGTGCATCCGAAACGAGCTGTACGATACCGATATTGGCCGGAGATACCGGCTTACATACAGTCTTATATCCTATAGAGGATATTTTCACTATCTGATTTTCCGATGTTGCCTCCAGTGTAAAAGATCCGTCTTCACCGCTGATAGTTCCGTTAACAAATGCCGAATCCGGCAAGGACAGTAGTACCACATTGGCGTAAGGCAAAGGCTGGCTGTTCTCGTCAATCAATTTTCCGCTTACGGTTTGTGCGGACAAACTTACAGGTAGTATGATACCAATAAGTCCTAATAAGAATACTTTAATTAATTTCATTGTATGATAGTTTTTTAGTTTTCTGCTGCAAAGTTCCATACTTCGCGAGACTTTTCCACTACCCTGTAGGGTAGTTCTAATTACAGAAACTAAAAATGAAATATAATAAAGTTAAGAAGGAAATGAATAGGATTACCAAAAATAATGCATATAGACTACACCCCGTAGTTGACTTTTGGGTGTAAAAAAGGGTGTAAATCTTGCAAATGCTTGATTTACACCCTTTATTGCGGAGAGACAGGGATTCGAACCCCGGGTACCTCGCGGTACAACGGTTTTCAAGACCGCCGCAATCGACCACTCTGCCACCTCTCCAGAACTCCTTCCGAAGTGCTTTATTTCTCAAAAGCGATGCAAAGGTATGGATTTTTTTTGATTATGCAAAGCTTTTGATGTTTTTTTCTGAAAAAATTGATTTTTTCTTGTTTTCTACCTGTTTTACGTATTTTTGACAGCTCCGAAAGCCTATTTTTTATGTTTTCCAGCGTCTTTAAGGAGTTCACGACTGAACTTCATCTCTGCTCTCTGAATATTATAAATCTTCTTTGGACTAAGCACTTTTTTATATTTACGCAAATATTCCAGTTCAAGTTCATCAATAGTCAGACGCGTTTTTATCAAATCTTCAGTAATACGTGAATATTCAGCATCACTCACATTCTTACTTTCCCTTATTTTATGCATCTTTCCCCACATTTCTTTATTATAGGAAAATTTCTTATCCTGCAATTCAAAGTATAATGGGAAAAACTTTGCTGCCTCTTCCTGAGTTAAGTCAGCTTTATCTACAAAATATTGTTTTTGTCTTTCGCGAAACTGTTCTTTGCTCATACATTCTTTCTTTTCCTGAGCCTGCAAGGCAAGACATGCGAAAAACAAAGTAATTATAATGATAAATCTGTTCATATAAGAATAATAGAATTAATTGTATATTTCCAAATCAGCATCCGTCAGATACATATATAATGTGTAATCATCCATCATGGTCTGATCCAAGATAGGATCTATATATTCATCAGGGATACCTTGCACAGAGTCTGTTACAGACGCTGTTTCCCCATTATTTGCCGTACTGACCGGTCTGTCCATCATCATTACGCGCAGTCCGAACATAAGTCCGCAGAACATAGCTACCATATAAACCCAAGGCTTGACTTTTTCCCATAGAGTTATCTCTGCATTTTCTTGAACCTCGGCTTCAGGAAGCTGCTTCATTATCTCGGGAACAATACTGTCAAAGTAACCTTCCGGCACCTTGAAAGGATTTTCCTTACCTATTCTGTTCTTTAATTCGGTATCTTCCTTCATAATACTATCTCCTTCCTTTTGTTTTAGATAAAAATTAAGGTAAAAGGTTTAATCGTTCTGTTTGAAAAATTCTTCAATTTTCTTCACCGCATGATGATATGAGGCCTTTAGAGCTCCAACTGTAGTTCCTACTATCTCAGATATGTCCTCATATTTCATTTCCTGAAAATATCTCAGATTGAAAATAATCCTTTGCTTTTCGGGAAGTGTACGTATGGCTTTCTGAAACATAAGCTGTGTCTCGTCGCCATCAAAGTAAGGATCACCTTCAAGCATGTTTATAAAATTGGAATCGGCCTCATCTATGGAAATATTTTCCTGCGCTCTCTGCCGGTTAAGAAAAGCCAGACATTCATTTAGGGCTATCCTATACAGCCATGTGGAAAGTTTTGCCTCTCCCCTGAAATAGTCTATATTGGTCCATGCCTTGACAAACGTATTCTGAAGGATGTCATTAGCATCGTCGTGCGAACCTACCATCCTCCTTATCTGCCAATACAGCTGCTCGCTGAACTCCCTTACCACCTCTTCGAAAGCCTTGCGGCGAGTGGAAAGGTCGTGCAAACGTTCTTTTATATCGTCTTCCTTATTATTTGCCATAAAAACAATATGCTGTAGGATTTTCAAATGTTTATACTCAAGTTTTCATTTGCCAATATAGTGTTGGCAAAAACTTCTTTTGCTTCAGTCAGTAGACATTCGTCGTCATCATATCTGGCAGAGAAATGTCCTATCACAAGTTTCTTAACTTCTGCCATCCTGGCTATTTCGGCAGCCTGACGTGCAGTGGAATGCATAGTCACCTTTGCCCTTGCCTTCTCTGTTTCAAGAAAAGTGGCTTCATGAAACAGAAGGTCTACATTTTTTATCTGTTCCACAATATTAGGACAGAACATCGTATCAGAACAATAGGCATAACTTCTTGGAGGATCGGAGGGTACAGTCAGTCTGCTATTAGGAATAACAGTTCCATCCTCACATACGAAATCCTCACCGTTCTTAATCCTGTTTATCATGTACACCGGCACTTTATAAAAATCTATCATATCGCGGATGATATGATTAGGCAGCGGCTTTTCTCTAAACAGGAAACCACATGTGGGCATTCTGTGTTTTAAAGGTATTGTTTCCACTGTCAGCGAACGGTCATCATATATCACAGCGCGTTCTGCCGGATCAATATCATGGAATATAACTTCAAAAGGTAATCCTTTACAGAAAAAATCAAGCTGAGGTTTGAGCAGTATCTGTAAATCATGATGAGCATATATATGCAAATCGGCAGTCCTTTCTATCATACCGAAAGTGGATATCATCCCTATCAGCCCGAAACAATGATCGCCATGCAGATGTGATATAAAAATATGATTAAGTCTTGAGAATTTAAGTCTGGATCTTCGCAACTGAACCTGAGTACCTTCGCCACAGTCTATCATAAAGAGTTTCTCCCTCACATTGAGTACTTGTGAAGTAGCAGAATGACGCATTGTCGGCAATGCCGAACCGCATCCCAATATATTGAGTTCAAATTTTTCCATGACGACAAAGATAAAACGTCTGATACATTTTAAAAAAAACGAGCTGTCATTTAAGGTAAAACGCCCTGTCATTCAAGATGAAACGACAGGGCGTTTTTTATTGCATTCTATCAAAAGAAGAGCCGAAAGCGGGACTCGAACCCGCGACTTACTCATTACGAATGAGTTACTCTACCAACTGAGTTATTTCGGCAATACTTCATTCCTTTCGCGACCCAAAATTACTTTTTATTTTTTTATTGACAAATGTATTTCTGTTTTTTTATTCCTGTTACGCATAATTATCACACAAATCACACATCAATATGTATATTTTTTCTAAAGATGTATTAATGAAATGCACATATTTCGTCAAAAGTATTTATCTTTGCATCCCGAATATAATATAAATAAGACTTAATATAACACATTATATATTATTAAGAGCCAGAAGATGAAAAGATATTATTCGGTTTTCAATATAGTGAAACTTCAGAAGCATGCAGAAATGCAGAAGCATTTCCAATTGCTGAAAGCGGCTTTTCATTTTTTTTATTGTGGCACATTCTTTTTTCAAATACGCAATTATTTTTTCATAATTAATGAATTGTTACCCGGAAATGCTTTTCGGCATAACCGGGATTTTTTTCGTCCGAGAGCATATACAATATACAACAATACAAATATTAGGATAAAGGTATGGAACAACTAAAGCATGAATGTGGAGTGGCAATGATACGCCTTATGAAACCACTGGAACATTATCAGCAGAAATATGGTACATGGATGTACGGACTGAACAAACTGTACCTTCTGATGGAAAAACAGCATAACCGTGGACAGGAAGCTGCAGGACTGGCTTGTGTGAAACTTCAGGCTGCACCGGGAGAAGAATACATGTTCCGCGAAAGAGGTCTGGGAGCAGGAGCTATCACTGAAATATTCGGAACAGTGCACAGTTATTTCAAAGATCTCACACCGGAGCAGATGCGTGATGCCAATTATGCCGAAAAGTGTCTTCCTTTTGCAGGCGAACTGTATATGGGACACTTGAGATATTCCACAACCGGAAAAAGCGGAATATCGTATGTACACCCATTCCTCAGACGTAACAACTGGCGTGCTAAGAACCTCGCATTATGCGGAAATTTCAACCTTACAAATGTTGACGAAATATTTGCGTCAATCACTGCCGACGGACAGCACCCGCGCAAATATGCAGATACATATATAATGCTGGAACAGGTGGGACACCGCCTTGACCGCGAAGTGGAAAGACTTTACACTGAATGTAAAGGTGAAGGACTGGAAGGAATGAATATCACTCATGCCATAGAAGACAGAATAGACCTGACAAATGTACTGAAGACATCAAGCCCGTCATGGGACGGAGGTTACGTGATATGCGGACTGACCGGTAGCGGCGAAAGCTTTGCAGTGCGCGACCCATGGGGTATACGTCCTGCTTTCTGGTATATGGACGACGAAATATTCGTTCTCGCATCTGAACGTCCTGTTATACAGACAGCACTGAATATTCCTGCCGACAGCATAAACGAGTTGCAGCCGGGACAGGCAATAATGATAAGCAAAAGCGGAAAAATGCGTCTGGCTCAGATAAACGAACCGAAAGTGAAAAAGGCTTGTTCTTTCGAACGTATATACTTCAGCCGCGGCAGCGATATGGATATATACCGCGAAAGGAAAATGCTGGGAGAGAAACTGGTCAAGCCTATACTTAAAGCTATAGACAACGACGTGATACACACTGTGTTCTCTTTCATCCCAAACACAGCCGAAGTGGCTTTCTACGGAATGCTGGAAGGATTCGATAACTATCTGAACGAACTTAAGGTACAACGTATAGAGGCATTGGGACATAAACCGAGCCACACCGAACTGGAACAGATTCTTTCGCAACGAATAAGAAGCGAAAAGGTAGCTATCAAGGATATCAAGTTGCGTACGTTCATCGCCGAAGGTAATACACGTAATGACCTGGCTAAACACGTATATGACATCACATACGGAAGCCTCGTGCCATACGCAGACAATCTGGTTATAATAGACGACAGTATAGTTCGTGGTACAACACTGAAACAGAGTATCATAAGTATACTCGACCGTCTGCACCCGAAAAAGATAGTAATAGTATCGTCATCACCACAGGTACGCTATCCGGACTATTACGGCATTGACATGGCAAGCATGGAGCAGTTCATCGCTTTCAAGGCTGCAATAGCACTGCTTGAGGAAAGAGGTATGCAGGACGTAATAGTAGACGCTTACAGAAAGTCGAAGGCACAGCTTGGATTGCCTAAGGAAGAGATGGTGAACTATGTGAAAGAAATTTATGCACCATTCACAGACGAAGAAATATCCGCCAAAATGGTGGAACTGCTGACTCCTGCCGGAACTCAGGCTAAAGTAGAGATTGTATATCAGACTCTTGAAGGACTTCATGAAGCATGTCCAGAGCATACTGGTGACTGGTACTTCAGCGGCGACTACCCTACTCCGGGCGGAGTGAAACTGGTGAACCAGGCATTCATAAACTATATAGAAGAAAATTATAAGTTTTAAAATAAAACTCAAAAAAACATACAGATAATGAGAAATGTAACATTGATCCTCGACGACGGGAGCCGCTTCCATGGCAAGTCGTTCGGTTATGAGAAACCGGTAGCAGGCGAAGTGGTGTTCAACACAGCCATGACCGGTTACCCAGAAAGTTTGACAGACCCTTCGTATGCCGGTCAGCTTATGACACTGACTTACCCTTTGGTTGGAAACTACGGCGTACCTCCTTTCACTTTCGCGGAAAACGGGCTTCCTCATTTTATGGAAAGCGAAAAGATTCATGCCGAAGCGATTATCGTGAGCGACTACAGCGAAAAGTATTCTCACTGGAATGCTGTAGAAAGTCTTGGCGACTGGCTTAAACGTGAGCAGATACCTGGTATCACAGGCATTGACACACGCGAGCTTACTAAGGTATTGCGCGAACACGGTGTGATGATGGGAAAAATCGTATTCGACGATAAACCGGACAACATTCCTCAGGCTGAATATGCCGGAGTGAACTATGTTGACAAGGTATCCTGCAAGGAAGTAATCCGCTACAACGAAGGCGAAGGCAAGAAGAAGGTAGTACTCGTGGATTGTGGTGTTAAATCGAACATTATCCGTTGTCTTTTGAAACGCGATGTAGAAGTAATCCGCGTTCCATGGAACTATGACTTCAACTCTCTTGAGTTCGACGGTCTGTTTATCTCAAACGGTCCTGGTGACCCAGACACTTGCGATGCTGCAGTGCAGAATATCCGCAAGGCTATGCAGAACGAAAAACTTCCTATCTTCGGTATCTGTATGGGTAACCAGTTGCTTTCGAAAGCAGGAGGCGCAAAAATATACAAACTGAAATACGGTCACCGCAGCCACAACCAGCCGGTACGTATGGTAGGAACTGAAAAATGTTTCATCACTTCGCAGAACCACGGTTATGCCGTTGACAACAATACTCTTGGCTCTGACTGGGAACCACTGTTCATCAACATGAACGACGGCTCTAACGAAGGTATCCGCCACAAGAAGAATCCTTGGTTCTCTGCACAGTTCCACCCGGAAGCTGCAAGTGGTCCGACAGATACAGAATTCCTGTTCGATGAGTTTGTAAAATTGCTGTAATCCATTAAAAAGAAAAGTACAATGAAAGAAAATATAAAGAAAGTATTATTGTTAGGTTCCGGAGCACTTAAAATCGGTGAAGCCGGTGAGTTCGACTATTCCGGTTCACAGGCTCTTAAGGCTCTTAAGGAAGAAGGTATCGAAACCATCCTTATCAACCCTAATATCGCTACAGTGCAGACTTCGGAAGGAGTGGCAGACAAAATTTACTTCCTGCCTGTAACACCTTACTTCGTAGAAAAAGTAATAGCTAAGGAACGTCCGGACGGCGTATTGCTTTCGTTCGGTGGACAGACAGCATTGAACTGCGGTGTGGCTCTCTATAAGGAAGGTATATTCGAAAAATATGATACTCGCGTGCTCGGTACTCCTGTACAGGCTATCATGGACACAGAGGACCGTGAGCTATTCGTACAGAAACTTGACGAAATCAACGTCAAGACTATCAAGAGTGAGGCTGTTGAGAATATCGAGGATGCACGCCGTGCCGCAAAGGAACTGGGCTATCCGGTTATCATCCGTGCCGCATACGCGCTTGGAGGTCTTGGTTCAGGTTTCTGCGACAACGAAGAAGAACTTAACGTATTGGCTGAAAAAGCTTTCTCTTTCTCTCCACAGGTTCTTGTAGAAAAGAGTTTGAAGGGATGGAAAGAAGTAGAATACGAAGTTGTTCGTGACCGTTTCGACAACTGTATCACTGTATGTAACATGGAAAACTTCGACCCACTGGGTATCCACACCGGTGAGTCTATCGTTATCGCTCCATCACAGACTCTTACAAACAGCGAATACCACAAGTTGCGTGAACTTGCTATCCGCATCATCCGCCACATCGGTATCGTGGGTGAATGTAACGTACAGTATGCTTTCGACCCTGAATCGGAAGACTACCGCGTAATCGAGGTTAATGCTCGTCTGAGCCGTTCATCAGCTCTTGCATCTAAGGCTACAGGTTATCCTTTGGCTTTCGTTGCTGCAAAACTCGGTTTGGGATACGGACTGTTCGACCTTAAGAACTCTGTAACTAAGACTACTTCTGCATTCTTCGAACCTGCTCTTGACTACTGCGTATGTAAAATCCCTCGCTGGGACTTGGGTAAGTTCCACGGTGTTGACCGCGAGCTTGGTTCAAGCATGAAGTCTGTAGGTGAAGTTATGGCTATCGGACGTACTTTCGAAGAAGCTATCCAGAAAGGTCTCCGTATGATCGGTCAGGGAATGCACGGTTTCGTTGAGAACAAGGAACTCGTTATCGACGATATCGACAAAGCTCTCCGCGAACCGACCGACAAACGTATCTTCGTTATCTCTAAGGCTATGCGTGCCGGTTACACAGTTGACCAGATCCATGACCTTACTAAAATAGACAAGTGGTTCCTCGACAAGCTGCAGAACATCATGCAGACATCTAAGGAACTCCACGAATGGGGCAACAACCACACTCTGCTTTCTCAGTTGCCAAATGAATTGCTCTACAAGGCAAAACGTCAGGGATTCTCTGACTTCCAGGTGGCTCGTGCTATCGGTTATCAGGGTGATATGGAAGAAGGCAGCCTTGCTATCCGTAACCACCGTAAGAGTGTAGGTATCGTGCCTGTAGTGAAACAGATAGATACTCTGGCTGCTGAATATCCTGCACAGACTAACTACCTGTATCTGACTTACAGCGGTGTGGCCAACGATGTTCATTACCTTGGCGACCACAAAAGTATCGTGGTTCTCGGTTCAGGAGCTTACCGTATCGGTTCTTCTGTAGAGTTCGACTGGTGTGGTGTTCAGGCTCTTAACACTATCCGCAAGGAAGGTTACCGCTCTGTAATGATTAACTACAACCCTGAAACTGTGTCAACAGACTACGATATGTGCGACCGTCTGTACTTCGACGAGTTGACATTCGAACGCGTAATGGATATCATCGACCTCGAAAATCCTCACGGAGTAATCGTTTCTACAGGTGGACAGATCCCTAATAACCTTGCGCTTCGTCTTGATGCCCAGAAGGTTAATATCCTTGGTACTTCAGCCAAGAGCATCGACAACGCAGAGGACCGCGACAAGTTCTCGGCTATGCTTGACCGTATCGGCGTTGACCAGCCTGAATGGAGTGCGCTTACTTCTATGGAAGATATCAACGCATTTATCGAAAAGGTAGGTTTCCCTGTATTGGTTCGTCCTTCATACGTGCTTTCAGGTGCGGCTATGAACGTATGTTCTAACCAGGAAGAACTTGAACGCTTCCTGCAGCTTGCAGCCAACGTATCGAAGAAACACCCTGTGGTAGTGAGCCAGTTCATCGAACATGCCAAGGAAGTTGAAATGGACGCTGTGGCACAGAACGGTGAAATCGTGGCATACGCTATTTCTGAACACATCGAGTTTGCCGGTGTACACTCAGGTGACGCTACTATCCAGTTCCCTCCACAGAAACTTTATGTTGAGACAGTACGCCGCATCAAGCGTATCTCCCGACAGATTGCGAAAGAACTTAACATCTCCGGTCCGTTCAACATCCAGTTCCTCGCACGCGAAAACGATATCAAGGTTATCGAATGTAACTTGCGTGCCAGCCGTTCGTTCCCATTCGTAAGCAAGGTATTGAAGATTAACTTCATCGAACTTGCAACTAAGGTTATGCTCGGTCTGCCGGTTGAAAAACCTGAAAAGAACCTGTTCGACCTCGACTATGTAGGTATCAAGGCAAGCCAGTTCTCATTCAACCGTCTGCAGAAGGCTGACCCTGTATTGGGTGTTGATATGGCATCTACAGGTGAGGTGGGATGTATCGGCGACGATACTTCATGCGCAGTTTTGAAGGCTATGCTTTCTGTAGGTTACCGCATCCCTGAAAAGAACATCCTTATGTCAACAGGTACACTGAAACAGAAAGTTGACCTGCTTCAGGCTGCACGTGCCCTCAAGGCTAAAGGTTACAACATCTTCGCTACAGGTGGTTCTGCTAAGTTCCTTACAGAAAACGGTGTAGAAAATACCCGCGTTTACTGGCCAAGCGAAGAAGGACATCCTCAGGCTCTTGAAATGTTGCACAAGAAGGAAATAGACATGGTGGTAAATATCCCACGCGACCTTACCCCAACCGAACTTGAAAACGGTTACAAGATCCGTCGTGCCGCTGTGGATTTGAATATTCCTCTTGTAACAAACGCACGCCTTGCAAGCGCATTCATCAATGCATTCTGCTCAATGAGCATTGACGATATAGCTATAAAGAGCTGGGAAGACTATAAGTAATCCCTACTCCATACAATATTATAAACCTCTCTTCCGGATTATATTATGGGAAGAGAGGTTTATTTTTTCTGATTATATACAAAAGACTTATTTTTTCTGTAGATTCCAAAACGAAGTGCAACGTTTTGGTCTTTAAAAGTAGTAGATTCAAGGAGGAAAGTGTTAACTTTGCCTCGTGGATCAAAGAGGAGGCGAGCTCTGCTGAGGAGCAACTCGACCAAGC
>NZ_JADYTF010000009.1 GCF_021530995.1 Bacteroides caecigallinarum
CAAAGGATTTTCTACTGTTCGACAAGCATGGCGACATGCTCGACAACTTTTTCAAAAACTTCTTCCGGCAATGCAAGGAACCCAGCCGCTTCGGTTTCTACCGCATAGCGGCGGATCAGGTGGATTCACTTCTGGGAGTGATGAAGGACCTGCTGCAGCATCCCTATCAGAACAAGGACATCCTTGCCCCGCACAAGGTGGACACATTCCCCTATCAGATGCAGGCGGAAGAAGAGAAAACGGAAAAGAAAGAGGAACAGGGTGAAACCCAAAAACAGGAAAACATGGAACAGAAACAGGAAAAAACGCAGGAAAAGCCTCAGACCCGACAAGGCTACCAGCCCATTGACGAGAGTTCAATCAACTGGCAGGAACTGAAAGAGAAATGGGGCATCGACCGTGAGGAGCTTGAAAAGTCCGGTGACCTGCAGAAGATGCTCAACTACGGCAAGTCGGATCTGGTGAAAGTGTCCCCAAAGTTCGGGGAGGAAACCTTTGAACTGGATGCCCGCCTGTCATTCAGGAAAAACGAGGACGGCAGCATCGGTCTTGTACCGCATTTCATCCGCAAGGAACAGAAACTTGACGAATACAAAGGACACAAGTTCTCGGAATACGACAAAAGGAACCTGAAGGCTACCGGCAACATGGGGCGTGTGATTGACCTTGTGGACAAGGAAACCGGAGAGATTATCCCCTCGTACATCAGCATTGACCGCAAGACGAACGAAATCACCGATGTCCCTGCCAGCAAGGTACGCATACCGGAAAGAATCGGAAAGACGGAAATCACCAAACAGGAGCAGGAAATGCTCCGTGCGGGGCTGCCGGTAAAAGACAAGCTGGTGGAACGCAATGACGGAAGGAAGTTCGTAACGACCCTGCAGGTGAATGTGGAACAGCGCGGTGTCGAGTTCGTGCCGGGCACCGGAAAGTCCCCGCGTACCGTACAGAAACAGGACAACACGGAACTGCCGGAACTGGAACCGGACATGAACGACGCTGAAAAGCAGGATGCGAAGCAGCAGAAAAGGAACACATGGACGAACGAGGACGGCAGCATCCGCGGCATCACCAAATGGTGCGGCAAGCCCCTGACGGAACAGCAGCAGGCGGACTACAAGGCAGGCAAGACCATCAGACTGGAGAACGTGACGGACAAGCAGGGGCAGCACGCCATCATGTATGTCAAGTTCAATCCGGAAAAGGGACGCCCATACCGCTACGATGAAAATCCGGACAATGCCCAGAAAGTCGCCCCGTCGAACGAAAGCCGGACACAGGTGGCCGTAAACAGCGAGGGCAAGACGAACGAAGCGACCAAGAATATCAAAGAGCCGCTGCAGCAGGGACAGTCAGCCCCGAAGGATGACGCACAGAAGCAGCAGCAGGAAAAGCCCAAGAAAAACAAAGGCATGAAAGTATAGTCCCGCACACCACTAAATCCAAAAACATAAAAAACAGAATCAAAACAAATCAGTATGAAAACAATCATAGCAGAAAAGCCCAGTGTGGCACGTGAAATTGCCCGCATCGTGGGTGCCGGCAAGCGAGAGGAAGGTTATCTGACCGGAAACGGTTATAATGTGA
Source organism: Bacteroides caecigallinarum (assembly GCF_021530995.1). GTDB lineage: Bacteria > Bacteroidota > Bacteroidia > Bacteroidales > Bacteroidaceae > Phocaeicola > Phocaeicola faecigallinarum. The sequence continues at coordinate 1,591 of NZ_JADYTF010000009.1, forward strand.
CATGGGCATTCGGACATCTTGTCCAGCCCGCCATGCCGGAAGAATACAACCTGCACGGCTTTGTACGCAGCAACCTGCCCATCATTCCCGAAACCTTCACGCTTGTTCCCCGACAGGTAAGGACGGAAAAAGGATACAAGGCGGACAGCAGCGTGGTCGCCCAGATAAAAATCATTACCAGACTGTTCAAGGACAGCGAGCAGATTATTGTGGCGACCGATGCCGGCCGCGAGGGTGAGCTGATATTCCGATACCTCTATCATTATATCGGCTGTACGGTCCCGTTCGTGCGTCTGTGGATAAGCAGCCTGACGGACAAGGCTATCCGTGAGGGACTGAAACATCTTGAAGACGGAAGCAAGTATGACAACCTTTACCATGCCGCCAAAGCCCGAAGTGAAGCCGACTGGCTGGTGGGGATAAACGGAACGCAGGCACTGTCCATCGCAGCCGGACGCGGAACCTACTCGGTGGGACGTGTCCAGACGCCGACACTGGCGATGATCTGTGAACGTTATTGGGAAAACCGCCGTTTCACCCCCGAAGCCTTCTGGCAGCTGCATATCTCGGCAAAGGTACAGGACAGTGACGGAGTTGTGAAAATGCCGTCGGTGGAGAAATGGAAGGACAAGGCAACCGCAACAGCCCTATATAATAATGTAAAGGAGAGCAACACGGCTACTGTCGTGAAAGTCGAACGAAAGGAGAAAATCGAAGAAACACCGCTTCTGTATGACCTGACCACACTCCAGAAGGATGCGAACACGAAGTACGGGTTCACGGCAGAGCAAACACTCGACATCACGCAGAAACTTTATGAGAAGAAACTCGTCACCTATCCCCGAACCGGCAGCCGATACATCCCGGAAGATGTCTTTGCGGAAATACCAAAACTGCTGGCTTTCATCGGCAGGCTCTCACAATGGAGCGGCAAAATCCCGCAAAAGCCGGAGCCTACCCGAAGAAGCGTTGATGACAGCAAGGTAACAGACCATCACGCACTGCTGGTTACGGGAGAAAAGCCCCTGTTCCTTTCCGAAGATGAAAGCAAGGTGTACCATCTGATAGCGGGACGCATGATAGAAGCCTTTTCGGAAAAATGCGTGAAGGACGTGACAGCCGTCACGGTGGAATGTTCCGGCGTGGTGTTCTCAGCCAAAGGTCATGTAGTGAAACAGGCCGGATGGCGTGTCGTCTGCAAGGAAGAACAGGAAGAGACGATACTTCCGGACTGGAAAGAAGGGGAACTGCTGCACCTCAGCGGCTGTTCCATGACCGAAGGAAAGACCAAGCCCAAGCCTCTCCATACGGAAGCCACCCTGCTCTCGGCGATGGAAACGGCCGGCAGGGAAATCGAGGACGAGGAACTGCGTCAGGCACTGAAGGACTGCGGTATCGGAACTCCCGCCACCCGTGCCTCCGTCATTGAAACGCTCTTTGCCCGCGAATATGTGACAAGGCAGAAGAAATGCCTTGTGCCCACAGAAAAAGGGCTTGCCCTCTATTCCATTGTCAAGACCATGCGCATTGCCGACGTAGCCATGACCGGCGAATGGGAAAAGGAACTGGCGTGTATCGAACGCGGAGAGATGCCTGTCGGAAAGTTCCGCAAGGAGATTGAGGAATATGCGACGTCCATCACCTCCGAACTGCTGTCGTGCGAAAAGCTGTTCGGGAAAAAGGATTCAGGCTGCACGTGTCCCAAGTGCGGAACGGGCAGGATGCAGTTCTTCGGCAAGGTGGTACGATGCGACAACACGGAATGCGGCCTGCCCATATTCAGGCTGAAAGCCAACAGGATGCTTACCGACGATGAAATCAGGGAACTGCTGACAAAGGGAAAGACGGGTGTCCTGAAGGGATTCAAGAACAAGCAGGGCAAGCGTTTCGATGCCGCCCTGGTCTTTGATGCCGACTTCAACACCGGTTTTGTCTTTCCGGAAAGAAAGGACGGTGCGGCATCCGCAAAAAAGAGAAAGTGAGGAATGGGAAGTAAGGGATAATCCGCCTTTCGGATGAATTATCAGCGGAAATTATTTCGTATTTCATCCGGATTGGACTACCTTTGCCACTGATTCAAGGTTCATAAATCATCATACTGATCAAGACTTTGGATTTAGTGGTGGCACTCGGAGGGATACCGGGTGCCTTTTTCTTCCCCTTCCCCGTATATCCGGACATTTGTCAAATCACTAAATCCATTGTAAAAATGAACAAGAAGAATCTTGAACAGACCGAACTTTCCTATTACGGTCTGTATCTGCTGAACTATCTCAAGGAAAACAAGTTTGAACAGGCTTCCGATGCCGCCTTCGTGAAGGCGCGTGCCGATGAAGCCGCAGAAGCCTATGAGCGTGCAAGGCTTGAGGGGTACACTCCCGACGGTGCGCAGGAGATTGCCATGTCCGCACTCGTCCACGGCCTGCACTATTCCCGATACGCCATCCTGCGTGAAGTCGTGGAAAGCGAGTTTCATGAAGAGATTCCGGAAGACGCGCGTGAGGGCTTTGTAGAGAAACTGCTGCCGCTTGTGGGCAACGTATTCTCCATTTACGACCTGTCAGACGACCAGTTCGCCCTGTCGTCCGACTATGACCTGCTCTATACGGAGCTGACGGGAGCCGTCGTCCTTTACCTGAGGGAGTATGGCATTTAACCGCAAGCAGAAACTGCGCGACAACATCGAGGCGATACGGACGGCATTCACACTGGAGAAGGAACAGCGCACGCCCACCGCGCGTGAACGTGTGCTGCTGGAAAGGTATTGCGGCTTCGGGGGACTGAAGTGCATACTGAATCCCGCCAGAGAACTGACGGATGCCGTCCATTGGGCGAAATCTGACCTCGACCTGTTTGCCCCGACCATCGAACTGCACCGGCTGATCCGTGAGAACAGCCGGGATGAAAGGGAATACAAAAGTTATGTGGACTCGCTGAAATCATCGGTATTGACAGCCTTCTATACGCCGGCGGAGGTTACGGGTGCAATAACGGAAGCCCTGTATGACCGCAAGGTGCGTCCCGACCACGTACTGGAACCGTCCGCCGGGACGGGCGCTTTCGTGGATGCGGTGCTGCAATACCAGCCGCAGGCGGATGTGATGGCTTTCGAGAAGGACCTGCTGACGGGCAAGCTGCTGGGCTGCCTTTACCCGGAACAGAAAATCCGCACGATGGGTTTCGAGAAAATCGAAAAGCCGTTTCTGAACCATTTTGACCTTGCCATCTCCAATATCCCTTTCGGGGATTTCGGAGTGTTCGATGCGGAGTTCAGCCGCAGCGCATCCTTTGGCAGACGTTCGGCACAGAAAGCCATCCATGACTATTTCTTCCTGAAAGGTCTGGATGCGGTGCGTGACGGCGGCATCGTGGCGTTCATCACCTCGCAGGGGGTATTGAACAGCTCGAAGGTATCCGTCAGGAACGAGATGTTCAGCAAGGCGAATCTGGTATCGGCAATCCGACTGCCCAACAACCTGTTTACCGACAATGCAGGCACGGAAGCCGGCAGCGACCTGATCATCCTGCAAAAAGACCTGCAAAAGAAAGAACTGACACAGGAAGAGAGGGTACTGACCATCATACAGACGGAACATAACGGCGGACTGACGGAGAACGCCTATTTTGCCTACCACACGGAACGTATCGTACATACCGATGCGAAGAGGGGTACCGACCCGTACGGAAAGCCCGCCATGATATATACGCACAGCGGAGGTGTGGAAGGTATCGCGACAGACCTGGGCAGGATGCTTGCGGAGGACTTGCGCAAACGTCTGGACATGGAACTTTATCATGGACGCAGGACAGCGGCGGAACAGACCGTACAATCCGCCATGAGCATCTCCATGCCGGAAACTGAAACAGTGAAGGCGGAAAGGGAGGTTCCCGAACCTGACCCCGTCCGGCAGCAACCGGAGAACAGGGATGCAGCGACAGAAGAAAAGGCACAACCGGTTACGGAAAGACAGGAGACCGGGACGCATGAGCCGGAACAGGCTCCAACCGTGCAGCTGACACTCTTTGACCTGTGGGAATATACTGAAGAGGAACGCAATCAGGCCCTTTCGGGCAAAAAGAAAAAGTCCGCAGCCAAGTCAAAGGAAAAGAACGGCAAGAAGCAGGCACAGGTTACGCCGAAGGTTACGGATAAACCGGCGGCTGCATCTGCCGTTTCCCCGCAAACGGAGACTGAAGACGAAAAGGCGGAAGATGTGAAAGATGTGAAAGCGGAAGATGTGGAAGCCAAAGAAACGGCAGTCCAAGCCCATCCGGACGACATATATGCGGATATAGACTGGGAGGAAAACCCGCCCATCAACGGTTTTTACGAAACCATGATGCACCTTACCCCCGAAGTGCGTATCCAGCTCAGGCATGAGGCGGAGAAACACAGACAGGAACTGCTTGCGAAGTCCGGCATGAAAGACACCCTCGACCCGGCGTTTGTGCCATCGTCGGATTCCCGGCCGGTGCAGCAGGCTGACATGACACACGGGTCAGAACAGGCACCGGAAGATGAAAGCCCATTGCCGGAAGGTATGACCGCTACGGCTGAGAATCCGTCCGTACAATCCGGACAGACGGGAACGACTTCCGCTTCGCTGTTCCCGGAATATGATACGGAACCTGCCAAGGAGGAAACTGCCGACCTGACACCGCACCCGTACAGCGGGATGGTGGAAGCCTATCACCGTGACGGCTCAATGGTGGCGGAAGGGACCACCGTCGGGTATCTGAGGGACATCACCCCCTATGGAGCCACCTTCCACCCGCTTGACCTGAAAGGCTACCAGAAGGAAAAGGCCCTGCTGTATATATCCATCCGTGACGCCTATGAACGCCTGTACCGGAATGAGGCGGAAAACCGGACGGAGGACAGCCGTCAGCGTGAATACCTGAACGTGTCCTATGACGAGTTCGTGATGCGTTACGGCAACCTGAACGCCAGACAGAATGCAAAACTTCTGATGATGGATGCCTCCGGGCGTGACGTCCTTGCACTGGAACGTGCCGAAGAGGGGAAATTCGTGAAGGCGGACATTTTCGAGCGTCCCGTTTCCTTTTCGGTGGAAACATACGTCAATGCCGGGTCGCCCGAAGAAGCCCTGTCCGCCTCGCTCAACAGATATGGCGGCATAGACCTCGACTTCATGCGTGCCATAACCGATAGTACGGAAGAGGAACTGCTCGGAGCCCTGCAGGAACGTATCTATTACAACCCGCTGGTTTCGGGCTATGAGATAAAGGACCGATTCATTGCCGGAAACGTGATAGAGAAGGCGGAGCTTGTGGAAGAATGGATAAACGACCATCCCGGACATGAGCGGCTTGCGGATGCGGAGCAGTCTCTTGAAGCCCTGAAAGCCGCCACGCCGCAGCGTATCGGTTTTGAGGAACTGGACTTCAATTTCGGCGAGCGATGGATTCCGACAGGCATCTATGCCGCCTACATGAGCCATCTGTTTGACACGGAAGTGAAAATCTCCTATTCGCCGAGCCTTGACGAGTTTTCGGTGGCATGTGCCTACAAGAACATGAAAATATGGGAGGAGTTCTGTGTAAAGGGCTATTACCGGAACTATGACGGCATGAGTCTGCTGAAACACGCTCTGCACAACACCTGCCCCGACATGATGAAGAAGGTCGGCGAGGACGAAAACGGAAACGACATCAAGGCACGCGACAGCGAGGGCATCCAACTCGCCAACGCAAAGATTGACGAAATCCGCAACGGCTTTACTGAGTGGCTGGAGGAACAGTCGCCACAGTTCAAGGAGCGTCTGACAACCATGTATAACCGGAAGTTCAACTGCTTCGTTCGACCGAAATATGACGGCTCGCACCAGACATTTCCCGACCTGAACATGAAGGGGCTGGAAAGCCGGGGTGTGAAAAGCATCTACCCATCGCAGAAGGATTGTGTCTGGATGCTGAAACAGAACGGAGGCGGGATCTGTGACCATGAGGTTGGAACCGGCAAGACGCTGATAATGTGCATCGCAGCACATGAAATGAAACGTCTCCGGCTTGCCCACAAACCGATGATTATCGGGCTGAAGGCGAATGTCTCCGAAATTGCGGCGACCTATCAGACAGCCTATCCGAACGCACGTATCCTGTATGCCTCGGAAAAGGACTTTTCAGCCGCTAACCGCGTTCGGTTCTTCAACAACATCAAGAACAATGACTATGACTGCATCATCATGTCGCACGACCAGTTCGGAAAAATCCCGCAGTCGCCGGAACTGCAACAACGCATCCTGCAGGCAGAGCTGGATACGGTGGAGGAAAATCTGGAAGTGCTGCGCTCGCAGGGCAAGGACGTGTCGCGTGCGATGCTGAGAGGACTGGAGAAACGCAAGTTCAACCTGCAAGCCAAGCTGGACAAGGTAGAACACGCGATAAAGTCGAGGACGGACGATGTGGTGGACTTCAGGCAGATGGGCATCGACCATATTTTCATAGACGAGTCGCACCAGTTCAAGAACCTGACGTTCAACACAAGGCATGACCGTGTGGCGGGTCTGGGAAACTCGGAAGGCAGCCAGAAGGCACTGAACCTGCTGTTTGCTATCCGCACCATTCAGGAGCGGACGGGAAAAGATCTGGGAGCGACGTTCCTGTCGGGCACGACCATCAGCAACTCGCTGACGGAGCTGTACCTGCTTTTCAAGTACCTGCGTCCGAAGGAGCTGGAAAGGCAGGACATCCGATGCTTTGACGCATGGGCGGCAATTTTCGCCAAAAAAACGACGGATTTCGAGTTCAATGTGACGAACAACATCGTGCAGAAGGAACGCTTCCGCTACTTCATCAAGGTGCCGGAGCTGGCGGCGTTCTACAACGAGATAACGGACTACCGTACAGCGGAGGATGTGGGCGTGGACCGTCCGCACAAGAACGAGATACTGCACAACATACCTCCCACGCCCGACCAGGAATATTTCATCAAACAGCTGATGGAATTTGCCAAGACGGGCGATGCCACACTGCTCGGCAGATTGCCGTTGTCGGAAACGGAGGAAAAGGCGAAGATGCTCATCGCCACGGACTACGCAAGGAAGATGGCACTGGACATGCGCATGATAGACCCGGAATATGAAGACCACCCGGACAACAAAGCGAGCCACTGCGCAAGGATGATAGCGGAGTACTACCGCAGGTATGAAGCACAGAAAGGAACGCAGTTCGTGTTTTCGGATCTGGGAACCTACCAGACGGGAGAAGGCTGGAACGTGTACAGCGAAATCAAGCGCAAATTAGTGGAGGACCACGGCATACCGGCACAGGAAATCCGGTTCATACAGGAGTGCAAGACGGAAAAGGCACGCAAGGCGGTGATTGCCGCCATGAATGAAGGTTCGGTACGTGTGCTGTTCGGCTCGACGAGTATGCTGGGTACGGGTGTGAACGCACAGAAACGATGTGTGGCCATCCATCATCTTGACACACCGTGGGTGCCCGTCCGACCTTGCACAGCGTGACGGGCGTGGCGTGCGTGCGGGAAACGAGATCGCCAAGCATTTTGCCGGCAACAATGTGGATGTCATCATCTATGCGGTGGAAAAGTCGCTGGACTCGTACAAGTTCAACCTGCTGCACTGCAAGCAGACGTTCATCAGTCAGCTGAAGAGCGGTGCAATGGGCGCAAGAACCATAGACGAGGGAGCGATGGACGAGAAATCCGGCATGAATTTTTCGGAATACATGGCGATACTGTCGGGGAACACCGACCTGCTGGACAAGGCGAAGCTGGAGAAGAAGATAGCCTCGCTGGAGGGTGAACGCAAATCGTTCAACAAGGGCAGACGCGAAACCGAACGGAAACTTGAATCCAAAACCGCCACATTGTCCGACTCGATAGAGAAAGCCAGGGGTATGACGGAAGACTGGGAAAAGTTTACGGCAGCGGTACAGACCGACATGGACGGCAACCGCCTGAATCCGATACGGGTGGACGGACTGGAACAGACGGATGAAAAATCCATCGGCAAACGCCTGCAGGAGATAGCGAAGAACGCCACGACCGGCGGACAGTACAAGCGTGTGGGCGAACTGTACGGCTTCCCCATCAAGGTGGTCAGCGAAAGGACGCTCAAAGAAGGTCTGGAGTTTATCGACAACCGCTTTGTCATAGAAGGCAATTACAAGTACACCTACAACAACGGGCATCTGGCAATGGCTGACACACATGCCGCCGCCACGAATTTCCTGAACGCACTGGAAAGGATACCGGGCATCATCGACCAGTACAAGGAAAAGATCGCCACGCTGGAGCGTGAAATCCCGCAGTTGCAGGAGATAGCCGGGAAGACATGGAAGAAAGAGGACGAGCTGAAACAGCTTAAATCAGAACTCGCCGCACTGGACCGCAAGATACAGCTGGAGCTGGCTCCGCCCAGCGAGAGTGTCCCCGACGGAGAAAAGCCGTCCTTGCCGGAAGGAACCGAGGCAAAACCAGTGCCTATGGAGCCGCAGCTGCAATCTGGCTATGTAATGGGTGATTTGCAAAAGGAAAGCAAACCGAAAGGTTTGAAACTGTAATTAAAAGACGGTTGTCATAAGGCAGCCGTCTTTTATTATGAGATTATTTGTTGCAATTGTAAAGAAATACATTCTTAAATGAATGAAAATTTCTTTCTTACCGTGTCTGTGTGATTTTGAAGTTCAAAAAATGGATGAAATCGCATCAAAATGTTTTGTAAAACGTGGTAACGGACCTAAATCTTATTTGTCTAATATTAAAGGCAGCAATGCCGTTTACAAAGAATTTAAGTCGTTCATAAAACGGTTTTCTTCCATAATGAGAAAGGTAGTTATTTACCCCAATTATAAATGCTTAAGATATGGAAGAGAAACTATCTTTGGTGATAACCTTGCCTGAAAGTCTGGCAGGATTGCCTATACGATTTGAAGTTAATTCGGGTTGTAGAAATATCGCATTGAACTTAGAATCATCAACCCCTATTAAGAAAAAGTATCTGCTGATATGGAACCAGACAGATTATTTGAAAGTGGATGACGAAGATATTCTATGGATTAAGGCTGACGGAAGTTACAGTTGCATCCATTTTAGGGATGGAAACAAAATGATGGTTTCAATCAATCTGGCCAATATCATGAAAGACCTCCCTCAGAAAAAGTTTATGAGGATACATCGTTCATATATTGTAAATGTCAGAAATGTTGAAAGTATCGCTGGAAACTGTGTAAGAATGAACGGCCAATATATTCCGATAGGTCGCGAATACCGCAAAGATTTCTTTGAGCATTTCTCTTTTATCGGTGTCAGAAAGAATCCGTTGTAATGTTGTTCATAAAGGATTCCGGCAGTTCGTAAAACAAATTTGCCCCACTTATATGCCTCCCGTAAATTTACCATCGTAAACCTACAGGTTACATTAAAACAATTTATTATTAACAATTAAAAAAAGGAGGTCATTATGGCAATTGACACCACCCCTTCGCAAGTAGCAACCAGTGCACTACAAGCGATTCCCTTCGGTTCCATTATCGGAGGTCCGTTGAAAGCTGCAATCGAAGCACAGGCTATGGCAGCCCAGACATCATGGCAGTTTATTCAGGAAGTAGGTCTGACGGTTAATCCGCAGACAAATCAGAAAGAAGCCGTGAACGTATCGTTCCAGTTCATGCAGGACGGACGCATGGTACAGCTGAATGTTCCGTTGCTGACCATTGTACCTATCCCGTACATTGCAATCCAGAACGTGGACATCAACTTCAAGGCCAACATTTCTGCATCATCTTCTTCGGTTCAGGAGAACACATCTTCTGAGGCGATAGATGCCGGGGCAAACATCAAAGCCAAAGCCGGCTGGGGACCTTTCAGCGTGGAAGCAGACATGAAAGCCAACTATTCATCCAAAAAGGACTCAAAGGCTACACAGGATTCACGTTACAGTGTGGAATACACAATGGACGTGGCGGTGAAGGCCGGACAGGACAGTATGCCGGCAGGTCTGGCAAAAGTGCTTGAACTGTTGGGCAGCGCGATGGATGTCAGCAATCCAAAAGGTACACTTGAAGTCAATGCTCGCAAGTTGACTCTTGACCCGAACGGCAATGCGACTTTGATTGTCACTTACAAGAACTGCAACGGTCTGTTCGAATCTGAAAAAGTCAAAGTAACAGATGGAAACGGAAATCCTTGCAACGCTACTGAAACCAATGCAGAGAGCGCAGTCTTTGAATTGAAGGCTATCGGTGATTACACTGTTGAAGTTACTGACAATGCCGACAAAAAGCTGAATGTGAAAGTAGAACAGTAATTCAGATCATTAAAACCTAAAAAAGAATCTTATGGCTCAATTAAGTACAATTATCAGTTCAATCCTCCGCGATATGGTATCGGCACAACATGAAGCCAACATGTATGCCGCATCGCTGGAAGAGATTTACAGACGGGACGGACGTCTGGAAAGGTTTCACCTGCCTGCCATTGCGCTCGGTGAACTCGAGCTGGGCATCCAATATGGAGTAAAGGACGATTCCGCCCAAAAGGAACAGTTTGAAATCAATTATCCGGCATTGCGGACACTCTCGAAAGAGATCAGTTCGCAGCTTGCCAATACCGTATTGGCCAGTGTGCTGAAAACATTTCAGGAAGCAATGCCCGCGAACAGCGCTGAAGGGGAGGACAACCCCGTACTCATGCTGAACAGCGCTCCGGATATGAAACGTGATTTTTGTGCCTATCTGAGTCGTAAGATTCTTAAATCATTCCGTGAGTCATTCCTCACACTTATCAACGACGACGGTACTGCCAACCGGGGGCAAATCATGAAATGCGTGATTTCGACCTGCGAGGAAGAAGTACTTAACAACAAGGATTTCAATTTTCATTTTGACCAGGCGGGCGGCACTTTACTCCGCGAAAAGGTAAGGCAGGACATCCGCCAGTCGGTCAAGACGGTGCTGGACGAGTCCCTGAAGGATTTGGACTTGAAACGCAAGAAATTCGTTCCTTCTCTTGATGTAACGGTTAATTCGGAAGAAATAGCGAAACTTCCTGACGAATGTGTCCACACACTCCATCTGAAACTTGACCCTCGCGACATCAGGCTATATCAGGATGAGAACAAATAAATTCAATCGTACAACATAAAACCCCATAATCATGGCAAGTGAGAATAACCAAAAGAACATCAGCAGCCAAGTGATGGAACTGAAAGACCTTATTTCCGGCCCGTTGGTTGCCACAATAGACGCGGATACCATTTCCGCCAGAAGGTATCTGAGCTACCTGATAGAACTGGCATTTGAAGAATACGACAAGGAAACGGGCAAGGGCGGCAAGTTACGGACACTTGATTTCACATTCACGAGCCAGGATGTGAATGGCACACATCTGCAAAGAATCAGCATTCCGCTGCTGACCCTTGTCCCGCTTCCTCTGTTGCAGGTAAAAGAAGCGGATTTCGATTTCGACATACAGGTCGTAGATGCGATCAGTGCGGACAAGGATGCCACATTTTCATTTAAGAAAGGTGAACCCCAATCGGAAGAAGACAGCAACGACGGTGTCAAACTGCGTGTATCTATGGCTCCAAGCAGTGCCAGCGGCAGTGTGAAGACGACAACGCAACAATCGCTGACAGCCAATATGAAGATAAAAGTCAAGATGCAGCAGGCTGACATGCCCGGTGGTGTGGCGAACCTGCTTCATCTGACAACCAACAATCTTCAGATAGAAGATATAAACGGTCCATCTTCAGAAAAAGAAAATAAGGAGGAAGAAGGAAATGGCAAACAATAATCAACAAGAACAACGTGTTCCGGGGTTTGCCTGTCCGCAATGCGGCAGATTCATTGCCACGAGTATAACAGAATTGCTTTCGGCTACCTATCTGCAATGTCCGTTTTGCCATTTGAGACTGAACATTGACCGCCGGCAGTCTTCCAAAGCATTGAACGCCCTTGCCAAAGTGGAGGCGGCACGTCTGAATGTGGAAAAAAAGAGCAAGTTCAACAGATAAAAAACGCTCATGGAAAAAAAAGGAACATGGAAACGGGTCAAGTCCACCATACACCGATGGTACGTTGCGTTTTTGCGCTCACTGGGACTCCGGAAAGAGGAACCCTATGAGAACAGGCATACCGATACCCCGCCGGATTCTCCCGGTGTACCTCCGGTTCCGATGCCGGACATTCCGCCCCTTTCTCCTGAAGGATTCCCCGAAAGCAGCATTTCTGCCGACATCATCTGCAAACGGCTGGAACATTTGAGCAAAAAACGGCTCTTTTCCGTACGGAAGAACGGCAACCGTGCGGAATGGAAGGTACGTCCGGCAAATTTTGTGGACGCCTATCTTTTCCTGCTCAGCATACCTCGTGTAGAAGTGTCGCGGTTGACAACCCGGCGTATAGGGGACAAGACCGTAATCAGTGTCTCGTTTCAAGACGGAGGAAAAATTGAACTGATCAACAAAAAAATACTCTCGGAGAAAAAGCTTTTCCTTCGTCTGACGAAAGGGAAAGAGTGTTTGTTAACCATATATTTTATCAACTCTTAAAAAATGTAATTTATGAATCCATTTGAAAAATGTCTGGACGGACAGTCCGAAATGCTGGTGGCTTGTGCAACCATGCTGGAAAAGTATGTGTCAAAGTATCCGCAGACAAAAGGTAATGTAAAGTTCAACGATGAAGACATGAAGCTGTGGAAAGAGAAGTTCTACCCGTCATTGGTGGAAAGCGGTCCGCAACTTCCCGACAACCTGTTTTTCGACCCTTCGGGAAAGAACAAGGACATCGGTATCGGTAAGGACGGCGAGTTCAGCGCAACTGAACTGTTCCAGTTCCTTTACCGGGTATATAAAGCCCTGTATGAGGTTACAGCTATGAACAAAGGATTGATATAATGCCGTTTCATATCGTCCTGAGGAGCGTGCGGAAAAAGCATTGAGGGGCTCGCCGCTCCTTTTCATTTTAACAACATAACCATTAAAAAAAAAGATTATGCAAACAATCAGATTAAATTCGACCGGTCCGGACGTGGAACTGCTCCAACAACTTCTCTGCAAGTGGGGATATAAGGTGAACGGAACAGGTGTTTTTGACGCGGAAACGGATGCTGCCGTCCGTAAATTCCAGCGTGACGGACGACTGGACGCCGACGGCATAGTCGGCAAATGTACCTGGGACTTGCTTCAGAACGAGGATGCCCGCGCCCTTTCTTCCTATCGCATCAATGATGCCGATTATGAGAGAGCAGCCGGTCTGCTCGGCGTGGAAGTGGCAGCGGTCAAAGCCGTTCTTGAAGTGGAAACTGGCAATAAGGGCGGTTTCCTTTCCCCCGGGCATCCTACCATACTTTTTGAAGGCCACATCTTCTGGAGCCAGTTGAAGGAAAGAGGTATCGACCCGGAGAAATACCGGAAAGGAAACGAGGATATTCTTTATCCGAAGTGGGACAAAAGCCACTATAAGGGCGGCATAAAGGAATATGACCGTCTGGAGAAAGCCCGTGCCATCCATCGTGAAGCCGCCGATTCTTCCGCAAGCTGGGGGCTGGCACAGATCATGGGATTCAATTACAAGGCTTGCGGCTGCAAGAATGTAAGCGAGTTCGTCGGTGACATGACGGAAAACGAGGGCAGGCAGCTGGATCTGTTCGTCCGCTTCCTGCAAGGGAACAAATGGGACAAGTATCTCCGTACACTTGACTGGAAAGAGTTTGCCCGTCATTACAACGGTCCGTCTTATGCCCAGAACCAATATGACATGAAATTGGAAAATGCGTACAAGAAGTATAAATAATCCGGTATGTTACGCCGTCCTGCGTATGTTTATCCTGATGTTGCTTGTTTTGTCGGCAGGCGACATCAGGTCATTTGCGTCTGAGCAAGGGGATTCCGACAGCATCCTTGCCGTCCTTTTCCCGAACGGCAAGGCCATCGGTCAGCCCTATACACGCAACTGCACGGACATCAGGATGGTTCGTGTGTTCAGCGAGGACGAAGCCTACGGCATTTTCAGGCGTCTGTGCGGGAAAGAGTATATTTTTCCGGTGAGTGACGGAAGGTATCATTACCATGCGTGCCTGCTTGCCAAGCCATATACCGGTTATCTGCTTTACAGTTTTCATGTGAAGCCCGACACTTATGAGGTCGGTGTCATTTATGTGCATTCACCCGAACTTCGTAAACTCGGGATAAAGGAGCTTCATTTAGTAAAAGCCATAAAAATAAAGAAATAATCCATTGTTCTTTGACATACATATGAAAAATAAGGGGGGTAGATGATAAAAAGCTCTGATTAGAGGCCTAATACGAACGGATTTTTGTAAATTCGCAAAATTTTTAGAAATCCGAAATGATAATACAAGGTCCTGAAATATATTATGCGGCATCCTGCCTGATACTGGTCGTTACGTCACTGTTTTGTGCGTTGGTGCGTTATTTCCACATGTGCCGTCCGTTTGACGAGGAAGAAACCTATTTTTATCCGGCCCGCAAGCTCATCACGATTGTCTATGCCTGTTTTGCCTTGCCTGTGGTATGGCTTTTCCGCATGGACAGCCCGGACGCATACTTCTTTATGCGTGTTTTTCTTATGCTGCTGTTGCCCGGTGCGGGCGTGTTGTCGTTCCGCCGGTTTTTCTTCAGCAAGACAAGACACCGCAGACTGATATTTGTATTGTCCGGTATCATTCCTCTTGTCATTATACTGGTCTGTTGGATATACGGCTGGATTGGTGGAGATACCCTCCACCGCCATCGTGATATGCTTCTTCTCCTTATCGGAGGATATTCCCTGCTGCTTACAGCCATGCTGTTGCATACCACAAGCTGGCTGTTGCGCCAGATTCGCCTACACATGCAGGAAGAATATTCCAACAGTGAAGATTTTCCGGTACGTTTTGCCGGTTTTGTCGTATTCATGCCGGTGCTGTATCTGGGAGCCGCATGGTGGCTGTTTATCACCGGCGACCATAATTATAACATGTGGTTCCAGCTGGTCATTTCTGTCATGCACATCGTACTTTTGATACGGATATTGCATCCGCAACGGAAAGAATACAGGGAAGTGGTGGAAGAAGCGGAAGAACTCATAGCGGAAAAAATAGAAACGGTACTGTCCGACCGGGGAAGCGGCAGCAGCCTGCTGTCTGTTGATGCCAAGGATGAACTGGAAGCGAAAATACGGGCAGCATTGACCGAGGACAGGCTTTACCTGAATCCGAACCTGAAAATCGGCGAACTGGCAGATGCGGTAAAGAGCAACCGGAAATATGTATCCATTGTCATGAAAGAACGTTTCGGTTCCTTTTATAAGGAACTGAACCGGCTCAGGATTGAGGCCGCTGTCCGATACCGGGAAGAACACCCTTCGGCAAGCCGTGAAGACATTGCCACACATTGCGGTTTTTCCAATGTAAGGACTTACAGCCGAAACCTGAAATCCGGGATGCAGGACAAGAATACAGAAGGACAATTTAAGGAAATTCCCTGAATTGTCCCTCATTATGAGCATTTTTCCTTGAATTGTCCTTCAAATTTTCTAAGATTGTCCTCTCACTTTCCGTTAAAATCCGCTAACTTTGCAAGCGGAATTTAATAATTGAATGACAATGTATTCCGATTTACAATCAGTTTTGGGAAATAGGGTAATGTGTTCAGGCAACATTCCGTTGTCCGCTGCATCGTGCATATACCTGTATTCAAAAAAGTGTCTTGTAAATTTGGATATGTGTGAGATTTGTGTAAACACACACACACACACACACACATTGCGACCGGCGTATCTTCGCGCGTTAATATACTTATTATCATCAATACATGCAAGGGTGGAAACTCCTTTTTACGGGAGCTTTCCGCCCTTTTCCGTATTCGTATGCCCCGTTTAACCCATTAAAACAAAAGTCGTATGAATACCGAAATAACCATTATAGCAAGTATATTCCTGTTGCTGGGCGGACTGGCAGCGTTTCCGTTTACGCTCGATTACAGCAATACTTCATGGATGCCCCGTTGGATAATAGACAAATTGACGTATATTAATTAACCATAATAAATAAAAAAATGCAAGACAATAAAAAAATAACAAGCCTTGAGAGCTACGAAGCTCCCAAATGTGAGATTATTGAAATACAGAATGAAGGCGTGCTGTGCGGCAGCGATTACAGTGCCACACACCGTGGTTTTGAAGACAGCGACGAAGTGATTTGGTAAATTCTGAACAAATAAATATAACAATGAAAGCAAAAAACATGACCATCGCCGCACTGGCCCTGCTGTTGGCAGCCTGCGGCAACGAAGAAATCATTGAGAACAACGAAAGCGGCAGCACGGGGAAGGTACACATGACCTTCACCGCCGGAATGCCGCAGACACGTACCTCGCTGGGCGAGGACGGCCATGCCGTCAACTGGACGCAGGGCGACCTGGTAGCCATCTACGACGGAACGGAAACCATCTGCAAGTTTGAAGCAACCGAAGTCAGCGGCAGCACCGCCACCCTGGAAGGTGAGGCCAAAGTGACCGATACCTACACCGCCTTCTATCCCTACACCGACGACGGGACGCTGACCCTCGACAACACTGCCATCACCTTCACCCTGCCCGCCACGCAGACAGCCACGGCAGGCGGCTTTGCCGAAGGGCTGAACCCCTCGTGGGCACAGGCGACGGACGGCAGCAAAAATCTGACGTTCCATAACCTCTGCGCCCTGGCCAAGTTCACCGTGGACGCAGAGGGTGTGACGGAAGTTACCCTGACCGCCAACCAAGAAAGCGACGCACTGTCAGGCGGGCTGACCTATACCATCGCCGATGGCACGCTGGCCGCCAACGACGGCGCTTCCCGGTCGGTAACGCTGACGGGAACCTTCACGAAAGGCGAGGAGTACTACTTCGTCGTGGCTCCCGGCATGCTGACGGGCGGCATTACCCTGAACTATATGGGTGAAGGCGGCAAGACATACGTCAAGACCACCCAAAAAGAGGTGACCTTCGCCGCCGGAAAGATTACCAACCTGGGCGTACTGGATATCGCCAATTTCACCGAGGCCCTCAATGCGGCGTTTGCCAATGCCGTGAAAGAATCCAACCCAAATATCGGCTGGAGGGCGAACCCCGATGGCACCGTATCCCTGGATGAGGATAACAAATTGCAAATAATAATGAATGGGGGAACTTTCTTGGATTTGCAAAATAAAAACATTACCAGCCTTGCCGGCATTGAGTACTTCACCGATCTGGAGCATTTGGATTGCATGGGTAATCAATTGACTACCCTTGATGTAACCAAGCTGACCAATCTGAAGAATTTATTCTGCAGCGATAATCAACTGACTACCCTTGATGTAACCAAGCTGACCGATCTGGAGACTTTGGATTGCAGGGGTAATCAATTGACTACCCTTGATGTAACCAAGCTGACCAAACTGATGTTTTTGATTTGCGCCGGTAATCAACTGACTACCCTTGATGTAACCGGGCTGACCAATCTGAAGAATTTATTCTGCAGCGATAATCAACTGACTACCCTTGATGTAACCGGGCTGACCAATCTGACGGATTTGGAGTGCAACGGTAATCAACTTGTCTCGTTGGATGTCAGTACTTTGGAAGAGCTTAAAATTTTGTGGTGTCATGGCAACAAGATGACGGCTCTCGATATAACCAATAACGCATATTTGGGGGATTTGAAGTGCGGGAACCAGCAAGATAATCAGCAACTGACCCTGACATTGTGGGACACCAAGAAGGAGTTTTGGGACAGGATGTTAGACAGGTATTCAGATGAAAACAGCAATGTCACAACCAATGTTATAGAGGCTCCTGTCAATGCCGATCACGACGGCTACGAAGAGGACGGCGGAGAACCCGTATTGCAGTAAAAACAAATTGTCAACAAGTATATGGAAACGACAAAAGAGCGCTATGAAGCGCCGCTCTGCGAGGTGTTGCAGATGGATGCCGTGCAGGTGATATGCACGAGCGGAATCCATGAAGGATTCGAGGACGGCGAAACGGTCGAATGGTAAAGGGCCGCTGATGCAACCCCCTGCCTTTCTGCCGTATTGTCCCGCACCCGATGAAAGGGTATAGGAAAAGGGCAATGCCCCGAAATACGAAAGGACATCAAACAGGAACTCCCGTTTCGGGCGGGAGCATTTGTGCCCGGCAACATCATACAGACACCGCAGCCCGCTACCGTAAGGTCAGTGGGCTGCATTTTAATAAGAAGAAAAGACACTGCTGTCCGGAGAAATTTTACCATAAAGTAAGTTGTACGACAGAACCCGTCTCCGGAACACTAACGGGGACTGTCGGCTGATTAGAAAGATCCCGGATGTCCGTCCTCTGGAAGAGGACCTGCCCGATTGAGTAATATCTCTCAGACCAGCTCTGTCTGTGAACTGAGCAAAGCTCATCACCATGAACTGGTCACGGCAATTGAACTTGATTGCGTGTCGGTCACCCTTGTGTTACTGAAGTTCTAATCGGAAAATCTTCTGATGCTTGCAAGTTATTGATATTTAATAAATAAAACCTTATCGGAGATTTTTTCTCCGGACACTAGTGTAATTCGACAAAAAAGTGCTCAAACGACAATTTCCATAAAACACTGTATTTTAACAGAAAAAGTTTTTGTAATATTTTGGGCGCTGAATGGCATTTATTACCTTTGGGGAAGACAAAGATAATAAATTCAAGTTTATATGAGCAGAAAAATCACTTTTCTTACCCTGTTTCTGTGGCTGACGGCAGTAACTTTTCCTGTCTTTGCGCAGCAGAAAGCAGACACGACCTACACCTTCCGCTTCGTGCCGCAGAAGGACATGTTCTATGTTCCCTGGAACGGCAATGACATGGAACTCGCCCGTCTGCTGGAGTGCATTGAAAGCAACAAGACGGACATTCTTGACGGCAAGTTGCCGCTTTATGTCGATGGCTACTGCAATTCCTTGAATGGCGAAAAAGAAAACCTCGCGATAGCCAAAATTCGCTCGAACCGTGTGAAATCCGAACTGATTATCCGTGCGGAAATCAAGGAAGAAAACTTTATCACCCGCAACCATGCGACAGAGGGAGACTTTGTCACTGTGCGCCTAACGATGCCGGTCAAGGAAACAGCCGCGACGGATGCGGAAGCGGAAGCACGACGCAAGGCGGAAGCCGAACGACTGGAAGCCGAGAAGCGTGCCGAACAGGAACGACTTGCCGAAGAGCAGCGCAAAGCGGAAGAAGCCCGACTTGCCGCTGAAAAGGCAGAGGCAGAGAAAGCCGCTCAACAAAACACACTTGCCGACATGCCGTCGGAAACCAAAATCACAAATGATTATCATCTCTCCCTGCGTGCCAACCTGCTGCGCTGGGCCACCCTGACACCCGATTTAGGACTTGAATGGCGCATCTGCCCGTCGTGGGGCATTGCCGTAAACGGCTCGTGGACTTCTTGGAGCTGGAGCGACAAAGACCGCCGCTATGCCCTCTGGGAAGTGGCTCCGGAAGTGCGTTACTACATGGGTGAGAAGAAAGCCTGGTATCTGGGTGCTATGTTCAAGGCCGGACAGTTCAACTACAAGCTCTCCGAAACAGGCAAGCAGGGCGACCTGATGGGTGGCGGCATCACTGCCGGCTACCGGCTGCGGCTGAACAAGGCATTAGATCTTGATTTCAACCTCGGCTTGGGCTACCTGAATGCCGACTATGAGAAATATGAAGTCATCGACGGTGTGCGCGTGCGCCGTGGCAACGAGACAAAGGACTGGTGGGGCCCCATCAATGCCGGTGTGACATTGGTATGGAAGTTATTCTAACTCGGAGGAATCGAATATGAAAGCAAGACAATATATAAATATGATGGGAATGGCAGCCGCCGTGCTGCTCTCTTCCTGCGTGAAGGACACGCTTTATGACACGCCGCATCCCGACTACGGGAAGATTGCGGTGACAGCCGACTGGTCGACCCGCGGTGAGGGCATCGACATACCTGCCACATGGACGGTCAACATGGGCGACTATACGGGTACGGAGACTTCCGCCACCCATACACCCGACCATCTGTTTGCTCCGGGCAACTACACCCTTGCGGTGTGGAACCCAGCTGAAGGAATCACGGTAAGCGGCACCACCGCCACCGTTGCCGCAGCCACGGGAAACCGGGCAGGCACGGATGCCTTTGTAAACAATACTCCGGGATGGTTCTTCACCTATACGGAACAGTTGAGCATCGAGAAAGACAAGGACTATCCGCTGACCGCCGCAATGAAGCAGCAGGTACGCGAGCTGACGCTTGTCGTCGAACCGACGGGTGATGCCGCCGGACGCATCACGGAGATTATTGCCCATCTGACGGGTGCAGCCGGAACACTCGACTTCGCAACCGATACCTACGGAGCCGCTTCGAGCGTCGTACTGCCCTTCACCAAGATAACCGAAGGTGATGATGCCGGCAAGTGGAAAGCCACGGTGCGGCTGCTGGGTGTGACCGGCACGGAACAGTTGCTGACGGGCGAAATCCGCTATGCTGACGGCAACCCGACCCCCACCACGTTGAAAAGCGACCTTACGGAAGCTCTCAAGGAGTTCAACACCGGAAAGGGCGAATCGCTGACCCTCGGCGGAACGCTGGTTGAGACTCCCGAAGGCATGGAAGTGGACGGAGCCGGAATTACCGGCTGGGAAGAAGTGAAAGGTGATGATGTAAATGCCGATTTGTAACTAATAAAATGACAGATATAATGAAGACAAGATTTTTTGCACTTGCGGCGCTCGCCCTCGCACTGGCAGCCTGCAATAACGACAACGAGATTCTGAACAATGACGGTCCCGTGGCCGCCCGGTTTATCGCCGACATCGCCCCTGCCACCCGTGCCAGCGGAACCACATGGACTGGCGGAGACCGCATCGGCGTCACCGACATCGGCAACGATACCCGGTACGGCAACGTGCCTTTCATCCTGAAGAACGGAACATTTGAGGCAGAAGAAAAGGTCATCTATATCGAAGATGTAAAGACCCATACTTTCCGCGCCTACTATCCGTACAACGCAGCGGGAGGCACCCTCGCAGCCACGACCGATGCCACGGCGCAGCAGAACCAGCCTGCCATCGACTTCCTCTTTGCTTCAGGAGCCACGGGAGACAAAAACAGCCCGGTGGTGAGCTTCACCGACAAAACCGACAAAGGCGGTGCAGACAACTCCTTCCACCACCGCATGAGCCGGATAACCCTTACCTTCGAGGCGGGCGACGGCGTGGATTTCAGTATGATCAAGCCTGAACGTTACACGCTGGACGGATTGATACTCACCGGTACGTTCAACACAGCCGACGGTATTGCCACCGCAGACGACGGGGCACAGACCGGAGAACTGACCATGGAGCTGGCAGACGGCAACCTCACGTCATCGGTCATCCTCTTCCCGCAGACAGCTGCCTCCCTGCCGTTGACTGTGAATTACAGAAGTCAGAATTATCATGCCACGCTCACCGTGCCCGAAGGCGCACTGCAGGCGGGAAACAACTATACCTATACCGTCAAGGTACGCAACAAAGGCCTTGAAGTCAGCGAAGCCACCATTGCAAAGTGGAACGATGTAGACGGCGGAGAAGTGGGCGCTGACCTGTAAGACATTACTAATTAAGAATGAAGAATTATGAGACATAGATTATTTATCCCCGCAGCCACCGCGCTGCTGCTCGGCCTTGCTGCCTGCACACAGGACGAACTGGCCGACGACAACCGTCTGCCCGAAGGCGAATATCCCGTAGTCATCCGTGCCACCGGATTGTCCGTAGAGGCAACGCCGCAGGCAGCCCCATCCACCCGTGCCACCGTGGACGGCGACTGGCAAGGTGTACAGACCGTGGCTCTCAAGATGGGCGACGCGGTAAAGGAATACACCGTAACGGCTACGGATGCCGACGGATACAAGAGCGCCACGCTCTCACGCACGGACGACCCGCACTACTGGACCAGCCGCGACCCGATTACCGTATCGGCATGGTGGCCTATCGACAAGGCTGACATCACACGGATGCCTGCCGTGAAGGTGGCCGAAGACCAAAGCAAGTTGGCAGACTTCCAGAACAGCGACTTCATCTCTGCTGAAAACCAGACGGTAAAATTTGACGACCCGAAACTCACCTTTACCCACCGCACGGCACGCGTGGCAATCGAACTGAAGCCCGGCACAGGATTCACGAGCGTGGACGGTGCCACAGTGAGCCTCGTGAGCCTGTCCACCGATAACGGCAACCCGACCGCCATCCAGACCTACCACGCAAGCGGCAACAGCTACGAGGCACTGACCGCCCCGCAGACCGTTGCGAAAGGCGAGCCGTTCATCCGCGTGGAACTTGGCGGCGGCAACTTCTACTTCCGCCCGCAGAACGACGTCGTGCTGGAGGCGGGCAACCGCTATACCTACACCGTCAAGGTGAACGCCACCGGCCTGACGCTGGAGGGCTGCACCATCGGCGGCTGGGAACCCGGCCAAGGCGAGAGCGGCGCAGCCGAGGATTTGGGCTACATCTACGACAACACCACCAAGACCTACACGGTCTATAACGCAGACGGCCTGCTGGCATGGAACGAAGCCGCGCAGAGCGACCTCAGCATCAACTGCACCCTCACAGCCGACATCGACCTGACTGACGAGACATGGACACCGATAGGCAGTGGGTTCGGTCCTGATAACGGTTATCAAGGCACCTTCGACGGGCAGGGACACAGCATCACAGGACTGACCATCACCACAAACACAACAGACGGCGAGAATGCCGCATTGTTTGACGGTATCGGGAGTGACGGAACGGTGAAGAACCTGCAAGTAGAGGTGAACTACACTGTGCAGCAAAACGGTGCGGCCGGCGGCATAGCATATGCCAACTACGGTACCATTACCGCCTGCTCCGTAAAGGGAGATATTACTGCAAATAGCGGTGCTGTCGGTGGCATTGCTGTTAGTAACCTCGACACCGGCATCATCACTGCCTGTTGGTATAACGGACAGTTGAAGGAGCGCAATATAGGAGGCATAGTCAGTAACAATAATAACACCGTCACCGCTTGCTACTGGGGCGGCAATGCCGGACAAGGAGTAAATAATAATATGGGAGGAACGGTAGATGCCACGAAGGTGGAGGATACGACCACTTGGCAGGACGCTGTCGATGGCATGAACGCCGCCCTCACCGGCAACGACTATCAATGGAAACTTGGCACGGACGGCCTGCCCGTACTGCAAAAGAAACAATAACAACCCCTAAACAACACGCATCATGAAACGAACAACCATCCATATATCCGCAGCCCTCGCCCTGCTGCTCGCCCTTGCCGCCTGTACGCGGGACGAAGCGGGCTTCCTGCCGGAAGGGGCGGAAGGCACACCCATCGTCTTCACCGCCACGGGGCTGAACCCCGACGCGACCGCCACCGCCGGTACCCGTGCCCCGGTGGACGGGAACTGGGAGGGCGTGCAGAGCGTGGCAGTCCTGATGGGCGGCACGGTGAAGGCGTACGACGTGACGCCCACCACCGCCGACAACACCGGCGCCACGCTGACCTCCACCGACCCGCACTACTGGACTAACCACGATGACATCACCGTCACGGCGTGGTGGCCCTACACCGAGGGCGAGACCACCCCGCCTGCCGTGGTGGTAAGAGCCGACCAAAGTTCGCCGACTGACTTCGAGGGAAGCGACTTTATTTCCGCCGAGAACCAGCCGGTGAGCTACGGCAACCCCACGCTCCGCTTCACCCACCGCACGGCGCGGGTGACCGTCGTCCTGACGGACTACACCGAGGGGCTGGCGTCCGTCAAGCTGACCGGCCTCTCCACCGAGAACGGCAACCCGGCCGTAATCGCCCCGTATGACAAGGGCGGCGACACCTACACCGCCCTCGTCGCCCCGCAAAGTGTGGCAACGGGCACGGCCTTCATCACCTGCGCCTTCACCAACGGCAAGGTCTTCGTCTATAAGATGAAGGAGGCTACCGACTGGCAGGCGGGCGAGGAATATACCTACACCGTCTCCCTCGCTGCGGCAAAAGACCCGGGATACACCGTATCTGAGGACGGCAAGACCTACGAGGTCTACAACGCCGAGGGACTGAAGAACATCGCCAAGCTGGTGAACGACGGAAATACCGGCATCGACATCACCCTGACCGGCAACATCGACCTGAAGGGCATCGACTGGACACCGATAGGCAAAGATGATAACAAAGCATACACCGGCACCTTCGACGGCAATGGCAAGACCATCACGGGGCTGACCGTTACGGGAAGTTATAAATATGCAGGCCTGTTCGGAGATATCGACGAGAACGGCACGGTGAAGAACGTGGTGCTGGAGGGCGTACAGATAACAAGCGACAACAGTTCGGGCTATGCCGGCGGCGTGGCAGGAGATAGCTGGGGTACCATTGAAAACTGCTCGGTGTCGGGCAGCGTCAGCGGCACAACGTTCGCAGGTGGCGTGGTGGGCTCTCAATGGGGCGGTTCCATCACCGGGTGCAACTCCTCGGCCACAGTGAAGGGCGTGATCTTTGCCGGCGGCATAGCGGGAGAAACGAATAGTGGGGCCTCCCTGACCGGCTGCTACGCCACGGATGACGTGACCGTTGAAAACGACGGTACGAACAACTCCCATGCCGGCGGCGTGGTGGGATACAACGGAGGTGGCACCCTGACCGCCTGCTATGCCACGGGCAACGTGATCGGCACAGGCACCGGAACCGACCCTATCTATGTAGGCGGCGTAACGGGGTCCAACGATCTTGGCACCCTGACCGCCTGCTATCACGCTGCGGAAACAGTCAGCGGCCCGGATGGTGCCACCACAGGCGGCGTAACGGGACGGAATTTCGAGGACGCTATATTAGGTAAAGGCACCCTGACCGCCTGCTACTGGGAGAACAACCAAAAACAAGGCATTGGTGACAATCATGCAGGCACTGGCGAAACCACGAAGGTGGAGGACGACTGGACGGAAGCTATGAATACCATGAACGCCGCATTGCAGAGTGCAGGTTCAGAGTGGCGTTACGAACTCACCGGAGCATTGCCTACCTTGAAGAAACAGTGAACCGTCGGGCGGGAAAAGTTCCGCCCGAAACGGAATATAACCGAAGTATAACCCCAATAAAGAAAGGAACTCCCATTCCGGGCGGGAGTATTGTGCCCGGTAACATCATACAGACACCGCAGCCCGCTACCGTAAGGTCAGTGGGCTGCATTTTAATAAGGAGAAAAGAATAATATAAAAAATGAGGTAACCCGCATGAAACAGAAAACAATAGCAACCAGACACCTGCGCACCAAGATAGCGGCAGGATATGTGCTGATACTATTCGTCATTTTCGGCATCGTCTATATTTGGCTCAACGAACAGCACAGACGACAGGAATTAGAGATTACAAGCCAAAAGATAAGATGTTTACGCAAGGACATACACGAGGTATATGTTAAAATGGTGGATTTATCCCTTATTGGTGAGACCGTGCTGGACTGGAATGAGGAAGATATGAATATATACCATAAGAAGCGTCTGGAGGTGGACAGTCTGCTCAGCCTGTTCAAGTCCAGCTATCGCAGCGAACGTATAGACAGCGTCTGCCGGCTGCTGGCTGAAAAGGAAAATCTGCTGAATAAAATCATGCTGGTACTCAACGAACAGGAAGAAATAAAAGACAAAATAGCCCGACGGGTTCCAGTAATAGCCCGCAAGAGTTCGCAGGAAGAGCCCCCAAAAAGAAAACGGACAGGTTTCTTAGGACTGTTCGGAAAAAAGGAAGAAGCGAAACCGACTGTTACGACTTCCATGCTCAATACGCTGAACAGTGACGTGATAGCCCGCCAGAAAGAACAAAGCGAGAGGTTGAGCCAATACACCGACAGCCTTTCTGTAAGAAACAGGAAACTGAACTGCCAGTTGCAAGGAATGATTAAGAAAATGGATGCGAGAATACGGACAGACCTGCAACAGCAAGAAACAGAGTTAGCCGCCATACGCAGGCAATCGTCGGTGCAAGTAGGCGGACTGACGGCAGTTGTAGCATTACTGCTGCTGCTCTCGTATTTTATCATCCACCGGAACGTAAAACGTATCAGTCAGTATAAGAAAGAGACAAACGAACTGATAGACAAACTGCAAAAGACGGTGGAACAGAACAAACAACTGCTTACCGCCCGCCGGAAAATCATGCTGACCGTCACGCATGAACTCCGCACACCGCTGACTGCCATCAACGGTTACGGGGAACTTCTGGCACAGACTGAAAATAAGAACAAAAGAATAGAATATACCCAAAACATAAGGCAGGCGGCAGGTAGAATGACGGATATGCTGAATACCCTGCTGAACTTTTTCCGGCTTGACAGCGGGAAAGAACAGGCAAACGCTGTCCCCTTCCGCCTGAAAAATGTGATTGAAATACTTCAGACAGAATTTGAACCACGGGCTGAAGCCAAAGACCTGACCCTGCGCATTACCGGATGCAGCGACATCATTCTGATGGGTGACCGCAACCGGCTGGTACAGATCGGCAACAATCTGCTGAGCAATGCCATCAAGTTTACGGAAAGCGGTACGGTAGGACTGGACATGGCTTATGAAGCCGGGAAACTTGTACTGACCGTGCAGGATACAGGCACAGGAATGAGCCATGAACAGAAGGAAAAGATATTTGAACCTTTTGAACGCCTGCCGAATGCTGCCGTCAAAGACGGTTTCGGACTGGGACTTCCGATAGTCAAGAACACAGTCACCCTGCTGGGAGGAACAGTAGATGTAGAAAGCGAGGAAGGCAAAGGCAGCCGGTTTACCGTAAAATTGCCGATGCCTCTTGCCGACAATATCATAGAGATAGAAAAGCGCAAGGCCGGAATTTCAGCCAGACGCCATGCGGCTTTTTACTCCGTTCTGGTTCTGGACAATGATGAAATGACACTGGCCATGACCAAAGAGATGTATGGCAGCTGCAATATACGCTGTGACACATGTGCCAATACATCGGACCTGATGGAAGCCATACGGGAACGGGACTATGATTTGCTGATAACAGACCTGCGAATGCCTGAAACAAACGGATATGACGTGCTGAAACTGTTGCGCTCGTCGAATGTGGGCAACTCACAGACCATTCCGGTAATCGTCACTACGGCCTGGGGCAACTGTGATGAACAGAGCCTGCTTGACTTCGGTTTTTCGGGCTGCCTCTTCAAGCCATTCTCATTGCCAGACCTGCTGCAAATATCCGAGAAATGTGTCGGTATAAAGGAACAGGAATACTCACCGGATTTATCCCCCCTGTTGGCATACGGCAACAAGGAGGAAATGCTGGATACACTGACCCAAGCTACGGAAAAAGAAATGCAGGGAGTGAAACAGGCCGGCATGATGAAAGACCTCAAGGCTCTGGACGAATGGGTACACCATCTGCGCAGCTCATGGAGCGTGATCCGAGCCGACAAGCCGCTTTGGAAACTGCACGGGCTGTTACACAAGGAAGGTGGCAGTACGGAAGATGAAATCAGCCGGGCTGTCGATGCGGTTGTCCGCATGGGGCAAAGTATCATAGAACAGGCAAAAAAAGAAAGGAGGATACAGGATGAAGGTTTTTGTGGTTGAGGACAATCCAGTCTATTGCAAATATGTATGCAACCTGCTTGCCAGAGAAGGATTTGAAACGGAAACCGCTTCATCGCTGTCAGCCGCCCGCAAGCTGGCGGACAAGATGAAAAGTGAGGACATCATACTTGCCGACCTTCGCCTGCCCGACGGTGAATGTACCGGACTGTTGCAGTGGATGCGCAATCAGGGCAAACGGCAACGCTTCATCGTCATGACCGACTACGCCGAGGTACATACGGCAGTGGAAAGCATGAAACTCGGCTCTGAGGACTATATCCCGAAACGGCTGATAGAAGAACGGCTGCTGCCACTTGTGCAGACCATAAGGAAAGAACAGGAACGCACACGACGTGCCCCCATATTCAGACGTACCAGCGAGGCGTATCTTTCCGCAAAGCATCGCGCCAAGATTGTCGCACCAACCAATCTGAGTGTGATGATTCTGGGCGAGAACGGAACCGGAAAGGAGCATTTCGCCCAGTATATCCACGAAAAAAGCAAACGGGCGGACAAGCCGTTTGTCGCAGTGGACTGCGGTTCGTTATCCCCGGCATTGGCACAGTCCGCCTTTTTCGGACATGTGAAAGGGGCGTTTACCGGTGCGGATGCCAACCGCAGCGGATTTTTTCAGGAAGCGGAAGGCGGCACGCTGTTTCTGGATG
The DNA here is from genome assembly GCF_021530995.1 of Bacteroides caecigallinarum. GTDB lineage: Bacteria > Bacteroidota > Bacteroidia > Bacteroidales > Bacteroidaceae > Phocaeicola > Phocaeicola faecigallinarum. The sequence continues at coordinate 29,873 of NZ_JADYTF010000009.1, forward strand.
AGGTGGGAAACCTGACCCCTGACACCCAACAAATGCTGTTGCGTGCCATACAGGAACGGCGGTACCGACCCGTAGGCGGCAAGGAAGACAAGACAGCCGATGTGCGCATTATAGCAGCCACCAACGAGGATTTGCAGAAAGCCGTATCGGAGAAGCGTTTCCGTCAAGACCTGCTATACCGCTTGCAGGAATATGCAGTAACTGTACCACCACTCCGGGAAAGCAGTGATGACATCATGCCTCTCTCGGAATTTTTCCGTGAACAGGCAAATATGGAGCTGGAACGCAACGTGAAAGGCTTCGACCAGTCGGCACGCAAAGCCCTGCTCACCCATTCATGGCCGGGCAACGTGCGTGAACTGCGTCTGACGGTACAGGCTGCGGTATTACATACGGCAGGAGATATGGTGTCTGCAAAAGATTTGGAAATAACCGGTGAACATATCTGCACTTCTTGTTGCTTTACCTTAAAAGATGAGGAACTTGAAAAAGAACGTATCTTGCGTGCATTGGAACAAGCGGAAGGTAACCGGAACATGGCTTCACAGATATTGGGTATAGGTCGTACGACATTATACCGGAAAATGATGGAATATGGACTGAAATACGGCGATAAATAGCTCCAAAATGAATATTTCCGCTGTAAAATAACATATTATCCGCACAAATTCCTATCTTTGTGGAGAAGTTTAGGAATAAAACAGGCAGTCGGATCATGTCCGGCTGTCTGCTGATATAGACATAAGAACGCAAGGTGTCCAAGCGTAAATCTGGAAAATTGACACTGAAAGGTACAAATTGCGTGGTGCTTATGCTATGCTTTGTCATAGCGTGCATTCACGTATATAACCTTTCAAGGGCTTTCCAGAGCCTACGCTTGGTGTAGCGTGGATAGCACGCTACTTTTTTATTCCAAGCGAACCGGAAAGACCAAGAAATTCAGATTATGGCGAAAATACAATTGCTGGCAATACTTTCGATAGACGGCTGTCTGGCGAATATGGACACTGAAGGACGCTGGTGGCTCCGTCCAGATTGTCATGGCATCTCAGACATATATAACAAGGCAACCTTTGAACTTTCACCGGATTATTCAATGACCACATTGATAGCCGAACATGAGAAACAAGACGACAACACCGTTTATCTGATTGAAGCGACCCATCAGAATGCCGATTTTATCAATGCACTGCTGAATATGCGTATCGTTGATGAAATTATTATCTACACCGTACCGTTCATAGCAGGTACCGGTTTCTTTCTGTTTCAAAAAAAATTGCCAATATCCTATTGGAAACTGATCGAACAGAAAAGTATGCCGGGAGCCTTGCGACACATATACCGTAAGGTGGATGTGGAAGATAATTAGCCGTATCATGTTCCAAAATGGAACGTGAAATGCGGATTCAGTTGTTTCAAAATGAAACGCGGTTTCATCTTGAAACAGTTTTTTTGGCCGTTTATACAATGGCTGAAAAATATTTTATCTCTATTCTATTGTATAACAGCAGGATACAAAATCCTGCCGTTTTTTTTCTGTTTGCGGAAAAGCATTTGTACTCATAGTTCATGTGCGCACACTGATAATCAAAGTGTATCATTCAAACAGAAAAATATGAATTACCTTATATTGACAGAAACCGAATTTTTTGGTCTTATAAACGGAAATGATGAGACAATCAATCTGAATGCTGCCTATGGGTGTTTTGTCAAGGCGGTTGTCGAACTGCTGTCCGATAACGATACGGACGGTGTAAAGATTGCACTGGCGTATGCCGAGAACGAACTGGAATATCACAACACGCAGTATCTTGCAGGTGGGGTGAAAAGCCATACCGACCTATTTGTCCGCAAAGCCTTGTCTTTTGTCCGCAAGATGCAAAAGCAAATCTCCACAAGCCGCTTACAAGTGCCACCACTATCTCCTTCCTATCCAAGTCCTCCTTCTGCTGCCCATTCAGTTCCTACATTGAAATGGACCGGCAATGCCATTGACCTTGTGGAAATGATTTATGGCATCAGCGAGATGGGCTGCATCAATGACGGGGAAATTCCGTTGAAAGAACTTGCACCTGTCTTATACTCTTTTTTCGGCGTAAACTCCAAAGATTGCTACCGCTTCTATACGGACATCAAACGCAGAAAAAATGACAGCCGTACTTATTTTCTTGACCGTATGCAAAAGAAGCTGAATGAAAAAATGCAGCGGGATGACGAGCTGGAACGCATGAGGAGATAAACTCCGTTTCCAGAATGTTTTTAAGGGATTGCATCACGCAATCCTTTATTTTTTGCTGTCTGCAAAGAATTTCCGTCGTTCGCAAAACGGATTGGGAAGGCAGATAGGATGAATTTATCTTTGCCATGTAGGTTTACAACGGAGGGGCCGAAAATCCGAATATTAAATAGAGTAGGAAGAAAAAAATGATAAGAAATGAAAATATTGTCATGGAATGCTCAAGGCTATGATGGGCAGGCGAGAAAGCCCGAATTTATCAGGAATTTGTTAAATACCGGTGAATACGATTTAATATGCATACAAGAAGCGGGACATGCTTTAGGTAGTTTTGATCAAAAAAAACAGGACGGCAATCCTATGATATTGGAATGTAAACAGCCATCTCGCACAAGAGGGGTATCTCAATTACATAATTATTATGCGATATATTATGAATGGGGAAACACTAATTTCAGATGCAGTATGGTAACGTATGTAAAAAAGTGTTTGTATTCTAAAGACAATGTTTACATTCCGCCAATGACTCGTAATATTCGTGGCGGTCTTATTACAACGATCAATCCGGGTCATGGATTAGTAAATGTATGTAATATACATCTTCAATCTGGTGATCTAGACTTTGCATTGCAGCAATTTCAAGAAATCTTAGTGTATATGCGAGGAAAGACATATCCCTTTATAATCATTGGTGATTTTAATATAGATGCTATTAGAAATCAACCTCTTATATCTCCGCAAAATCATTTTTATCCTATAATAATAAACAATCAAATTATAATAACGCAGAAATCTGGTGGGTGCTTAGATTATGCATATTCTGAGATGTATCCTCCATTAGAATATGGAAGACTGGCATACCCCGAAGAATTGTCAGACCATGCACCTGTTGTTTATATTTTCTAAAAGCAAGTATAATCAGCTGTTTTTTTGTCCGACAAAACAAATGGGCGGAACAGGATTTAACTTGCTCCGCCCGTTTTCTTTTTCAGTTGCCAGCTATGGATTCGTCTGTATTGCAATCTCATAGTTTTCATTCATTTATTCTTGAAACTCACTTAAAAGCAGTACCTTTGCATGAAATTTGTGCAATAGGAACATGGAAATATATAACAAACCACCATTGACATACACGGAGCAAGTGGAATTGCTGAAGTCGAGAGGAATGACCGTTCCCGACGAAAAGCGTGCAGAGAGGTTGCTTGCCAACATCAGTTATTACCGGTTGAGCGCATATATGCTGCCATATAAGCTGCGTGAGAATGGAACGATTCTTGACGCATTCAAGGAAGGTACGACTTGGGATATGGTGTATGACCTGTACATATTCGACAGAAAGCTGCGACTGCTGGTCTTTGACGCGATTGAACGGCTGGAGGTGGCAATACGCGCCCAGATTATCTACCAGTTAAGCCACAAGTACGGGGCACATTGGCAGGATAGGCAGGATATTTTCAATCCCCCGGAAACAATAACGCTACGTGACGGTAGAACCGTCACCATAGACGTGTATGGTGACATCCAGAAACATATCAAGGAGCAACTGCATAACAACAAGGCGGAGGTGTTCATACAGCATTATCGGAACAAGTATGACACGCCGGAAAACCCACCCTCTTGGATGAGCGTTGAAATCATGTATTTCAATCACCTGTCACGGATATGTACAGGATTGAAACAACGTGCCGACATCAACGGCATAGCCTCCTATTTCGTGCTCCCGCCACGGACATTCTGCTCGTGGCTTCACACCGTAAACTATGTGCGCAACATCTGTGCGCATCATGCAAGGCTTTGGAACCGCGACCTGAACATCGTGCCGGAACGTCTTTCATTCTCCAAGCGGCTTGATTGGATAAGCCATCCCGAAACGGCGAAAAGAAGCAAGATATACTATTTCCTGTGTATGCTGAACTATATGTTGCAGACAGCCAACCCTACATCGCCACTCAAAAAACGCCTGAAAGGACTGTTGGATGAATACGCAGGGGTAATATCCCTGAATGCTATGGGCTTCCCACCCGATTGGGAAAGTGAAAAAATCTGGAAAGATGAAAAATAGTCCGTCCGAAGTATTGCGGATTGAGAAAAAAAACGTACCTTTGCAACATCTGAACAAGATAGTTTGTTAAACTCAAAGATAATAAGCCTTCCGGGCGCGTCGCAAGACAGCATACTTGGGAGGCGTTCTTCATTTTAAGAGGTGGCGGTTCTATGGATTCCGCCACCTCTTTTTGATTATTTCTGCTGCAACAAATGGCTCAGGTTCTCGTCACCCGCGATACGCTCCAGCTCGTCGGCGACAATCTTTTTCACCTCTTCCTTGATGCGGTTATAGTTTTCCTGCACCTTTTCCTGCATACAGTCATTGCCGTTCTCGTCGGTAAAATCCGTAATGACGGGAATAGGCTTGTAAGCCTTCGTTTCAGCCGCCACCTTCGCATTGTCCACGACAATCTCCGCATGGAAAATCTTCTGTTCGATACGTTCATTGAAATTGTCGGACACCGAACCGACAAACATGCCCTGCGTCAGGCCGGAAATCTTGCTCGGCGGGATAAGGCTGTCCATCTGCGTGTTAATGGAGGTGGAAACGTCCTGCCGGTTGATGGATATGGACTGACGCTTCTGCAAGACCTTTCCGAACCTCTCCGAAAGCGTCTTGGCGGTTTCGCCCACCACCTGACCGGAGAAGATGTTGCCGACAGTGTTCATCACCACCTTCGCTTCCTTGTCCCCATAGTCACGTACAAGCTGTGAGAAATCCTGAAATCCCAGACATACGGCGACCTTGTTGCTTCGTGCCGTGGCAATCAGGTTGTCCAGCCCCTTGAAATAGATGGTGGGTAGCTCGTCAATAATCACCGAAGACTTGAGCATACCCTTCTTGTTTATCAGCTTGACGATACGTGAGTTATACAAACCCAGTGCCGCACCGTAGATGTTCTGGCGGTCGGGATTGTTCCCGACACACAGGACTTTCGGCTCTTCAGGATTGTTGATGTCGAGCGTAAACTCGCTGTCGCTCATCACCCAGTACAGTTGCGGTGAAATCATGCGTGAAAGCGGGATTTTCGCCGATGCAATCTGACCCATCAGCTGCTCGGCAGCCCCTCCCAGCCATGCATCCATAAAGGGACTGAGGTAGTTCTCCAGCTCCGGATATGAGGTAAGGATGGGGAAAATATCCTCGTACCTGCGGTTCAGGAACTCAATGGCATGGGGAAAGGTACAGTATCTACCGTTCTGATAGATTTTGAGATACCATATAATCGCCGCAAAAAGGATGATTGGTGACTCCACAAAGAAGTCCCCCTGCTTCTGCACCCACGTTTTATTGAGGTTGAGCATGATGGTATATGCCGATTCATAAGCATCCGAGATGTCCGTCATGAAATCCGGGTGAATGGGATTGCAGCGATGGCTCCTTCGCGGGTCGTCAAAGTTTATCACATAGAACTTCGGCTTTACCTTGTATGCGTCAAGGTGGTTGAGCAGGTGGTTATAGGCAATCGTTGAAAGGTCAGGATACTTGAAATCATAGATATATTGACTATACCCCTTCTCAATCTGCTGCTTGATGAAGCTGTTTACCACGGCATAGGATTTTCCGGAACCCGGAGTACCCAGCACGATGGTTGCACGGAAGGGATTGACCACATTGATCCATCCCTGATGCCACTTCTTCCTGTAATAAAAACGGGTGGGCAGATTCACGGAATAGTCATTCTCCAGCAGACGGGTTTCCTGCATGAAACTCTCGTTCTCGTTGTTGAACACATCGTCCATGAGATTGTGCTTCAGCAGGCGTGACATCCACAGTCCGCCCATCAGCAGACAGATATATCCTGCCGAAAGGGTAAGGATATACAGAAAGGCGACCGTCGCGACATGAAACGGAAGCTCCAGTATCCACCAGTTCAGGAAAAACAGCACAAAGCCTGCGGCAAGAGCCGTCCATATCCTGCGCCAGGTGATTTTCTCACCTTTCACGCCCTTGGTTCCCAGACACGAGAGTGCCAGCAGAAGGACTGCGAACAGCTTCGTGTAAAGGACGGAACGGAACAGACCGGCGGTACGGTTGAAATTCACCAGTATCCTGTCCACCACGCCGATGTCAATCCCCCAGAGGCGTATGGCCTCATAGCAGAACCAATACACGTTCATGACCACTAAAATAATACTCACGGCACGAAGAAAATCCATGATTTTCGCAAGTGCCCTCAAATCATCTTCCTGTTGTGACATTTGATTGAAATTGTTTAACGGTTAAAAATCTGATTACATACCCAAGCCCCTGCGCTTCTTCTTTTTCTTCTTACGCTGCATGGCTCGGATAAAGGCTTCCTCTTCGGCATTGACCGCCGGACCTTCGGGAGTGAACAGCCCCATGCCGCCCGGATAATCTACACTATCGGAAGCATCGCGCGTATAAGCCGCCTCGCGTTCTTCCGCCGGAACGGAGAGCCGGATCGGCGGGAGTCCTGCATACGGCAGGGTGAAATGTTCCTGCAAGGCATTTGCGGAAAGTTCCTTGCCCATGCGTGAGCCGTTTAGCACACAGCCGGTGCGGTGGTCGATGAAGGTGGCTCCGTAGATGCGTCCTTCCTCCGTGTGGCGCAGCACGGTGTCGATGCCCTTCTCTTTGAGCCGGGAAATGAACTTCTCCTTGTCATACGTTTCTCCCAGTACGGCAAGTACGGTGCGTTTTGTCACGTCCGCCAGCTTCCTGTCCCTGATGTCCTGTCCGGAACAGGCGAACTTCTTCTGCACGGCATCATAGCCGACCGTCTTTCCGAAGAGCGAGGACTTGAACGGATTGCCGACCTTGTTCCCGTCGCCGTCCGTGGCGGAATAGACCAGTCCGCGGTACTCACGTCCGCGCACGTTTCCCTGAGTTTCCTCGACGGTCACATTATAAAGGGAAAGAAGGGCACGGTATTCGCCCATCGTCTGGAAACGGTATTGCCTGCATACCGCCTTCACGGTGTTGCCGACCTGCCTCTTGACATCACCGGCGGAAACGTCCACCCCGCGCAGCGGATTTTCAAGACGCTCGCTCCGGCATTCTGCCGGACGAAGCCCGTATTTCTCCTCCAGCTCCCGGCGTATGCGGTCACTGCGGCGAAAAAGGAAATCGCAGTTGAGCCGCCTGCCGTTCTCATCCACATTGACCGTCACGATATGCACATGGTGGCGGTCTATATCCTCGTGCTTATATATCATATAAGGCTGCTCCCCGAAACCGAGCTTCTCCAGATATTCCCTTGCGATGTTCTGCAGGTCCGTATCCGTGAGCCTGTCCTCCGGGTGCGGATTGAGCGATATATGCACCACCGGTTTCTCCACCCTTGTCTGTGAGGGCATGTAAAGCAGAAAGTCGTTCAACGCACGTCCGATGTCCACCGTGCCTGTACCGTCGTTATAGATCTTGTTGGTAGCAAGGAGCTTTCCCCTTGCCTCGTTGATTTTCTCCCCGTTGTAGGCAAGTGCGCCGTACAACGAGCTTCCCATGCTGATTTTTGCTACCATCACCCCTGATTTTTGTCGTTCTCCAATCCCGTTTCCATGACGGCATTCTTCGCCGCCCATTCTTTCAGTTCCTCAGAAAGCCCTACAATCTGACGGCTCAGCTTCACAAGTTCGATGGTGTCCTGCTCCAGCCGGAAGAGCAGCGCCATCGCCTTCTTCTCGGAAAAGTGCATCCTCAGTTCCTTGACCACCTGATTGTAATTGGTTCCCACTGCCCGGAACTGGGCATGAAAATCGGACAGTCTGGTGCAATATTCCACCAGTGTCTTGTCCACTTTCAGCACCTTGAACGGTCTTCCGAAGAAGTGTTCCTTGAGGAATACGGATCTGGCATAGACACCCGATTTCTCGAACATGGCGAGGAAACGGTTGTGCTCCACCTCGTTGAAACGGACGGTGTAGCGGTACACCGCCGGGTCGATTTTGGGATTTCTCCCGGTCTTTCCGCCCTTTTTCGGCGGACTGTTCTTCTTTTTCTCAATCATATTACTTAGGATTTAGCGGTTACACGGCACAAGCCCCGCCTTGGGGACATTCCACCGCAGGTTTTTCAGGCTTCCCGACTTCGGAGAGGAAGCCCGCCCCCTGCAAGGGCAAGTGCTTTTCAGGGATGCTCAAATCATTTTGAGCCGCTGAAAAGACATCTTGCTGTTGGCTGGAGCCAACAAAAATCCGTCGGGGACGGATTGGAAAGGAAACCTTCAGACCCACGGCTTCGCCCGTAGCGGGAAACCCTGCCGTTCGGGGGCAAAGTTACGGTGATAAACGGTTGTGGAATAGTATATTAAGTAAGCCAATCGCTGCCTATCGGCGCAACATGCTGCCAGTTGTCCGGGAAGTGATACAACTTCCATTATTTCCATGTTTATTTGCATCGTGATTCAAAAAAACAGTGATTTGAAGATATGAGAAATGACATCATCCAATACCCGAAAATTCAAACCGGCAAACATTTGCCGAAACGGTTATCCGGTTCAGCAGATAACTGCATATTCAATGATCCGGTGACTTACAGATTCAATGATTTCATGACGTACTGTCGTCAGTCACCAATTATCCGAAACATTGTTTCACCAATGAACCGGATACGTGATGAACCGCCTGTTTGCAGATTCATTGAAGCGGAAACGGAAATCACCGGTTCTGTATGGAAACAACAAATCATTTTATCAATAACTTAAATATCTATGACAATGAGTAATGAAATCTTCGTTGCATTCGCAACACAGAAAGGCGGTATCGGAAAATCCACCATTACGGCGCTTGCCGCCAACTATCTCCACAACGTGAAAGGTTACAATGTAGCCGTGATAGACTGCGATGCCCCGCAGCACAGCATCTACGGACTCCGTGAGCGCGAAACAAAACTGATTGACGAGAGCCGGTACTTCAAGGCACTCGCCTGCGAGCATTTCCGCAAGCTGAAAAGGAATGCCTATCCGGTCATTGCCAGCGATGCGGTGAACGCCCTTGATGACGCGGAAAAGCTGATAAGCGGGGAAGCGGTCAAGCCGGACATCGTGTTTTTTGACATGCCGGGAACGCTCAAAAGCAACGGCGTGGTGAAAACCCTGTCGCAAATGGACTATATCTTCGCCCCCATGAGTGCCGACCGCTTTGTCGTGGAAAGTACGCTGCAATTCGCCGCTATGTTCCGTAACAACCTCATGACGACGGGGCGGTCGAAAACCAAAGGACTGTACCTGTTCTGGACGATGGTGGACGGCAGGGAGAAGAACGGGCTGTATGATGTTTATGAGGACGTCATAGCGGACATGGGACTTTCGATACTCTCGACCCGCCTGCCGGACAGCAAGAAATTCCGACGCGACCTTTCGGAAGAACGAAAAAGCGTGTTCCGCTCGACCATATTCCCCACTGAGGCGTCACTCCTGAAAGGGAGCGGCATCCGCGAGTTTTCGGAAGAGATATGTAAAATCATTACCGGGCGTTGAGCATGGGCAGCAGGAAAGTGAATACGGAGGACATTGACGAGGAACTGTTGATCGCCTCTATCGGCAGACGCACGCAGGACGGCAACACACGGCCTGCACAGGAACCTCCTGCCGTTCCGGCCGAAGAAAGTACAGGCGGAACGGAACCGCCGGCGGCAAAGGAGAAAACGTCAAGGGAAAGCAGCCGACGGAAACGGCAGGAGGAAGACTATATGATGTTTCTGCGCCGCAATGAGCTGAAAACCCGCCAGTGTGTCTATATCAGCCGCGACGTACACAGCAAGATTCTGAAAATCGTGAATGACATTGCCGGACGTGAGATAACTGTCGGCGGCTACGTGGACACCGTACTGCGGCAACATCTGGAACAGCACAAGGAACAGATCAACGAACTGTACAAGAAACAAAGAGATGATTTAATCTAAAAATCAACGACAATGGAACATAAAAAAAGAAAAGCAAGACCGCATGACAGCGGCAAGGAAATGATTACCGTCGGGATACAGACGAACGTGGAAATCGTGTCGTCCTCACCGGCAAGGGGCAAATACAGCGAAAAGGAGTATGAACGGCTGTTCATCCGGGAGTCCGGGATGCGGGCACGCGACGGGAAAATGACATATATACGCCGTGAATACCATAACCGCATCAGGCGTATCATACGGGTCATCGGACATGACCGGCTCTCGATGTCGGCCTACATCGACCATGTGCTGACCCTGCATTTCGGGCAGTCCGACGAGGCAATAAAAAGCCTGTACGAGAAGAATTATGAAAAGGAATATCAACCATAAGAATGAAACGATGAAAAGAAGACAGGAAAACAGAAAATGCGCGAGTGAGAAACATAAGTCCAACATAAACGACGGAAAACGCCCATGAGCCTGACCACAATCCTATTGACCGTATCGGTCGCCTGCAACGTATGGTTCGTGTTCCTGCTCATGTATGACCGGATCATGGAAACGAGGCTGTTCCGCTTCTTCGGGAAACTGGCAGGCATCTGGAAGTCACTCCATGCAGAGGAAAAGGACAGCAGCCCGGAAGCGGATGCGTCCGCCACCGCCACGGCACCGGAAATCATCGGCAAGAGCCGTTTCAGAATGACGGTAACCCGGACAATGACTACCGTACCGAAGCCACAAGCTGCCACTTCGGATAAAGGCGAGGAAGTGCAGAGTGATGATGTTACCTTTGCCGACGAAGCCGAAAGGAAGACGGCACGGGTACCGGAAGAGAAGTTCGACGAAGTATTCAGCAACATACCTCCTGAAGAGGTTGAGTACGGCGAAGGTGAACCGGAAGAGGAAACCCCGGACAGACGTCAGGCTTCCGGCAGCAGCTTTGACGAGATTGAAAAGGCCGTCAAGACCGCCCGAAATCCAGATGCGACACGGACGGAACGTGAACAGGCTGCAAAGGTATTTGTCGAAATGGAGGGTACGGAGCTGTATGACATGCTTATGGAAGGTTCCACCGAAATGAGCGTCCGTATCAAGGGGCTGATTGAAATCCGGTTGAAAGAGCAGGAAGTCGAGTTTCTGGTACCCGACAACATCGACGAGTTTGACATCCGCAAATATGCAACGACAACCAAAAAGGAATGAAGAAAGAACAGTAGTACCGACCCCCGGAAAGCGGATACAAGGTAACCGCCTGCCGGAACGGACAATCCCAAGTCCGTGGAACCAAAAGGGAGACCACTAAACCAAAAACAAAATCAGTATGAACCGCCGGAAGAAGGACTATCCACCCTTTGACGGCACAAACAAAAAGTATTTATGAACAGAAACATCAAGAACAGCAAGAAAATCATCCTTTCGGCAGCACTTCTCATCGCTGCCGCATCATCCGCTTTCGCACAGGACAACGGACTGGCAGGCATCAACGAGGCCACTTCAATGGTCACTTCCTATTTTGACCCCGGAACGAAGCTGATATACGCCATCGGCGCCGTTGTCGGTCTGATAGGCGGCGTAAAGGTCTATGGCAAATTCTCGTCCGGTGATCCTGACACCAGCAAGACCGCCGCTTCGTGGTTCGGTGCGTGTATCTTCCTGATTGTGGCGGCGACAATCCTCCGTTCATTCTTCCTTTAATATACGGTATGGCTGAATATCCGATCAACAAGGGTATCGGCCGTTCGGTTGAGTTCAAGGGACTAAAGGCACAATACCTGTTCATCTTCGTGGGCGGGCTTCTGGCCCTCTTTGTCCTGTTCGTCATCCTCTATATGGTCGGAACCGACCAGTGGATATGTATCGGCATCGGTGCGGCAGGCGCCTCCGTCCTTGTATGGCAGACCTTCGCGCTGAATGCCCGGTACGGCGAACACGGGCTGATGAAGCTGGGTGCCGCAAGAAGCCATCCCCGTTACCTGACCAACCGTCGGCGCATTGCCCGGCTGCTTAAACGAAAAAGAAAGGAAGAGAAAATATGAGAAACGTATCAAGAATAACTACACTGGAAAACAAGTTCCCCCTGCTTGCAGTGGAACACGGCTGCATCGTATCAAAGGATGCCGACCTGACGGTCGCCTACGAAGTCGAACTGCCGGAGCTTTACACGGTCACGGGTGCGGAGTACGAGGCGATACACGGGTGCTGGTGCAAGGCCATCAAGGTGCTGCCGGACTTCTCCATCGTCCACAAGCAGGACTGGTTCATCCGTGAGACGTACAGACCGGAACTGCAAAAGGAGGACATGAGCTTCCTCTCGCGCAGCTTCGAGCGTCATTTCAACGAGCGACCCTATCTGCGCCACACCTGCTACCTGTACCTGACGAAAACGACCAGGGAACGCAACCGGATGCAGAGCAACTTCAGCACGCTGTGCAGGGGGCACATCATCCCGAAGGAACTGGACAGGGAAACATCGGAAAAGTTTCTGGAGGCAACAGAACAGTTCGCCCGTATCATGAACGACAGCGGCTTTGTCCGACTGCGCCGGCTCGGTACGAATGAGATAGTCGGCACAGACGACAGGAAGGGACTGTTGGAACGCTATTTTTCGCTGATGTCTGAAAACGACGTCGCCCTGCAGGACATCGACCTTTCGGCAAAGGGGATGCGTATCGGTGACAATTACCTGTGCCTGCACACGCTTTCCGACACGGAGGACCTGCCCGGCAAGGTGGCTACCGACAGCCGCTATGAGCGTCTTTCCACCGACCGCTCGGACTGCCGTCTTTCGTTTGCCAGTCCCGTGGGACTGCTGCTTCCATGCAACCATGCCTATAACCAGTATGTGATACTGGACAACAGCGAGGAGAACCTGCGTAAGTTCGAGAAGTCCGCCCGCAACATGCAATCCCTGTCCCGCTATTCAAGGAGCAACAGCATCAACCGTGAATGGATAGACCAGTACCTGAACGAAGCCCATTCCTACGGGCTGACCTCGGTACGCGCACATTTCAATGTCATGGCGTGGAGCGATGATGCGGAGGAACTCCGGCACATCAAAAATGACGTGGGCAGCCAGCTGGCAAGCATGGAGTGTATGCCCCGGCACAACACCGTTGACTGTCCGACCCTGTTCTGGGCGGCCATACCTGGCAATGCCGCCGATTTCCCTGCTGAAGAGAGCTTCTACACCTTCACCGAACAGGCGGTATGCTTCTTTACGGAAGAGACCAACTACCGCAGCTCGCTTTCGCCTTTCGGTATAAAGATGGTGGACCGTCTGACGGGAAAGCCGCTGCACATCGACATTTCCGACCTTCCGATGAAACGCGGCATCACGACCAACCGCAACAAGTTCGTGCTGGGACCGAGCGGCAGCGGCAAGTCGTTCTTCATGAACCATCTTGTCCGGCAGTATTATGAACAGGGAACGCACGTTGTCCTTGTGGATACCGGAAACTCGTATCAGGGATTGTGCGAAATGATCCGGCGCAAGACACACGGCGAAGACGGCGTATATTATACCTACACAGAGGAAAAGCCCATTTCGTTCAATCCGTTCTATACGGACGACTATGTGTTTGACGTGGAGAAGAAGGACAGCATCAAGACCCTGCTGCTGACCATCTGGAAATCGGAGGACGACAAAGTATCAAAGACCGAAAGCGGAGAGCTGGGCAGCGCCGTGAACGCCTACATAGAGCGTATCAAGGCAGACCGGAGCATCGTCCCCTCGTTCAACACCTTTTACGAATACATGCGCGATGACTACCGCCGTGAACTGGCCGGACGTGAAATCAAGGTAGAGAAGTCCGACTTCAACATTGACAACATGCTGACCACCATGAGGCAATACTACAGGGGCGGACGCTATGACTTCCTGCTGAACTCGGAGGAAAACATCGACCTGCTGAACAAGCGGTTCATCGTGTTCGAGATTGATTCCATAAAGGAAAACCGCGAACTGTTTCCGGTGGTGACCATCATCATCATGGAGGCGTTCATCAACAAGATGCGCCGCCTGAAGGGAGTGAGAAAACAGCTGATTGTGGAAGAAGCCTGGAAAGCACTCTCGTCGGCGAACATGGCGGAATATCTCCGCTACATGTACAAGACGGTGAGAAAGTATTTCGGCGAGGCGATTGTCGTCACGCAGGAAGTGGACGACATCATTTCCTCGCCCGTGGTCAAGGAGAGCATCATCAACAATTCCGACTGCAAGATACTGCTTGACCAGAGGAAGTACATGAACAAGTTCGACCAGATACAGACCCTGCTCGGACTGACGGAAAAGGAGAAGTCGCAGATTCTTTCCATCAACATGGCGAACAACCCGTCGCGGCTCTACAAGGAGGTGTGGATAGGGCTTGGCGGTACGCAGTCGGCAGTCTATGCCACGGAAGTGAGTCCGGAGGAATATCTGGCTTATACGACGGAAGAATCGGAAAAGACGGAGGTTTACCGCCTGGCGGAAAAACTGGGCGGTAACATAGAGGGAGCCATCCGGCAGCTTGCGGAAAGAAGGCGCGAAGAACGGAAAGGCTGAAAAATGAAAAAGATTCATGAATAAAAAAACTGACAATATGGATATGGACAACGCATACATGAGAGCCGAACAGAAAAGGCAGGAAACGGAAAGACATGCCACCCGGCTCAAGGAGTTCCTCATATACGGTGCCGACATACCGGAAGACATCCAGAAGCAGTACGGCTTTTCGGAAGACTACCGGCTGTATAAGGAACTTGAGGAAATGGACAGCAGGCAGTACAGCGAGAAAAGACAGAAAGGGGAAGTCCCGGATGCCGGAAAAGTCGGCGGAAGACTTACCCGTGCAGTGGAAAAGGCATACGAAAGCATCTGCGGCAGTCCTTCGAGAGTGTATATCGAAGGACTTTACAAGGAACTTCTGCTGCTCGGAGGCATGACCGTAAGGAAAGATTATGACGACCCGGTACATTACAACCCCGGCTTCTTTGACAAATACGGAATTGACCGCAAGGCTCCCCGCGAAACCATTCTCAGGCAGGTGGAACAGGCATACAGGGAACTGGACAGCCGCTTTTCGAGAATGACGGGCAGAAGGTCGGACGCGGACGAGCTGTTCGGCAAGCCGAAGGAGAAACAGGCGGTACAGCCAAGGAAGGAAAATCCGGACCGCCCTGCACCGGGTATCCGCCCTTGCAGGCCGAAAGGCAGGAGAATGGGCTTCTGAACCGGAGCAAATAACAAAGAAAACAACAGTAACATCAAAAAAAAGAAAAAGTATGGACATTCAGATTACAAAATCCCAGCTCAGACTGCTTTGCGGCGGTCTGATAGGACTTGCATCACTGGTGATGCAGGCATGTGACATGGAACAGGACAAGGACGTGCGCGAAAGCATCTGCGGTAACTGGGAAAGCGTGGAAAGCAAACCCGACCTGCTCATCTACAAGGAAGGAAATGCGTACAAGGTGACCGTATTCAAACGCAGCGGCATAAGCCGCAAGCTGAAGCCGGAAACCTATCTGCTGCAGATGGAAGACAACGGAAACCTGTTTATGAATACCGGATTCCGCATAGATGTGGCGTACAATGAGGAAACGGACATCCTGACCTTCTCGCCGAACGGGGACTATATAAGGGCCACTCCCGCAGCAGACAACGCGGAAGACAGACAATGAAACCGATAATGACCACTAAATCCAAAGAAAGAAAATGAGAATAAAAATTCTGACAATCTTCTGCCTGTGCCTGCTTTACGCAGGCAGGGCAAGCGCACAATGGGCGGTCATAGACCCGTCCAACATTGCGCAAAGCATCATAAACACCTCGAAGAATGTGGCGCATACCTCGACCACCGCAACGAATATGGTCAAGAACTTTCAGGAGACCGTCAAGATCTACGAGCAGGGAAAGAAGTATTATGACGCGCTGAAATCGGTGAACAATCTTGTAAAAGACGCCAGAAAGGTGCAGCAGACCATCCTGATGGTGGGCGACATCACGGACATCTATGTGAACAGTTTCCAGAAGATGATGCGTGACGAGAACTTCACCGTGGAGGAACTCGGAGCCATCGCGTTCGGATATACCAAACTGCTTGAGGAAAGCAATGACGTGCTGACGGAACTGAAGAACGTGGTGAACATCACCACACTCTCGATGACGGACAAGGAACGCATGGACGTGGTGGAACGCTGCTACTCGAAAATGAGAAGATACCGGAACCTTGTCGGCTATTATACCAACAAGAACATTTCGGTAAGCTATCTGCGTGCGAAAAAGAAAAACGACCTTGACCGCGTGCTGGGTCTTTACGGAAATGCAAACGAAAGATACTGGTAGCCTATGGACTTTGAAAACCTTCATCAGATACTCCGCTCGCTTTACGAGGAGATGATGCCCCTGTGCGAGGACATGGCCGGTGTCGCGAAAGGGATTGCCGGTCTGGGTGCGCTGTTCTATGTCGCCTACCGTGTGTGGCAGTCACTTGCCAGGGCGGAACCGATAGAGGTGTTCCCCATGCTGCGCCCCTTTGCGATAGGATTCTGCATCATGCTTTTCCCGTCGCTTGTTCTGGGAACGCTCAACGGGGTCATGTCGCCCATCGTTCAGGGAACGGCAAAGATACTGGAGGCGGAAACGCTGGACATGAACGAATACCGCAAGCAGAAAGACGAGCTTGAACATGAGGCGATGATGCGCAATCCGGAAACCGCCTATCTTGTCAGCAACGAGGAATTTGACAGGCAGCTGGACGAACTGGGCTGGTCGCCGGAGGACGTGGTGACCATGACGGGAATGTATATCGAACGTGGCATGTACAACATGAAAAAGTCCGTGCGTGACTTCTTCCGCGAGATACTCGAACTAATGTTCCAGGCTGCCGGTCTTGTCATAGACACCATACGCACGTTCTTTCTCGTGGTGCTGGCGATACTCGGTCCGATAGCCTTCGCCATATCGGTATGGGACGGTTTCCAGAGCACGCTGACGCAGTGGATCTGCCGCTATATACAGGTTTACCTGTGGCTTCCCGTATCGGACATGTTCAGTACGGTGCTGGCAAAGATACAGGTACTGATGCTGCAAAGCGACATCGAACGTATGCAGGCGGACCCGAACTTCTCTCTTGATTCGAGCGACGGCGTGTATATCGTATTCATGATAATCGGGATTATCGGATACTTTACCATTCCGACCGTATCGGGCTGGATCATTCAGGCCGGAGGCATGGGCAACTACGGACGCAACGTCAATCAGGTAGCCGGAAAATCCGCCGGATTCACAGGCAGTGTTGCCGGTGCCACCGCCGGAAACGTGACGGGACGTGTGGGCAAGCTGCTGAAATAAACCAACAGAACAACTAAAAACAGATAAAGTAATATGGAATTCAAGTCATTGAAGAATATTGAAACATCATTCAGGCAGATACGCCTGTTCGGTATCGTCTTCCTGTCACTGTGTACCGTGATAACGGTGTGGAGCGTATGGAGTTCCTACCGCTTTGCGGAGAAGCAGAGGGAAAAGATTTATGTGCTGGACAACGGCAAGAGCCTGATGCTGGCTCTCTCGCAGGACCTTTCACAGAACCGTCCTGCGGAAGCCCGCGAGCATGTACGTCGCTTTCACGAACTGTTCTTTACCCTGTCACCGGAGAAGAGCGCCATCGAGCACAATGTGAGACGTGCCCTGCTACTGGCAGACCGCAGCGTGTATAACTATTACTCGGACTTTGCGGAAAAGGGCTACTACAACCGCATCATTGCCGGCAATATCACGCAGGTGCTGAGAGTGGACAGCGTGGTGTGCGATTTCGAGCATTATCCCTACCGTGCGACCACCTATGCCACCCAGCAGATAATCCGTCAGAGCAACGTCACAGAGCGCAGCCTCGTGACGACCTGCCGCCTGCTGAACGCCTCGCGGTCTGACGACAATCCCAACGGATTCACGATAGAGGGGTTCACCATCATAGAGAACAAGGACCTGCAAACCGTCAAAAGATAATGGAATGAAAGAAAAAGCAATGAAACCGCTGCGGATGGCATATGAGAAAATCCGCGGTACAAGAGAGCGGATAGTTTCCGGACTGAAGGACTATCTGGACGGACTTCCGCAAAAGACAAGGAAAAGAATCATACTGGCTATGCTGGCCGTATTTGCCACGCTTGCCCTTTACACGTTCGGAAAGTCGCTGTACGATATAGGACGTGATGACGGACGGAAACTGAATATCGGACACGCCGGACAGCTCCCCGTAAAGGGAGAATGCGGCGGCAAGATTCATCACAATTTTATAAAACAGTATAAGGATGGAAAATAAGGAAACAAGAAAAGAGAACGGGGACAGCCCCGAAAAGAAGAACAGGGAACGTACACCACTGACGGAGGCGCAAAGGCTGAAACGTCAGAAGATGATAGTCCTGCCTGCAATGGTTCTGGTCTTCATCGGTGCCATGTGGCTGATATTCGCTCCCTCTTCCGACAAGGAGGAACAGCCGGGTGCGACGGGCTACAACACGGAGATACCGGATGCGGACAAGGACAACAGGAAGATTATCGGTGACAAGGTCAAAGCCTACGAGCAGGGAGAAATGGAGGAACGCAGGGCAAGCCGCAACCATGCCATGCAGGAACTCGGCAGCATGTTCGACCGGGAAGTTTCCGTGACCGGGGACAATCCGGACTTCGACCTTGCCAGTCCCGGTGGCGGAAGTGATACGGATACGGCATCATCGCCGGCTTCGCAGACAATCAGGTCATCGGCCACCGCCTACCGTGACCTGAACGCCACGCTCGGCAACTTCTATGAGCAGCCTTCGGGAAACAGTGCTGAAATGGAGGAGCTGATGGAGCGCATATCCTCGCTGGAAACGGAACTTGAAAGGGAGAAGGAAAAAGGTTCCTCGATGGACGAGCAGGTGGTGCTTATGGAAAAGTCGTATGAACTGGCATCCAAATACATGGGCGGTCAGAACGGACAACAGACAGCACAGGCATCGCCGGCACGGAAGGCGGAAGAGCATACGGCAATGCCGGTCAAGCAGGTTACCAGACAGGTGGTTTCCTCCCTTGCACAGCCTATGAGCAATGCGGAATTTGCCGCCATGTATGCACAGGAGCGCAACATGGGTTTCCATACGGCAGTGGGAAGCCGTACGGTATCGGACAAGAACACCATATCGGCATGTGTCTATGGGGCACAGAGCGTGACGGACGGGCAGGCTGTCCGGCTGCGGCTTCTGGAGCCGATGGCGGTTGCGGAGAAAATCATCCCACGCAATGCCGTACTTGTCGGAGCGGCAAGGATTCAGGGTGAACGTCTCGGCATAGCAGTCACTTCGCTGGAACATGAGGGGACGATCATTCCGGTTGAGCTTTCCGTTTACGACACGGACGGACAGGAAGGAATCTTCATCCCGAACTCGATGGAAATGAACGCAGTCCGTGAGGTAGCCGCCAATATGGGCGGATCGCTCGGCAGCAGCATCAACATCTCCACCGATGCGAAGGCACAGCTCGCCTCCGATCTGGGCAAGGGGCTGATACAGGGCACAAGCCAGTATATAGCCAAGAAGATGCGTACCGTCAAGGTACATCTGAAAGCCGGATACAAGGTCATGCTGTATCAGGACAGAAATTAACAACAAAAAATTATCAATTTATTATTACCACTAAATCCAAAGTAAAATGAAAAAAGTAATTATGATGTTCGCCCTGTTTATGGGCATCGTATCTGCCCAAGCGCAGGAAAACAAGACCGCCGAAGAAAACGGAAGTGACAGACCGGCTCAGGAAGTGAAGCAGGAAGAGGTTCAGAAACTCTCTCTGAGCAAAGAAATCTATCCGCAGAAAGAGGCGGACGGCGACCTGTATCACGGTCTGACCCGCAAGCTGACCTTTGACCGCATGATACCGCCGCACGGACTGGAAGTGACCTACAACAAAACCGTGCATATAATCTTTCCGTCAGAGGTGCGCTACGTGGACCTGGGCTCACCGAACCTTATTGCCGGAAAAGCGGACGGGGCTGAGAATGTGATAAGAGTGAAAGCTACGGTAAGAAATTTCCAGAACGAGACGAACATGAGCGTCATCACGGAGGACGGCGGCTTTTACACCTTCAACGTCAAATATGCGGAAGAGCCGCTGCTCCTCAATGTGGAGATGTGCGACTTCATCCACGACGGTGAAGCGGTGAACCGTCCGAACAACGCGATGGAGATTTACCTGAAGGAACTGGGGAATGAAAGTCCGATGCTGGTGCGTCTTATCATGAAGTCCATCCACAGACAGAACAAGCGTGAGGTGAAGCATATCGGCTGCAAGCGTTTCGGTATCCAGTATATCCTCAAAGGCATCTATACGCATAACGGACTTCTGTATTTCCATACGGAAATCAAGAACCAGAGCAACGTCCCGTTTGACGTGGACTATATCACATGGAAAATCGTGGACAAGAAGGTGGCAAAGCGTACAGCCGTGCAGGAACAGGTCATTCTTCCGCTCCGTGCGCAGAACTATGTGACCTGCGTGCCGGGAAAGAAAAAGGAACGTACCGTGTTCACGATGTCCAAGTTCACCATTCCGGACGACAAATGCCTCGTGGTGGAACTGCATGAGAAGAACGGAGGACGTCACCAGTCCTTTACCGTAGAGAACGAGGATCTGGTACGAGCCACAACGATTAACGAACTTCAGGTACGATGAACATGAGAAAGTACATGATAGCACTGGCAGCGTCGCTTGCCCTGTTCACGGGGCGGGCGAACGCCCAGCGATGCCTGCCGGGAATGCAGGGCATCGAGGTGAAGGCGGCAATGACGGACGGTTTCAGGATGGGCGGCAATGACGGAGGGCACAGTTTCGGGGCGCTTCTTTCGACCTATACGAAAAACGGCAACAAATGGTCGCTGGGCGGTGAATACCTGTTGAAAAACAGTCCGTACAATGATGTGAAGATACCGGTGGCACAGTTTACCGCCGAAGGCGGCTACCACTTCAAGGTGCTTTCCGATGCCCGCAAAATCGTGTTTCTCTATGCCGGCGTTTCCGCTCTTGCCGGATATGAAACGGTGAACTGGGGCGACAAGGTGCTGTATGACGGGGCGAGGCTCCACGACAGTGACGCTTTTGTCTATGGCGGTGCGGTGACGCTCGACATGGAGGTGTATGTGGCTGACCGTCTGGCTCTGCTTGCCAGCCTGCGCGAGCGTTGTCTTTGGGGAGGTGACACGAGAAAGCTCCACACGCAGTTTGGAATAGGTATCAAGTTCATCATAAATTAGGACGGGTATGGATATAGCTGAAATGAGGCAGATACCGATTGCGGACTTTCTCCGAAGGCTGGGACATGAACCGACAAGAAGAAGCGGAAACGAATTGTGGTATTCGGCACCTTACAGGAGCGAAAGGACACCGTCCTTCCGTGTGAATGTGGAAAAGAATGTCTGGTACGATTTCGGGCTGGGCATAGGCGGTGACATCTTCAATCTTGCCGGAGAGTTTATCCACAGCCGTGATTTTCTCGCACAGGTAAGGTTCATATCGGAAAGTGCCGGTGTGCCTATGGTGCAGCCGGATGCTTCCACCTTCAGGAAAAAGACTCCCGAACCGTCCTTTGAGGACGTGGAGGTCTTGCCCCTGCGGTATCAGGCTTTGAAGAAATATCTGGTGGAACGTGGCATATCTCCCGATACAGCGTCCTTTTACTGCTGCCAGTTGAACTACTACGTCCACAAGAAGAAATATTTCGCCGTCGGCTTCTCCAATGTGTCCGGCGGTTATGAACTCCGGAACCGGCTTTTCAAAGGGTGCATACCGCCCAAAGACGTATCCCTGATAAAGCGGAAGGACGGGCAGGCTGAAAGTTGCAGCCTTTATGAGGGCTTCATGGACTTCCTGTCCGCCGTGACGCTCGGCATGGCGGAGGACGGCGACAGCCTTGTCCTGAACTCGGTCGCCAATGTGGACAGGAGTTTCCGTTATCTGGACGGTTACGAAAGGATACGGTGCTACCTCGACAACGATGAAGCCGGACACCGGGCGGTGGAAAAACTGCGGATGCGGTACGGTGAGAAAGTGTCGGACTGCCGTGGGTTATACAAAGGCTGCAAGGACCTGAACGAGTATTTGCAGCAACGGATAAACAAACAGAATAACAACAAACTTAAAATCAGATAAGATGATGAAGATTATGAATAATAACAGCAACAGAGGCAAATCAATTTTCAAGGCAGTGGCAGTCTGCATGGCTGTCCTGGCTGCGGGACTTTTTGCGTCCTGCGATGACGATATGGACATACAGCAGAGCTACCCGTTTACGGTGGAAACCATGCCTGTCCCTCACGATGTGGCAAAGGGGCAGACCGTGGAAATCCGCTGTGAGATGAAGAAGGAGGGCAATTTTGCCAATACACTCTATACGATACGTTACTTCCAGTATGAAGGTAAAGGGACACTGAAGATGGACAACGGTACGGTATTCCTGCCGAACGACCGTTACCTGCTGGAGAACGAGAAGTTCCGTCTGTACTACACCTCGCAATGCGATGAAACACAGAATTTCATCGTGGTCGTGGAGGATAACTTCGGCAACTCCCATGAAATGGAGTTTGATTTCAACAACTCCAACACTTCAGAAACGGAAAGCGACAGTGTGCCAGCCGTCAGTCCGTCCACTTCCAAACAAATCCGTGAATGAGGTACAGGATGTTGTTACTGCTCTGTTTCCTTTCGTTGGGCTGCACTTTGTCGGCACAGGAACCTGAAAGGGAAACAGCCAAGGAAGCAAGGATTTTCAGGTTGCCGGAATTTGAGAGGGCATTTTTGTGTGTGCGCTATTTTGAGGGTTGGCACTCGGAAAAGAACCATCCTTATGTCGGCTGGGGGCATTGCCTCCAGCCGGGCGAGAAATACTCGGCACGCACCATGACAAGACAGCAGGCTGACGAGCTGCTGCGGAAAGACCTTCGGAAGTTTTGCGCCATGTTCCGGCATCTGGGAAAGGATTCGCTACTCCTGGGTACATTAGCTTATAATGTGGGACCGTTCCGGCTCTTGGGCAGCGGAAAGATACCCAAAAGCAAGCTGATCCGAAAGCTGGAAGCCGGTGACAGGGACATCTATAAGGAGTATATATCCT